>NZ_JBIWOA010000007.1:156647-406319 GCF_044767525.1 Streptomyces sp. NPDC101234 | reverse complement strand
CGGGGGGGGATGGCGTACCACTTTGAGGGGGCCGGGGGGGGGGGGGGGCCCGGGGGGGGGGGGGGCGGGGGGGGCCGGCCCGGCGCCTTTTGGGGCCCGGCCGCCCCCACCCCCGAAGAAGGCGGCATGACATGGCCTACGGCTACATCGGCTCGATGAGGACCCGGCCCGGCAGGCACGACGACGTGGTGGCGATCCTGCTCTCCGCGGCCGGGAGCCTCCGGGAGCTCGGCTGCCGGAGCTACGTGGTGGGTCTGGCCGCCGACGACCCGGACACGATCGTGGTCACCGAGGTCTGGGAGTCGAAGGAACACCACGACGCGTCCCTGCGGTCACCCGGGGCCAAGGAGGCGATCGCGGCCGCCATGCCGATGCTCACCGGCGAGTTCACCGGCCGCGAGACGACCGTCGTGGGCGGTCTGGGCGTCTGAACGGTCCGCCGGTCCGCGTCGGCACGCTCCTCGGTCCGCGGTGGCGTCGGCGCTGTTCGCCTGCACGGCGGCGACGAGTGTGTCCAGTTGCCCCCGGACCCGGGCGGCGGTGACATGGTCGAAGTAGTCACGGGAGCTGACGATCCGGCCGTCGCGCACCCGCAGCACGAAGATGCCGGGCAGTGCGAAGGGTTCCCCGGTCTCCTCGACCGTTCCCTGGTACTCGAACTCGGCGACGATGACCTCGGGGTCGGTCGTCTCATGGATCGTGATGTCGGCCGCCCGGCGGTTGAGCAGGGGGCCGAAGCCGGTCGGCCTGAAGTGTTCGCGCAGTTCGTCGCGGGTACGGAGGGCGGCAGCACGGAGCGGATCGAACGGGTGCACGACGTGCGTCCGTTCCGCGTACAGCTCGGGCAGTTCGCTCCACCGGCCCTCCGCGACACCGTTCACCAGCGCGAGGAAGACCTCCCGCGGACCGGGGACCTGCGTCATGACACCCTCCCGTCGTCGGCACCGACACGCACCGGCAGCGAATTACCATCCGAAGTGCGGACTCCGATTATACGGAGTCGCGACTTCGGATAGCGGGATACGAGTGAAAGCACGATGAGCACCCCAGGCAACCGAGAGACGAGCGGCGGACGGCCGCTGCGCGCTGACGCGCGCACCAACCGCGAGCGGATCCTGAACGTCGCCGAGCAGGTCTTCGGCAAGGGCGGCCGGTCGGCGTCCACCGAGGAGGTGGCCCGCCTGGCCGGCGTCGGCGTCGCGACGGTCTTCCGTCACTTCCCCACCAAGGCGGCGCTGCTGGAGGCCGTCCTCGTGCAGCGGTTCGACCGCCTGCGCGAGCAGGCCGAGGCGCTCTCTCGCGCCCCGGACCCGGGCGCGGCGTTCTTCGGTTTCTTCAGCCACCTCGTCGCCGACGCGGCAGGCAAGATCGCCATATCCGAGGCCCTGCTCGACGCCGGCAGCGCGGACGGCGGCGCTGCCGTACAGGCGTCGGACGGACTGCGTCGGGCCGTCGGCACCCTGCTCCGCAACGCCCAACACGCCGGTGCGGTCCGGGGCGACGTCGAACTGCCCGAGGTGTACGCCTTGCTCGTCGCCACCTCACGCGCCCGCCCGGCGAAGGAGGTACGGGACCGGATGCTGGCCATCGTCTTCGACGGCCTCACGTCAGGTGCCGGTGCGGGAACCTTCGGAACAGCCGGGCGGTGAGCGTGGCGGCGGTGGCGGGCGCCGTGCCGCCGTTACGCGGTGGCTTCCTCCGGCTGCCGTCCCCGCAGCCACACGTACACCGGGATCCCCGCGAACAGGAACAGCACGCCCTGGTAGACGGCCGCGTAGCCGGCGCCCGCGATCAGCCAGAAGGAGAAGGCGAAGGAGAGAGCGGCCACGATCAGGTCACGGACCAGGCCGGCCGGACGGACCCGGTCCCGGGTGCCCTGGGCGAGCCAGTAGAGCTGGGCGGCGGCCGAGAGCAGGTACGGGACGCAGCCGGTGAAGGTGGTGACGAGGACCAGGACGCGGAACGTGGTGTCCGGGCCCGCCGTGTAGTTGAGGCCGATGAGGAGGGTGCCGAGGACGGCGACCGCCCAGACGCCGAAGCCGGGCACCCCGCCCTTGCCGACCTTCGCGAACGGCTTCGGGAAGAGGCCGTCGCGGGCGGCGGCGTACGGCATCTGCGCGGCCATCAGGATCCAGCCGTTGAGGCAGCCGACGATCGAGGCGACGGCGACCAGCGCGATCGCCGTGCCGCCCCAGCCGCCGCCGGTGATCGCGTTCACCGCGTCGGCGAAGGGCGCGCCGGACTTCACCAGCTTGTCGTGCGGGACCAGGCCGAAGACGGCGACCGTGCCCAGGAGGTAGACCAGAGCGGAGGCGAGCGTGCCGAGGACACTCGCGCGGCCGACGGTGCGCTCCGGGTTCTCGACCTCGCCCGCGCTGACCGCGGCCGACTCCACACCGAGGAAGCTGTAGAGGAGCAGGGCCGCGGCGGCGGCCAGGGCGCCGGGGGCGCTGTCGCCGGACGCGTTGAACGGGCCGAAGTTGTGGGTGTTCACGAAGAACAGGCCGACCGTGGCGACCAGGAGCAGCGGGACGAACTTCAGGACGGTCGAGACGATCTGGACCGCGCCGACCCAGCGGGTGCCGGCGAAGTTCGCTACGGCCGGCAGCCAGAGCGCGGCGAGGGCGGCGACGCCTTCGAGGGCGTGGTTGCCGTGCAGGGGGATCAGTACGTCGACGTAGCCGACGACCGCGACCGCCAGTGCCGCGATGCTGACCCAGCACATCGTCCAGTACGACCATGCGGAGAGGAATCCGGCGAAGGGGCCGAAGGCGTCGCGCGGGTAGACGTACAGACCGCCGGTGACCGGGCTGCGCCGGGCCAGCTTGCCGAAGAGCAGGGCGAGCAGGACGGCGGCGACGGACAGGACACCGAAGGCGAGCAGGCTGACCGTGCCGTACGGGGCCACGGCGGCGGGCAGCGCGAAGATGCCGCCGCCGATGATGTTGCCCATGACCAGGGCGGTCGCGGTGGCCAGGCCGAAGGTGCGGCGGGGAGCGGACGGGGCCTGGGTGGGTTCCTCGGCCTCGATGGGACTGGGGGCTGTCATGGCGGTTCCGGTTCCGGGGACGTGCGTGGGTGCGGGCGGGTGGGCTGCTGCGTGTGTTCGGGCGGGGAGTCGGGTGATCGTATACCGGGTGTCCATATGCTGGTCGATCTGTTCATACAGTGGACACACTCGGTCGTTCGGGTCCGGGTCGACTAGCGTCGGGGCATGACCAGCGACAACTCCCCCAGCCTCGCCGACGCCCTCGCCGCCGGGACGGTCGTGCTCGACGGCGGCATGTCCAACCAGCTGGCGTCCGCCGGCCACGACCTGAGCGACGAGCTGTGGTCGGCGCGGCTGCTGGCCGACCGGCCCGACGCGGTCAGCGACGCGCACCTCGCGTACTTCAGGGCGGGCGCGGACGTCGCGATCACCGCGAGCTACCAGGCCACGTTCGAGGGCTTCGCCAAGCGCGGGATCGCACACGAGGAGGCCGCGCGGTTGCTCGCGCTCAGCGTCGAGCTGGGGCGGGACGCGGTGCGGCGGGCGCAGGAGGAGGGGATCGTACGGCCGTTGTGGGTGGCCGCGTCGGTCGGGCCGTACGGGGCGATGCTCGCGGACGGCTCCGAGTACCGGGGGCGGTACGGGCTGAGCGTCGACGAGCTGGAGCGGTTCCATCGGCCGCGCCTTGAGGTGCTGGCCGGGGCCGGACCCGATGTGCTGGCGATGGAGACCGTGCCGGACGCGGACGAGGCGGCGGCGCTGCTGCGGGCGGTGCGGGGGCTGGGCGTGCCGGCCTGGCTGTCCTACAGCGTGGCGGAGGGGCGGACCCGGGCCGGGCAGCCCCTGGAGGAGGCGTTCGCCCTGGCCGCCGACGTGGACGAGGTCGTCGCCGTGGGCGTGAACTGCTGCGCGCCGGAGGATGTGGACCATGCGGTGGAGGTCGCGGCGAGGGTGACCGGGAAGCCGGTGGTGGTCTATCCCAACAGCGGGGAGGTGTGGGACGCGGCGGCCCGGGCGTGGACGGGACGGTCGACGTTCGGCGCGGAGCAGGTCGCGGGGTGGCGGGATGCGGGGGCGCGGTTGATCGGGGGGTGCTGCCGGGTGGGGCCGGAGGCTGTCGCCGGGATCGCTCGGGTGGTTTGAGGGGCGCCTCGTCGCCGTAGGTGGTTCTCAGCACGGCGGCTGCGGGTCGTCCTGGGCTGGTCGCGCCCACGCGGCGGAGCCGCAAATCAGCACTGTCCCGCGCCCCTTTCGGGGCGCTAAGGTCCCCTTGGGAACCGGTTGCCGGGGGTGGGGTTGACCAGAAAGAACGGGGAAGCCGGGCGGAGCACCATTCGTGATGTCGCCGCCCGGGCCGGGGTGTCCGCGTCCACTGTTTCCCGGGTGCTCGCCGGGGACTACCCCGTCAGCGCCGCCACCCGTACTCGGGTCCTGCGTGCCGTCCGGGAGATGGACTACGTCGCCGACGCCCGCGCCAAGGCGGTCGCCGGGGTCGGTACGCCCACCCTCGCCTTCGTGCTGGAGGACATCACCGGGCCCTCCTTCGCGCACATGGCGCACGGCGTGGAGCGGGAGGCGGCGCGGCTCGGGCATCTGAGTCTCGTGTGCAGCACCGACGGCGATGTGCGGCGCGAGCTGGAGTTCATCGAGATGATGCGCGCCCAGCGGGCCGCCGCCGTGATTCTCGTCGGCGGCGCGGCGGACACGCCCGAGTACCGGGAACGGACCCGCCGTATCGCCGACTCGCTCGCCTCCGCCGGGTCCCGGCTGGTGCTGTGCGGGCGGCCGCCGCTCGGGCCCGGCGCGCCGGTCACGGTCATCGAGTACGACAACGAGGGCGGCGCCCACGCCCTGGCCGCCCATGTGCTCGCGCAGGGGCACCGGCGGGTGCTGTTCCTCGGCGGGAAGCCGGACCACACGACGGCGATGGGCCGGGTGCGCGGCTATCTGGCAGCCCATCGCGCCCGGGGCCTCGAACCCGACCCCGCGCTGCTCCTGCACGGCGACTTCACCCGTGACTCCGGGCACCGTCTGATGCGCGAGGCCCTCGCCCGGAAGCTGGAGTTCACGGCGGTCGTCGCCGCCACCGACATGGTCGCGGCCGGCGCACTCACCGCCCTGCACGAGGCGGGGCTCGACGTGCCCGGCGATATGTCCCTCGCCGGGTACGACGACATACCGTTCGCCCGTGATCTGCACCCGGCCCTGACCACCGTGCATGTGCCCTACGAGGAGCTCGGACGGCTTGCCGTCCGCACCGCCCTCGGGCACGGCGCGGAGTCTGCCGACGAGCATCTGCTGCTCGGCACGCATGTGGTCGTACGGGACTCAGTGGCGGCGCACAGCAGCCATTGAGCGGCGCAGCCGGCGTACTGCCAGGGCCAGTTCGGCCGGGCGGTCGGGGTGCGGCGGCACATCGGGCGTCCAGAGCGCGAACTCCTCGTCCCGCGGGCCGGACACCGTGCGGGGCTCGCCGTCACCGAAGACGCGGACCGGGTGGGTGTCGTCCCAGGACTGCCAGCCGGGGTCGCCGGTCGTGGCGAAGCGGACCCATGCGCCGTGCATCTCGTCGCCCAGCTTCTGCGGGGCGCCCGCACCGGCGAGCCGGGCCGAGTCGGGGACGGTCCCGGTGTCGAAGACGAAGCCCAGCTCCAGGGCGTGGCAGGCGCCGAGGTCGGGACGGTTGGAGGGCCAGGCGAACTCGTAGAGGTACGACGAGTCGGGGCGGGCCTCCGCCAGCCGGTGCAGCGGCAGGCGGAGCAGGTGGTCGGTGACCATCTGGCCGACGATCTCGGCGGGTCCGGCCTCGGGGTGCAGGGCGCGGTAGCCGCGCGGCACCTCGTGGCCGACATGACAGCGGGCCATGGCGCCGGCGAGGGCGACCGGGCCGAGCCGGTCGACGTGGTCGACGAGACCGCCGGGGACCAGCCAGAGCCGGTACTCGTCGCGGGTCCAGCCCATCAGCAGGTCGACGCCGCGGGCCGCCTCGCCGTCCAGGAGGGCCTGCAGCGGGTCGCGCGGGACGAGGTCGCCGTCGACGACGATTCCGAAGGCGGGGCCGCCGAGGACGGGACTGCTGAGCCGCCCCACCTCGGCCTGGGTGCGCAGCAGCAGTTCGCGGTCGACCTCGGCGAAGGCCTGGGCGGTGGCGGGGATCCTCAGCCGGTTGGCCATCCGGCGGACCATGCGCCGTACCTTGTCCCGTTCCGAGGCTTCGGGCGGGCCGCTCTGCAGCACGGCCCGGCGGATCAGGCCCTGGGCCCGGGGTACGGCGAGCAGGGCGCCGGCGCTGATGGCGCCGGCGGACTGGCCGCAGAGGGTGATCCGGTCCGGGTCGCCGCCGAACGCGGTGACGGTCTCGTGGACCCAGCGCAGGGCGGCCAGCTGGTCGTGCAGGCCGGGGTTGGGCGGGGTGTCCGGGAACAGCCCGTAGCCCTCCACGCCCAGCCGGTAGTTGACCGAGACGAGGACGACACCGTCACGGGCGAACGCATGACCGTCGTACACGGGTACGGCCGAGGATCCCCTGGTCAGGGCTCCGCCGTGCAGCCAGAGCAGCACCGGGAGCCGGGCGCCGGGGCCCGGCTCCGGGGTCCAGACGTTGAGGTTGAGGCAGTCGTCACCCGGGATCACCGGGTCGGACAGGTACTGCGCGAACGCCTCCGAGTACGGCGGTTTCGGCGCCGTCGGCCCGAAGGTGCCGGCGTCCCGGACGCCGTCCCAGGGCTCGGGCGGCACGGGCGGACGGAACCGGTGCTTCCCGAAGGGCGGGGCGGCGTACGGAATGCCGCGAAAGACCGCGACCCCGCGCTCCCACCTGCCCCGCACCGCCCCGTACGGGGTGTCGGCCACCGGGTTCTTCGCGTCCGTCCCGTCTGCCGTCATCCGCCACCAGCTCCTCCCGCCGCGTGTGCCAGAACGCCGGTAGGACAAGAGCACCACATCCGCTCCCGGTATTCCGGCACACACGGCGTTCGGACGGACAGACGGGCGGCTGCGCCCGGCTACTTGGCGTACATCAGGGTGCCGAAGCCGAGCTGGTCGTACCCGCCGCTGGTGGAGCCGTAGTCCCCGCCGCCGCCCTCGGGGGCCACGAGGTTGTAGTACATGGCGGAGATGTACTTGTCGTCGAGGCCGATACGCCGGTTGTAGTGGAAGTGGAGCATCGCCCACACTGGGCGGAGCTGGCCACGGGAGGAGTCGGAGATCACCGTCTGGGAGGACTGGGCGCAGCTCTGCCCGGTGCCCCAGGTGTAGGTGGTGTACGGCACCTCCTGGCCGAGGTTGTACTTGGCGACGTACTGGGCGGCCTTCATGAACCGCCGGTCGTCGTACGAGTAGAGGTCGTCGCCCTGGTTCCAGGCCATCTCGCAGATCGCGCCCATCTGGCCCATGCCCATGACGGTGTGCCCCTGGTCGCGGCCGGACTCCTGCCACTGGCCGAGGCCGTAGCCGTCGGAGTCGGTGTAGAGGTACGGCACCGCGTGCTCGATGGAGCCGTTGCCCGCGCCGGACTTGAAGTAGGTGACGGCCTGGTCGTACTTGGCCGCGTTGTCGGTAAGGATCCCGATGGCCATGACCGAGGCCATGTTGCACAGGTCCCAGTTGGCCCAGTAGTTGGTGATGCAGGCGTCGTTGTGGTTGGTCAGGAAGCTGTTGTTGAGCGGGTAGAAGACGTCGACCATCATCGCCTGGAACGCGGCGAGGTCGAACCCGGCGTAGCCGCGCATGAGTTCGGCGGCCTGGCAGAACTCCCAGCCGTAGATGCCCGCGGCGAGGAACCGGTCGGCATTGCCGGTGAGGGTGGTCAGCGTGGACGACCAGGCGTTGAGGATCTTCACGGCGGTGTCGCCGTTGGCGGCCGTACCGGCGACCTTCCAGCGCAGGGCGTTCTGGTAGGCGGCCGCGATGTCGTTGTAGAGGATGCCGTAGTTCTCGCCGGTCCCTCCGCGGATGATCGTGGCCTGCGGGTTGGGCGTCCAGGTGGCGGCGGAGTGGGAGTTGGCGGTCAGCTTGTCCCAGCCGGACAGCCAGGGGTCGGTGCCGGCGGCGACCCGCACCTTGGCGCGGTTGATGTCACCGGCGTTGTGGAGCATGCCGGGGTGGGTGAAGGTGGTCGGTGCCGCGTCGGCCACCGTGGGGGCGGTGATCGAGGCGGCGACGGCAAGCGCGGCTGCGGACTTCAGGACACTGCGGCGGCTCGGCTCGCAGGTGCCCGACTGGGGTGGTACGCGGCGGCTCATCGCGTAGTTTCTCCTTCGGTGGGGGGAGTTCAGGTGAGTCGGACGCTCACCTCTTCGAATTGCGCGGTGCCGAGAGCCAGTGGTGTGCGGGAGCACACCACCAGGCCCACGTGGTAGGGGGCGTCACCGAAGGTGGGGATCGTGCCCGTGGCGAGCGGGCTCCAGGTGACGCCGTCATCGGCGGAGACGGCGGCGGCGAAGGCCGTCCCGGTGCGCTTCAGCCGCAGCAGCAGGGGCAGTTGGACGGTGGCGGTACCGGTGAAGGCGGAGGCGCCGGCGACGGTCGGGCGCAGCATGAGCTGGGCGGTGGTGCCTGCGGTGACGATGACCCCGGCCGCCTGGTCGAACGGCGACAGTGACTTGGCCATCAGCAGCCCGACCCGGTCGGCGGTGGCACCGGAACGGGAGACGAGCCGGGCGGTCAGCTCGCAGTCGCCGGCGACCGGCTGTCGTGCGAACTGGCCGGTCATTCCCTGCGAGTTGACGTTGAGGTCGACTCCGGCGCCGCGCACGGTGAAGGTGCCGTCGGCGTGGGCCGCGTCGCCCGGGGTGAGGACGGCGACGACTCCGAGGGTGCCGTAGGCGCTCCGGTCGAGGATCACGTCGCCGAGGTCACCGCTGGTCCAGGGGTCGGGCAGGGGCGGGGCGGCGACCGTGGCCGGCTCCGTGGCCCCGGCCGCGACGGCGGGCATGACCGCACTCACTGAAGTCGAACGCGGGCCCCGGCCCCCGCAGTTGGTCTTGGCGACGGTGTAGTGGTACGTCGTCCCGGACGCACCGCTCCCGTCCGTGTACCGCACCCGGGTGCCGAAGCCGACCGCGCCGACCTCCCGGGCGAGGGTCCGGTACGGCCCGTGGGCGTCGCTGGCGCGCAGCACGGTGTAGCGGGCGGACGGGTTGGGGTCGGTCCAGGTCAGCTCGGTCCCGTCGGCGCCGGTGGCGGCCAGCAGATCGGTGACCCTGCGGACCGGGCGGGGTACCCGCCACACCGTGCCGGCCGCCGACTCCACGCTGACGTCGTCGAAGGCGCCGGTGCCGGTTTCGGCGTAGTCCTCGTCGACGCCCAGGGAGGAGGTGAGGACGAGTCCCGCATATGTGGTGTGTGGCATGTCGCATACGGTCGACCCCACCTCGGTCCACCGCACACCGTCCTCCGAGATCGCCCCGGTGAACAGGTCCCCCTCCCGGGTCACCCGCACCCAGTAGGGCGCCCGCAGCCGGTAGCCGTCCCCGGCCCCCTCGACATAGGGCGCGGCCAGCGGGGTCGCCGACGTGGGCAGCGCGCCCAGGTCGGAGATCGGGAAGCCGGCGCCGGTGGTGATCGTCTGCTGCTGGCTCGGCGGCACCGGGGTGCTCCCGGTCGCGGAGATCCCGGCACCGGCCGTCGGGCGTACGCTCCACACCCCGCTCCAGGTGTGCAGCGGCAGCCCCTGGATCAGCATCGAGGCATGCGCGGCGGACGGGTCGAGCGAGGCTCCGACCGTGACTCCGATCTTGGAGTACTGCGAACTGAGCGGCCAGACGATCCGGGCGGTGACACTGCCGTCGCCGTGCAGCGGCAGGTGGACGAGACGGCAGGTGTCGGCGGTCCCGCTCGCCTCCAGCACGAACCGCTCGCCGTCGAACCGCGCCGAACCCGGGGTGTGTACGGCGCCCAGGTCCTGGGTCCGCCAGGGGCCCGGAAGCCCCGCGGTCGCCGAGGCGACGGCCGAAGTACCGCTCTCCCCCGCGGCGTTGGCGGCGACGACCGAGTAGTAGTACGTCCGCCCCGGGCGCACCCGCCCGTCGGTGTACATGGGCGACGAGACCTGGGCCGACGGCTCATAGGGCCCGTCGGGACACTCGGCGCGCCGTACCTCATAACGCGTCGCCCCCACCGCCGGCAGCCAGGACACCGTCACGGCGCGCTCGTCGCCGTCGGCCGTGATCCCCGCCGGAGGGGTCGGCACGCTCGGCGCGGGGGCTGTGGCGCCCGCGTAGGCGAAGGTGCCCCAGCTGGGCAGGTCGTCGTTGCTGCCCTCGACGGCGCGGGTGCCACCCGCGCCCCGGAAGACGGCGGCCTGCGTGTAGGGCGTGTCGAGGCCGCGTACACCCGCGTAGTGGGCGTAGTACATCTCGTAGATCGGGGGCAGGGTGCCCCGGGAGGTCGCCGACACGGTCTTCTTGAGGTACTTGCCGGTGCGGTCCAGGTCCGGGGTGAAGGGGACGTCGCCGCCGAGGTTGTAGCGGGCGGCGTACTCGGCGTTGGCCAGGATGCGGTCGCCGTCGTAGCCCCACAGGTCGACGCCCTGGTTCCAGGCGACCTGGGCCGCGTCACCCATGAGGCCCACCGCGAGCTGTTCGTGGCCCTGGTCGCGGCCGGACTCCTGGCCCTGGCCGGTGTCGGTGACGACGCGGTGGCGGACGCTGCCGTTGCCCGCGCCGGCGGCGGCGAACCGGAGGGCGTCCTCGAAGAGGGTGCGTTCCTCGCAGAACACGCCGATGGCCAGGATGGTCTGAAGGGCCGTCAGGTCCCAGTTGCCGTTGGCGTAGAGCATGTAGCCGGAGACGGCCGGATACCAGACGTCGAGGAAGGACGCCTCGCAGCGCGCGATGTCGGCGTCGGTCCAGCCGTCGTAGCCGGTGTGGCGCAGGAGTTCGGCGGCGTTGGCGAACTTGAAGCCCTGGAGGCCCGCGCCGAGCGGTCCGTCGGCGCCGGTGACGATGGTGAGCGAGGCCGACCAGGCGTCGAGGATGTCGCGGGCCTTGTCGGCGTGGGCACGATCGCCGGTGACGGCCCAGATGAGGGCGTTCTGGTAGGCGGCGGCCGAGTCGGCCACGGCCTGGTTCTGGAAGTTGGCGGGGCCGCGGCCCCAGGAGGTGATCTGGCCGGTGTTCTGCACGGTGTACGACGCCTGGGAGCGCGCGTGGGCGGCCAGCGCGAGGTAGCCGTCGTGGACGGGCGACTGTCCGCTGTCGACGGCGGATCTCATCCGGGCCAGGTCGGCGGCGGTGTGCAGTATGCCGGGGTGGGTGAACGCGAAGTCCTGCGGGGAGCCGTCCGCCGCCCGGGCCGCGGGCACGAACAGGGTGTTCGTGCCCGCGGCGAGCAGCAGCGCGCCGGAGGACTTCAGCAGGCCGCGGCGGCTGAGCGGGCTCACTGGGCGGCCGCCTCCGCCTCTGCGGTGGTGAGGAACTTCAGGTTCGTCACGTGCTCGTTGTAGAACCACTGGATGGCGTCGGTGGTGTAGTACCAGCTCGGCTTCTTCATCGAGTCGGCGATGACGACACCGTTGATGACGAGGTTCTCGAAGGTGACGTTCTTGATGGCGTGGTCGGCGTCGTAGCCGAGGAAGAGCGACGGGCCCGCGTGGGTGCCCGTGTAGGTGAGGTTCTTGACGTAGACGTTCTCGATGCCGCGGCCGACCGAGGTGTTGTACTTGGTGTTGTACATGACCTTCATGTAGATGACCTGGCCCCAGCGGAAGTCCTCGATCCGTACGTCCTCGATGCGGACGTTGCTGATGAGGTTGGAGTCGCCGGGGTTGAGGGCGATGCAGCCCTGGTAGTTCATCTGGGGTTCGCGGTGGTCGAGGATGTCGATGTTGCGGATGACCAGGTTCTCGATGGTCTCCGGGGCGTCGGTGTTGCCGTGCGTGCCGATGTTGATCGGGTGGGCGACGTCGGCCCACAGGGAGCAGTTCTGCACGGTGATGTTGCGGGTGTCGCCGTAGTAGTCCCAGCGGTGGGCGTAGATGGCGATGCAGTCGTCGGAGTTGCGCAGGAAGCAGCCGTCGATGAGGACGTCGCTGGAGGAGAAGACGTCGATACCGTCGCCGTTGCCGCGCGAGCTGAAGCCGCGCACCTTCCTGATGTGGACGTTCTGGGCCTCGCCGAGGGTGGTGATGTAGCCCCCGGGGTTCATGATGATGACGTCTTCCACCCGGATGTTCCTGCTGCCCTCGCACAGCACGCCTCCGCCCGGGCCTGCCCAGATCATGCCGTGGCCCCGGAGGGCGGCCTTCTCCACGTCCTTGAAGTAGACGGTCGCCTTGAGGACGGCGCCGCCGGCGAGGTAGACGGTCTTGCCGCTGGGGACGGTGAGGATGCCGCCGGTGACGGTCTGCACGCCGGGGCCGAAGTAGATGACGTCCGGGTCGTCGGCGGCCGGCGCGTGGTGCTCGACGTGGTTGGTGATGATGTGCAGGCAGTCGAAGAGCTCGTCGTTGATCTGGACGACCAGGTCCTTCGGCTCGTCGAGGGTGAACCGCAGGGTGTCTCCGAGCAGTTCGGGCGTGATGCCGTACGAGTCCGGTCTCACCCGGGCCTTGGTGGTACCGCCCTTGAGGTAGGTCACCTCGACTTCGACGGAGCACTGGAAGTCGAAGTACACCATCGAGGAGTTGTAGACCTTGCCGGAGCCGGTGTTGGCGTTGATCTCCTCGAACTGCGGCCGGTAGATGTCCAGGGTCTGCCAGTCGCCGTCGGGGGCGGTGCGTACCCGTACCTGGAAGCTGGTGTTGGTCGGTACGGCGGTGGGGCGGGGGTAGGTGACCAGCTTGGGGGCGGCGTTGGCGTCGTCCGCGCGGGCGGTGCCGGCGGTCAGGCCGCCGGAGAGTCCGGCGGCGAGGGCGGTGGCGCCGGCGGCTTGCAGGGCGGTGCGGCGGGAGAAGGGCGTGTTCATCTCTGTCTCCTTGCAACAGGTCGGTAGGTGCGGCTACTTGAGACCGGACGTCGCCATGCCCGCGACGAAGCCGCGTTGGGCGACGAGGAAGACCAGCAGGATCGGGACGACGTACATGACGGAGCCGGCGGCCTGGAGGTTGTTGAGGGGGTTGCCGGACGAGTCGACGTACCTGGTCATCACGGCGACCGCGAGGGTGGACCGGTCGGTGGACAGCAGGAGTTGGGGGGCGATGTAGTCGCCCCAGGTCCAGGTGAAGGCGATGATGAAGCTGGCGGAGAGCACCGGCCAGGACTGCGGGAGGAAGATCCGCCAGAACATCCCGCCGTATCCGCAGCCGTCGACGATGGCGGCCTCTTCCAGTTCGCGGGGCAGGCCCGCGAAGAACTGGCGGAAGAGGAAGACCAGGTAGGGGGCGGAGGCCAGGCCCCACAGCACCCAGGGCCAGTAGGTGTCGACCATGCCGAGCTTGGCGAAGATCAGGTAGGTCGGCAGCAGGGTGATCATCTGGGGCAGCATCATCGAGCCCATGAGGATGCCGAACAGGGTCTTCTTGCCGGGCGCGTTCAGCCGGGCGAAGCCGAAGCCGACCCAGGCTGAGCTGAGGGTGACCAGGGTGGCGTAGATGGTGGCGATGATGAGGGAGTTGCGGGCGTAGCCGAGGAAGTCGATGAGTTTGTAGGCGTCGGCGAAGTTGTGCCACTCGACGTGGGCGGGCAGCCAGTGGACGGGGGCGGCGGCGAGCTCGGAGGGGTCCTTCAGTCCGGTGAGGACCAGCCAGCCGAACGGCCCGAGGAGCAGGCCGGTGACGACCACGAGGACGGTGTAGAGGACGAGGCGGTTGACGCGTATCCGCACCCGGGTCTGGGGGTTGGGGTCGAGGCTGGTGGTGGTCACTTGTTCGCCTCCGGGTCGACGTTGTAGAACACCACGCCGGAGGTGAACTTGAAGATGAGTCCGGTCGCGATGAGGATCAGGACGAAGAGCACCCACAGGAGTGCGGAGGCGTATCCGTAGCGGCCGAGCGCGAAGTACTCGGAGAACACGTGGATCATGTAGGTGTAGTTGGACTGCGGAATCGTGGTGAGGCCGCTGGTGCCGGGGGTCGGGGCCAGCAGCATCGGCATGACGGTCTGCACCGAGGCGATCACCCCGGTCACGGCCTGGAAGAGCAGGACCGGTGACAGCAGCGGCACGGTGATACTGCGGAAGGTGCGCCAGGAGCTCGCCCCGTCGAGACGGGCGGCCTCATGGAGTTCGCGGGGTACGTCCTGGAGCCCCGCCAGCGAGATGATCATGACGTTGCCGGCCGCCCAGAGGACGGTCATGACGAGGACGTAGCGGGCGTAGGGGTCGGCCAGCCAGCCGATCGCGTCGAAGCCGAAGAGGGTCCAGACGCCGTTGACAGCACCGGAGTTCTGGTCGAAGAGGTTCTTGAAGGCAATGCCGGCGCCCACCGGGGGCACCACGGCCGGGAGGTAGAGCAAGGTGCGGAACAGTCCGCGCCCCTTGACGGGCCGGTTGACCAGGACGGCGAGGGCGAGTCCGGCGATGATCGACAGCGGTACGGAAAGCACCGCGAACAGGCCGGCGCGACCGAGGGCGTCCCAGGTCTGTGGATCGCCGGTCAGCTCGCGGTAGTTGCCGAGGCCGACGTAGTGCCAGTGCGGGGAGATGCCGTCGTACGTGGTGAAGCTCATCCACAGGGCGAACGCCATGGGAGCGATGGTCAGCAGGGTGAACCCGATGATCCACGGCGAGGCGAACATATAGAACGCGCGGTGCCTGCGCGAGGTCATCGAGGTGCGGGGGCGTTCGGCCGGCCGGGTGCGGCCGGTGTGCGCGGTCGAGTCGGGCCGGTCCGCCACCGAGGAGAGCTGATGGGTCGTCATCCGACTTGCTCCTTCCCGCGCTCGATCTGCTGGTTGATGACGGAGTTCAGGTGTCCGGCGAGGGTGTCGACGGACATCGCGCCCTGCATGGCGGGCGTGCTGACCTGGTTGAAGAGGGACTCGAAGGCGTCCACGGAGATGTAGGGGCTGACCGCGACCACCGAGAAGTGCTTGAGTTCGTTCTCCTGGGCCTTCAGTGTCCGTTTCTGGTACTCCTCCTTGGCCGGCATCAGCGGCCGCAGGGACTTCAGGCTGGGGATGCCCCATCCGCTGGTGGCGCGTGCCTTGGCCGGTGCCTCGCCGAAGAACCACTCGAAGATCCGCCAGGCGGCGTCCTTGTTGTGCGCCTTGCGCGGCATCCACAGTCCGGTGCCGCCCTGGCAGGCGCTGATGCGCGGGCCGCCCGCGAAGACGGGGGCGGGGGCGAGCCGGGAGACCTTGGCCAGCTTCGGGTCGGTGCCGATCAGGCCGCCCAGCCAGTAGCCGTTGTTCGACATGGCGAGGCGTCCGGCCTGGTAGGTCGGCCCGTCCCAGCCGTTGGGGTCGGGCAGGATGGCGCTGGGTCCGACCTTGAGCTTGCAGTAGTCGATGTACCAGGCGAGCGCCTTGCGGGCCTCGGGGGTGGTGAAGTCGGCCTTGGAGAAGTCGTCGTTGAACAGGCTGCCGCCTGCGGAGGCGGTCATGGTCGCCATGAGGGTGAGTTTGACCAGGCCGTTGTAGCTGCCGCCGAAGACGGTCGTCTGGCCGTGGGACCGCTGGGCGAGCCGTTGGGCGTCCTGCAGCCACTGGTCGAAGGTGACGGGCTCGGTCTCGGAGGGGTAGGCGACGTTCTTCTTGTCGAAGGCGGCGGTGTTGAACCAGAACATGGAGTCCTGGGAGAAGTCCTTGGCCATCCCGTACCGCGACCCCTTGCCCTGCACCTTGCCGTCGTAGCGCCACAGGTCGTTGACGGGGTCCAGGTCGTCGACCCTGAGCACACTGCTGTTCGCGAAGTAGGTGTCCAGTTCCTGCATCACGTCCCGGGCCGCGAAGTACGCCGCGTCCACGGCGCCGACTCCGCGCACCAGGTCCGGCGGGTTGCCGCTGGTGAGCATCGCGATCAGCTTGGTGATGTCGTAGTCGACCTGATTGATCGTGATGCCGGTGTCCTTCTTGGCCTGCTTGATCAGGTCGGGTGTGAGGTCACCCGATTTGACCATCACGGTGACGGACTCGCCCGGGCCGCTGACCCCGGTGGACACCTGGAGCGCGCAGCCGCTGAGCGACGCCGCGCCGGCCACGGCACCCGCTGCCGACAGGCCGAGAAAGCGGCGCCGGCTGACCGGTGCTCGGGCGTGCGTCTGCATGGACTTCCCACTCTCTTCGCGGAGGTGACAGGACGTCGGCTCGTTGGCAACCGGTTGCTATGGGCGGTGAGGGGAGCTTCAACCCGTACGAGGGCCTCGTCAAGGGGAGTGACGAACTTTCGAAAACCGTTCGGCGGCAACCGGTTGTCCTTGCGTACCGGTTGCTGTTCACGGACCGTTCGACCGACCGCACATCGAAAGATTCCGACTCATACCCCTTGCTGGGAGCGGCCGAGCCGTCCTACTGTCCCGTGGAAACCGGTTTCTAAGGCACTGTCGAGCCGCCGCCCTCCTCCCCGAGAGCGCCAACCTCCGAAGGAACACGGTCAGATGAACTCCACCAGGCTGGCCCGCGCCGCGATCGCGGGCCTCGCGCTGACAGGTCTGCTCTCCGCCTGCGGCGGATCGGGCTCCGGCTCCGGCGGTTCCGACTCGGCCTCCGGACCGGTCACCCTGCCCTTCTGGGGCTGGGCGAACGGCCAGGACGCCGTGGTGAAGGCGTTCAACGCCTCGCACAAGGACGTCCAGCTGAAGTACACGAAGGTCACCGACCAGCTGACCATGCAGAAGCAGCTCACCAACGCCGTGAAGGCGGGCAACGCGCCCTGTCTGGTGCAGAACACCGCCGAGTACGTGACGAGCTGGGTCGCCCAGGGCGCCCTCGCCGACATCACGCGGTACGTCGGTTCGGCCAAGGACAAGTTCAACTCCGGCTCCTGGTCTGCCGCGCAGGTGCAGGGCAAGCTCTACGGCGTCCCCACCAGCTCCTCTCCGAACTTCACGATCTACCGCACCGACGTCTTCCAGAAGTACGGCCTCAAGGCCCCCACCACCTGGGACGAGTTCATCGCGGCGGGCAAGACGCTGAAGAAACACGGCGTCAAGATCACCAACTACGCCGGTGAGGACCCCAGCACCCTCGAAGTGCTCTCCATGCAGGCCGGAGCCCACTGGTACGCGATCGACGGCAACTCCTGGAAGGTGGACTTCCAGGACGCGGGCACTCTCAAGGCCGCCCAGGTCATCCAGCAGATCGTCGACAACGACCTCGACTCGAAGCTGTCGTTCGCCGACTACGCGGCAGTCCAGCGCAACTACGACAACGGCGGCACCGCCACCCGGCAGATCTCCACCTGGCAGATGGCCGGCATGGTGCAGAACTTCACCAAGTCCTTCGGCAAGTGGGCCCTCGCCCCCTGGCCGACCTTCACCGGCGAGGCCGCCAAGACCCCGGCCGGCACCAACCTCACCGGCAGTGTCACCCTGGTCACCAAGGGGTGCACCCACCAACAGCAGGCCGCCGAGGCCGCGTTGTGGATGTCCACGAATCCGGGTGCGGTGAGGACCATGGCGAGCCCGACCACCGGCAACGGCGTGATGCCCGCGCTGGCCGACAGCAACGCCTACGTCGACGAGGCGATCTCCCAGAAGCTGCTCGGCCCGAACTACGACCCGGCGAAGAAGGTCGTCACCGACAGCCTGAACACGGTCACCACCGACTGGACGTTCGGCCCCGACTGGACGGCCATGTTCACGGAGCTGCAGAACGGCTGGGCCAAGGTGGTCAGCAAGCAGCAGAAGGTCACCGACCTCCTCGCCCACATGCAGCAGTGGACGGTCGACGACCTGAAGTCCCGCGGCATCAGCGTCGAGGGCTGAGGCTCACGGATGGTCCGCTCCCAGCGCTGGAAGGGCGCCGCCTTCACGGTGCCCTTCCAGCTCGGCTTCGTCTTCCTCTACCTGATCCCGATCGGGTACGCGGTCTACCAGTCGCTGTACCGTGCGCACTCCTCCGGGCTGGGCCTCGGCGGCAGCACGGACGAGTTCTCGGGACTGGCCAACTACCGTCAGGGCCTGACGGATTCGGCGTTCCTCGACTCGGTCTTCCGGGTGCTGGTGTTCGCCTGCGTACAGATCCCCGTGATGCTCCTGATCAGTCTTCTCCTGGCGCTCTTCCTGGACGCGCTGACGTCCAGGGCGGCGGGCCGCTTCCGGGTCCTGCTCCTCGTGCCCTACATGATCCCGGGTGTGGTGGCGGCGATCGTCTGGATCAACCTCTACAGCCCGGACGTCGGCCCGCTCACCCCGCTGGGCAAGGCGTTCGGACTGACCTGGAACTTCTTCGCGCCGTCGATGGTGTGGCCGTCCATCGGCAACCTGCTGACCTGGCACGGCATCGGCTACAACATGGTGATCATCTACTCGGCGCTGCAGGGCGTCCCGCGTGAACTCTTCGAGGCGGCCCGGCTCGACGGCGCATCCGAGCGCCGTATCGCGCTCAGTATCAAAGTCCCGTTCGTCCGGGGCGCGTTGGTCCTCACCGGCATGCTGTCGATCATCCAGATGCTCCAGATCTTCAACGAGCCGGCCCTGTTCCGCAACGTCACACCGCAGACGGTCAGCGACAGCTTCACCCCGATCATGGTGATCTACAACCAGGCCTTCAATGCGGGCAACTACCACTATGCGGCGGCCCTTTCGGTGCTGCTGGCCCTGGTCCTCGGCGTCGCCAGCTTCCTCTTCTACCGGCTGACCTCCAAGGAGGCCGACTGATGACACTCACCGCGGAACGGTCCAGGACGAACCCCGTGCGACGCATCAACAAGCCCGACCCGGCTGCCCGTTCCCGAGGCGGCCAGCGGTTCCTTCTCGTCGGACTGGTCCTGGCGAGCGCGTACAGCCTCTTCCCGGTCTGGTGGCTGCTCGTCGCCGCGACCAAGGACCGTACCGCCCTCTACCAGAGCAACGGCCTCTGGTTCTCGGGCTGGCACTTCTGGAGCAACCTGCACCAGCTGTTCACCTACGAGGACGGCATCTTCCTGCGCTGGACGGCCAACTCCTTCCTCTACGCCGGAGTCGGCTCGCTCGGCGGCACGCTCATCGCGCTCGCCACGGGCTACGGCCTGGCCCGCTTCCAGTTCCCCGGCCGCAGCCTCGTCTTCGCCTGCGTGGTCGGCTCCTTCCTGGTCCCGATCGCCCTGCTCACCCTCCCGCTGTATCTGCTGTTCTCGAAGATCGGCCTGGTGGACACGCCCTGCGCGATGCTGATCCCCTGTCTGGTCAACCCGTTCAGCGTCTACCTGGCGAAGGTGTACACCGAGGCCACGGTCCCGTACGAACTCCTCGAAGCGGCCCGCATAGACGGCGCGGGCGAACTGCGCATCTTCTTCTCGATCGTGCTGCGCATGATGACGACGGGCGGCGCGACGGTCTTCCTGCTGGCCTTCGTCAACACCTGGAACGCGTTCTTCCTCCCCCTCACGGTCCTGCGCGGCGAGGAGAACTGGACCCTGAACCTGGGCCTGTACAACTGGTCCGGCAAACGCCTCGAATCCGGGGTGGACCTGACCGGTCTGGTCCTGACCGGCGCCCTGCTCTCCATCGTCCCGATGGCCGTCATGATGATCGCGATGCGCCGCTACTGGCGCACGGGCGTCACCCTGGGAGCCCTCAAGTGACCGTGCTGCACAACCCGGTGATCCGCGGCTTCGCCCCCGACCCGTCACTGGTCCGGGCCGGCGACCGGTACTACCTGGCGACCAGCTCCTTCGAGTGGTTCCCGACGATCCCGATCCACCGCTCCCGCGACCTGGCCCACTGGGAGTACGCGGGCCATGTCGAGGGCGCGGCCCCCGGCGACTCCCTGGCCGGTGTCCCCGACTCGGGTGGCATCTGGGCCCCTTCGCTGAGCTGGGACGGGGTGCGCTTCTGGGTGACGTACTCGATCGTCCGCTCGGTCGGCACCCCGTACTTCGACCTGGACACCTACGTCAGTACGGCCATGGACGTGTCGGGCCCGTGGACTCCCCCGCGCCGGGTCCCGAGCCACGGCTTCGACCCCGCCCTCTTCCACGACGACGGCCGTATCTGGCTCCTCAACATCCAGAACGACCACCGCCCGGGCGGCCGGCGCTTCGCGGGAATCGTCGCCACGGAACTGGACCCGGAGACGCTCACCGCCGTCGGCGCGACCCGACTCCTGCTCCAGCACGACCGGTTGATCGAGGGCCCGAAGCTGCTGAAACGGGACGGCTGGTACGTCCTGGTCCTGGCCGAGGGCGGGACGGGTTTCGAGCACGGGGTGCGGGTGGCCCGCAGCAGAAGCCTCACGGGCCCGTACGACCTCGACGAACGTCCGCTGCTGACGACGCGGGACGACCCTGACTGGCCGTTGCAGAAGGCGGGACATGCGGAGTTGGTCCAGACCCCGGAGGGCGACTGGTTCCTGAGCCACCTGACGGCACGCCCGCTGCAGACACCGGAAGGACCGAGATGCCCTCTCGGCCGGGAGACGGCGATCCAGCCGGTGACCTGGGACACGGAGGGCTGGCCGAGACTCCGCCACGGAGACACCCGCCCGGCGGTGACGGTCGAGATACCCGCGCTGGAGCGCCCCGCCAGGGGCGCGGGGCTGCATCCGATATGCGGCTACCGCCGCCTGGGCGCGACCAGCCCCCACCGGCCCGCAGATACGCACTACTACACGCTCCGCTCCCCCGCAGACCCCTCCTGGATAGACCCCACCACCCGCCCCGGCTGGCTACGCCTCCGCGGCCACCACGGCCCCGACTCCCTCTGGTCCCACAACCTCCTCGCCCGCCGCATCACCGAACACCGCACGGGGGCCCAAGTCACCGTCCAGGCAAGCCCGTCCACCTTCACCCAGGCCGCCGGTCTGCTCCTCTGGTACAACACCTCGGCCTACTACGCCCTGGACCTCACCTGGTCGGAGCCGGAAGGCGAAGCGCAACACGGCCAGCAATGGCGGCACAAGGGCCGGACCGTACTCGCCCTGACCACACGTGACGAAGGCGAAATCCGCAGACCGGCCGTCGTGGAAGTCGACGCGACCACCCCGCTCACCCTCGGCGTCACGGTCGACGGCGCCGCCACCCGCTTCTGGTACGAGACCGACCGCATCCGCCAACCCCTCGGCCCTCCCCTCGACTTCACCCGCCTCTCCGACGACCACGGATCCCGGCTCCGGTTCACCGGAGCGCTCGTCGCAATCCATGCCGTAGACCTCGTAGACGCCTCTTTCACCGCGGATTTCACGGACTTCCACGTCATTTGCACACCGGACTGATCCGACCGCCGTTGTTCGAAGTTTCGAAAGTCCCGCCACCAGTGATCCCGTGAATTCCCAGGTCTTCACGCCGTGTTGACGTGCACCTATCGTAGGAAGCGCTTACTGCACGGCTTGCACGCAGACCGCGGAAGCAGCGTTGGTCGCAACTTTCGTTACTTTCGTTGGCCCAAAGGCGGGCCGGAGAGGCGGGTTCCTCATGGTCCGTGCCGGGGGTACGAGCGTGGCGGCGGCCGGTCCGACGCTGGCGGTGGTGGCCCGCGAGGCGGGCGTCTCCGTACCGACCGCGTCGAAGGTGGTCAACGGCCGTGACGACGTGGCCCCCGAGACCCGGCGCCGGGTCACCGAGGCCCTCGAACGGCTCGGCTATGTCCGCCGGCCCCGTTTCGACGCGGCGAAGGCCCCCGTCCTGATCGACCTGGTGGTGCACTCGCTGGACAGCTCGTGGTCGGGCGCGGTGCTGCACGGGGTGGAGGAGGCGGCGCACGAGGCGGGTCTGGAGGTCGTCGTGTCGGCGGGGCCGACCCGGACGCGGGCCGGCCGCCCGGAGCGCGGGTGGCTGGACAAGCTCACCGTGCGCGGCTCCTCGGGCGTACTGTTCAACCTGGCCGAGCTGACCCAGGCCCAGTACGCCTGGCTGGACCACCACCGCATCCCGTACGTGCTGATCGACCCCGTGCACGAGCCCCCCGCGGGAGCCGTGTCGGTCGGGGCCGCGAACTGGCAGGGCGGGGTGACCGCGACCGAGCACCTGCTCGCGCTGGGGCATGAGCGGATCGCGGTGATCGCCGGCAGCCGGCGCAAGATGTGCAGCAGCGCCCGGGTGGCCGGCTACCGCTCGGCACTCGCCTCGGCGGGCCTGCGCCATCGTGGCGAGTACGTCCGGCACGCGGGCTTCGACGAGGGCACGGCCCGGCATCGTATGCACGAACTGCTCGACCTGCCGGAGCCGCCGACCGCCGTGTTCGTCTGTTCGGACCGGATGGCGCTCGGGGCGTACGCGGCGCTGACCGAGCGCGGGCTGCGGGTACCGGACGACATCAGCGTGGTCGGCTTCGACGATCTGCCGGAGGCGCGCTGGGGGTCTCCCCCGCTGACCACGGTCCGCCAGCCGCTGTCGGAGATGGCGGCGACGGCGCTGCGGCTGCTGGTGCGGCTGATGCACGGGGACCGCCCGGAGGGCACCCGGACGGAGTTGTCGACGCGGCTGGTGGAGCGGGCCAGCACGGCGGCGCCGGCGGCCCGTTCGGCCGTACGACGGTGACCGTGCCCTGTTCATGATCGTTTCCCGGGCATGAAACTCACCCCGCGTACCGCGGCGGCCTGTGCCCTGACCGCAGCCGCCCTGACCATGGCGTTGGGCACCGCCCACGCCACGACCCTGACCGTCGCCCCGGCCCGGCAGCATGCCACGGTGGCCGCCCCGGCCGACGAGCACGACCCGAAGGAGGACGTGGAACTGGACGAGAACGGCCGCCCGGACCTGGGCGAGGACTGAGCCGGAGCGCCCCGGCGAGGGCGGGGGAACTGCGCGACCCGTCAGCACGGTCCCGCAGTTCCCCACTCGCCGGTCCCTCAGTCGTCGTCGGCCTGGCGCGGCTCGCCCATCAACGCCTGGATCGCGTCCACGGCGCTGCCGTCGTGGTCGCTGCCGGCGTCCCCCCTCCCGGTCTGGAGGTTCGCCGTGCGGTCCACCTCCAGGATGGAGTCCGCGTGGGAGTTGTCCAGCACCGTGATCAGGCTCCCGTCCGCGTACGCGGGAGCCGCGGCTCCAGCGAGCAGCGCCGCGGCGACGGCAGCGGCCGTCCGCAACCGCGTCACACGCCCACGCCCTCGGACTCGGGCTCGTCGAGCCGCTCCCGGGCGATGTTGCGTTCCAGGAGGGTCGTGGACGCCTTGACGCCGACCCCGCTCGCCGCGTCCACCTGGGGCAGTCGGCCGTCCGCCGCCCTGAGGTCGCTGAGCGCGGAGTCCATCGCCTCGTGTGCGGCGAACAGACAGGGCGTGGAGTAGATCGCGACATCGACGCCGAGATCGTCCAGTTCGGTGAGGGAGAGCCTCGGCGACTTGCCGCCGGCGATCTGGTTGAACAGCAGCGGCTTGTCGCCGACGACCTTGCGGATGCGGCGGATCCACTCCTCGCTGCGCACCCCGTCGACGAGGACCACGTCGGCGTCGGTGGCGGCGAGCCGCTCCGCGCGGTGCAGGATGTCGTGCTCGTCGGTGGCGTCCGTACGGGCCACGACGACCAGGTCCGTGCGGGTCTCCAGGACCTTCTCCAGTTTCTCCAGGTACTCGTCCAGCGGCAGCACCTGCTTGCCGTCCGCGTGCCCGCAGCGTCGGGGCCGCTTCTGGTCCTCCAGGATCACCCCGGAGGCGCCGATCCGTTCCAGCCCCTCCACGACGTGGCAGGCGACCTCGGGGTCGACATACCCGTCGTCGATGTCGACCAGCAGATGGTGGTGCGGGAACGCGCCCCGCAGCCGCTGGACGAAGGCCACCATGTCGGGCCAGGCGATGAATCCGATGTCCGGCAGGCCGTAGTACGACGCGGCGAAGCCGAAGCCGGAGACGAACATCCCGTCGTAGTGCTTGGCCGCGATCGATGCCGAGTACATGTCGTACACGCCGATCAGCGGGGTGGTCCCCGGCCCGGCGATCTGTTCGCGCAGCTTCTTCCCGTAAGTCAAGGTCCGGCTCCTCCGGTGGGTGGGTGGCGCGAGGTCCTGGTGGATCTCCGCGTCTCGACGCCCTTTGCCAAGACAAGAGCATCTCTAGATACGCACGTGACCATCTCCGTGCGCGACCTTTACTCACTCCAACGGCGGATCCGGTTCACCGGAGAAACGTCACTGGTCGAGCCGTGCGGCCCAGCCGATACCGCCGTACAGGTGGGCCAGGAAGCGGGGATCCCGGTAGGCCTCGCGGGCGTGCCCCAGGGCCGTGTAGAACACCCGTCCGGCCCCCTGCTCACGGCACCAGGCCAGCGGATGGTCGGCGCCCATCCCGCCCCCGTCGTACGACGTCTCGTCGGCGCGCAGCAGTACCCGCACCCGGCCCCGCGGGTTGTCGCGGAAGTCGTACCACTCGTCGGTGAAGTCCCAGACGGCGGGCAGCTGACGGGTCGCCGGATGACCGTGGTCCTCGACGAGCGCCTTACCGGGCTGGTACCGGGGGTGGCGGTCGAAGCGGGCCCCGAGGAGTTCGCCGTAGAACGGCCATGTGTACTCGGTGTCGGCCGCCGCATGGACACCGGCGAAGCCGCCGCCCGCCTCGACGTAGGCGGCCAGCCTCGCACGCCCTGCCGGGGTCAGGATCTCGCCGCTGGTGGAGAGGAAGACGACGGCCGCGTACCCGTCCAGCGGCTGTTCGAGCGCGGCCGGGTCCTCGGTGGCGTCCACCTCGAACCCGGGGAACTCCCGTACAGCTGCGATGCCGTCGGGTATCGAGTCGTGGCGGTAGCCGGTGGTGCGGGTGTGGAGGAGCAGTCGAAGGGTCATGCCCGCATGGTCACCCACCGGCCGGGAGGGCTCAAAGGCCCGGTGTCGGCACGCTGTTGTCGGGTGCGCCGTCCCCGTTGGACGGCAGGTCGCCGCGCTGTACCGGAGCCCGCCTTCTCGGTGCCGCATCCGGTGAGCAGGACGGAGGCGAACAGCAAGGGCGGCAGCGCGCGCAGGGCACGGATCATCCGCCCATCGTGCCGCACAGGTGTTCCACAGGCACGGGGTTTTCCGGCGGCCACGGTGGCCGGCCCGAGGCTACGACCCCGGCACCCCGCATCCCCTTCGGCCGGGGGTCCGATTCGTTCAAGACCGACGGCCGGCCCCCGCCTACGGTGGCGCCATGACTCCACGATTCGGCGTGATCGGTCTCGTCACCTCCGACCTGACCGCGTCCCTCGCCTTCTACCGTCGCCTCGGCCTGGACTTCCCGCCCGGCGCCGAGGAACAGCCGCATGTCGAGGCCGGGTTGCCCGGCGGCCTCACCCTCGCCCTGGACGCGGAGGAGACGATCCGCTCCTTCCACCCGGCCTGGCACCCGCCGGCCGGCGGCGGCCGGGTGTCACTCGCCTTCCGCTGCGCGTCGCCCGCCGAGGTGGACACGGTGTACGAGGACCTGGTCGCCGCCGGCCATCACGGCGAGCTGAAGCCCTGGGACGCCTTCTGGGGCCAGCGCTACGCCACGGTCCACGACCCCGACGGCAACGGCGTCGACCTGTTCGCCCCGCTACCGCAGTAGTCCGGTCAGCGGCACGCCCGCCAACTCCCGCACGTCACGCGAGAGATGCGGCTGATCCGCATACCCGGCCAGAACGGCCGTCTCCGCGAGCGGCACCCCGGCCCGCGCGAGCGAGAGCGCCCGCTGCATCCGGAGCACCCGGGCGAGGGTCTTGGGCCCGTAGCCGAAGGACGCCAGCGACCGCCGGTGCAACTGGCGTGCACCCAGGCCGAGTTCATCCGCAGTCGCTGACACGGATCGCCCCTCGTCCAACGCTTCGACGAGCCGTGACAGCAACGGGTCAGGAGGCATGGCCCGTTCGAGCGCGATCTCTTCGAGCGCGGCGGCCGGATCGTCGGCACGGTCGACGCGGGCGCGCAGCCGCCGTACGACGGAGGCCGGCCACAGGTCAATCAACTCGACGCGCTGATCGAGGAGTTCGTGAGCCGGTACGCCGAGGAAGGCGGGCGCGGTCCCGGGGTAGAAGCGCAGGCCGGCCCATACACCCGGGACGCCTTCGGTGACGTACGCACGTGTGTCGGGCCCGGCGACGAGCAGCCGTCCCTCGTGCCAGAGCAGGTCCATACACCCGTCGGGCAGCACACGCCCCGCCCCGGCCACGGTGTTCTCCCACACGACCGCTCCGGCGAGCCGAGACGCCCTTTCCCTGTACACATACGCCAGAGTAAGCGCCCCTTCAGGGGCGCGGGGCTGCGTCGATATGCGGCTCCGCCGCGTGGGCGCGAGCAACCACGGACCACCCGCGGTCCGCAACCTCGCGAACCCGCCCCCTACCCCCCTCGATACTCCTGCGGACTCACCCCATAGACCCTTTTGAACGCGCTGGACAGCGCGAACGCACTCCCGTACCCCACCCTCCGCGCGATCGCCTCCAGCGTGTCGTCGGTGTCCCGCAGCGCGTCCGCCACCAGGGCCAGCCGCCACCCGGTCAGATACGTCATCGGCGGCTCCCCCACCAGTTCGGCGAACCGCCGTGCCAGCGCCGCCCGGGACACCCCCGCCTTCGCCGCCAGCGAGGCGACCGTCCACGGATGGGCGGGGTCGTCCTGGACCAGCCGCAGCACCCGCCCGACCACCGGGTCCGCCAGCGCCCGGTACCAGCCGGGCGCCTCCCCGTCCGGCCGGGAGAACCACGCCCGGAGCGCGGCGATGACCAGCAGGTCGAGCAGTCGGTCGAGGACGACCTCCTGCCCGGGTTCGTCGCGGACGATCTCCGCCATCAGCAGCGGGGTGAGCGGGCACTCCCACACGTCGGCGCCGAGCGTCAGCAACGGCGGCAGCGCGTCCAGCAGCCGCCCGCTGATCTCGCCCCGCATCAGATACGTGCCGATGAACACCACCGTGCCACCGGCCGGGCTGCCGCCCCAGGTGCGGACGCCCAGGTCCATGGAGCCGTTGAGCGGCCGCCCGTCGGGGTGGGCGCACTCCGCACCGGGCAGGATCAGCGCCTGCGGGGCCGTACCGGGATCGTCGGCGCAGGTGTACGCGTCGGGGCCGCGGGCGATGGCGAGGTCGCCGGCCCGCAGTTGTACCGGATCTCCCGCGTCCGGCAGGACCCAGGCGTCGCCGCGGACCATGAGCATCACGGTGAGCGGGGCACGGTCCTCGACCCGCACGCTCCACGGCGGGTCGAAGCACGCGCGGATCATGAAGGCGCCACGCGCGCGAGGGCCCTCCAGCAGGCCTGCGAGAGCGTCCATGGGGCCAGCGTAGACGCGCGCTTATGGGAATGAGCCGTTCCGTGATGGGCGCCCGCGGCGGCCCGGCGGTTGACTGGCTGACATGACCTCGAAGGCACAGGGCAAGGCACAGGACACAGCGCGTAACACGCGGGACATGACGGTGGTGGTGACCGGCGCGACCGGCCGTACGGGCAGCCGGGTCGCCGAGGCTGCGCGGGCCGCGGGGCTGACCGTGCGGCCGGCCTCGCGAGCGCAGGGCTTCGACTGGCGGGACCGGTCGACATGGGCCGGCACCCTGCGTGGCGCCGACGCGGCGTACCTGGTGTATCCGACGGACGTCGGCTCGCCGGAGGCGACGCACGCGGTGGGGCTGCTGGCGCATGAGGCGGTCTCGCTCGGGGTGCGCCGGCTCGTGCTGCTCTCCTCGCGGGGCGAGGTGCCGGCGCGGCCGACGGAGGAGGCGCTGCGGGAGTCGAGGGCGCAGTGGACGGTCGTACGGGCGTCGTGGTTCGCGCAGAACTTCAGCGAGGGTCCGCTCGTCGCGGGGTTGCGGGAGAGCGGGGAGCTGGTGTTCCCGGGCGGTGCGGTGCGGGAGCCGTTCGTCGACCTCCGGGATGTCGCGGAGGTGGTGGTGGCGGTCCTGGCGGGCGGCGACCGGTACGCCGGTCGGGCCCTGGCCGTCTCCGGGCCGCGGCTGCTCACCTTCGGCGAGGCGGTCGCGGAGATCTCGGCGGCGACGGGCCGGGAGCTGGCCTACCGGGCGGTGACGGCCCGGGAGTACGGCTCGGACCTGGCCGCCTTCGGGGTGCCTGCGGAGGAGGTCGGGTTCCTGGTGGAGCTGTTCGAGTCCCTGCTGGACGGCCGGAACTCCTACCTCTCGGACGGGGTCCAGGAGGTACTGGGCCGGGCGCCCCGGGACTTCGCGGACTTCGCCCGGGAGACGGCGGCGACAGGCGTCTGGAAACCCTGACGGCCCTAAGTGCCCTTGCTCTCCGGCTTGTGCGGCGGATGGCTGCTCTTCACGTGGGTGCGCAGGCGGGCCGTGACGTCCTCGGGGGGCAGGAAGCGGGACCAGCGCTCCGGGAACTCGGAGGGCATGTCGGGGTCGTCGGGGTCGGCCTCGCGGGCCGCGGCGGCACGGGCGACGTACTCGACGACCTGGGCCTCGCGCAGCCGTTCGTTGGCGGCGCGGGCCGCGGCCGTGGCGGCGGCCGGCCAGACGCGGTCGATCGCGGCGTTCACGGCGGCGCCGACCAGCACGGCGAAGGCCGACACCCCGATCCACAGGAGCACGGCGACGGACGCGGCGAGCGAGCCGTAGATCGTGGCGCCCTCGATGGTGTGGGTGAGGTAGATGCGCAGCAGGAAGCTGCCGAGGACCCACATGGCGAGGGCCACCAGGGCGCCGGGCACGTCCTCGATCCACGGGGAGCGGACGGGCACGGACACGTGGTACAGCGTGGTCAGGAAGACGACGGACAGGACGATCACGACCGGCCAGTACAGGACCTGTACGAGCGTCTCCGACCAGGGCACGACCCGGACCACCGCGTCCGGTCCGGCCACCATCAGCGGCAGCGCGACCGAGCCGATCAGCAGTGCGGCGATGAAGAGCATGAAGGAGACGATCCGGGTCTTCACGATGCCCCGGACGCCGTCGAGGCCGTACATCACGGTGATCGTGTCGATGAAGACGTTCACCGCGCGGGAGCCCGACCACAGGGCGAACAGGAAGCCGATGGAGATGACGTCGGGTCGGCCGCCGCGGACCACGTCGTGCAGGATCGGCTGCGCGATCTCCTTCACGCCCTTGTCGGACAGGACCGTGTGGGAGGCGTCCAGGAGGTTGGCCTGGAGACTGGCGATGGTGTGGGCGCCGGTCCAGTCGTCGACGTAGGCGAGCAGTCCGATGAGGCTGAGCAGCAGCGGCGGCACGGACAGCAGGGTGAAGAAGGCGGCCTCGGCGGCGAGGCCGAGGATGCGGTACTCCATGCAGGAATTGACGGTGTCCTTGAGCAGCAGCCAGGCCGTCCTGCGCTTGGAGACGTTCCGGTAGAGGGCTCTGGCCCGGTGGAGCCGGCCGGAGGGCCGCTCGGGGGTATCGCTTGCTGGCTGCACGCCCTAACGGTATCCGCCGTCCGGGGCCGTACTCATCTCCCGGGGTCCCGTCCGTGATCTTCCGGAACCGCGCGGGATCTTGCCGCGCGACCGGCGGGGCCGCTGTGTCAGGCTGGGGACCACCGCCGACGCCCCGGGTAGGTTCGCAGACATGGCAGGCAACTCCACCCACACCGTGACCAACCAGCCGCCCCCGCTGGTCGGATACGACCTCTTCGCCGCCGACCGGGCCCTCGTCGAGGCCGTCGAGCGGCACACCGCCCCGGAGCTGCTCGACGAGGTGCGCGCCGAGCTGTCGGGCATCGGCACCTCGGCGGGCTCGGCCCAGGTGCAGGAGTGGGGGGTGCAGGCGAACGAGAACCCGCCGAGGCTGCGCACCCACGACCGCTACGGCCACCGCGTCGACGAGGTCGAGTTCCACCCGGCCTGGCACCGGATGCTCGGCAAGGGCGTGGGCGCGGGCCTGACCACCGGGTGGGTACGGCCGTCCGGGCACGTCCGGCGTGCGGCCGCGTTCCTGGTCTGGACCCAGGTCGAGGCCGGCAACTGCTGCCCGCTGTCGATGACGAACGCGGCGGTGCCCGTGCTGCGCACGGACCCGGAGCTGGCCGCCGTCTGGGAACCGCTGCTGACGTCCACGGTCTACGACCGTGAGCTGCGGCCCGCCGCGGCGAAGGCCGGCGCCCTGTTCGGCATGGGCATGACGGAGAAGCAGGGCGGCAGCGACGTACGCGCGAACACCACCGCCGCCGTCCCGCTCGCCGAGTCCGGGACGTACGCGCTCACCGGCCACAAGTGGTTCTGCTCGGCGCCGATGTCGGACGGCTTCCTGGTGCTGGCCCAGGCGCCCGCCGGGCTCACCTGCTTCCTCGTCCCCCGGGTACTGGAGGACGGCACCCGCAACGTCTTCCTCCTCCAGCGGCTCAAGGACAAGCTCGGCAACCGGTCGAACGCGTCGGGCGAGGTCGAGTTCGACGGGACCTGGGCGCGGCGCGTGGGCGAGGAGGGGCGCGGGGTGCGGACCATCATCGAGATGGTCGCCGCGACCCGGCTTGACTGTGTGCTGGGCTCGGCGGGGCTGATGCGGCAGGCGGTGGCACAGGCCGTGCACCACTGCACGCACCGCGAGGCGTTCGACGGGAAGCTGGCCGACAAGCCGCTGATGCGCAACGTGCTGGCGGACCTCGCGATCGAGTCGGAGGCCGCGACGGTGCTCGCCCTCCGGCTGGCCGCCGCCTACGACGACGGCAGCGAGGCCGAACAGGCGCTGCTGCGGCTGGCGTTGCCGGCCGCCAAGTACTGGGTGACCAAGCGCTGCGCGCCGGTGACCGTGGAGGCGGCCGAATGCCTGGGCGGCAACGGCTACGTGGAGGAGTCGGGCCTGCCCCGGCTGGTCCGCGAGTCCCCCCTCAACTCGGTCTGGGAGGGCGCCGGCAACATCCAGGCCCTGGACGTCCTGCGCGCACTGCAACGCGAACCGGGCGCCCTGGACGCCTACCTCCAGGAGATCGGCCGGGCCCATGGCGCCGACCACCGTCTGGACCGGGCGGTCAAGGACCTCTTCTCCGAACTGGCCGACCTGGAGGGCATGGAGGGCCGGGCACGACGGCTGGTGGAACGCCTGGCGACGGTCCTGCAGGGCTCACTGCTGGTCCGCTTCGCACCGACGGAGGTCGCGGACGCCTTCTGCGCATCGAGGCTGGGCAACGACTGGGGTTCGACTTTCGGCACACTGCCAAGCGGCCTGGACCTCAGGGCAGTAGTGGATCGAGCCCGGGTGACTTCCTGACCCAGGGGAGCTGCCTCACCTGGAGGGGCGCGGGGAACTGCGCGACCAGCCACGAACAACCCGCAGCCGCCGACGCACCGCAAGCCGCTCCCCCTGCCGCGCACGGCCGAGGCGCCGCAGGCGGGGGTGGTGCTGCGCCGACACGGCACCACCCCCGCCCCGTGGCCCGTTCGAGGCCGCTGACGGCGCCCTGCGAGGCGACATCGGCTCAATTTTCGGCCACCCCCGGTCCGATCACCAGGGTTGCAAGGGGTTGCAACATATCGGTGACTGTGTGCGGACTGTGTGCCTCCGCCAACGGAAAACGGCAGTATGAGATGCGCAGTCGGACCGGAAACCGCCGCCCGGACGGCTTGACAGCAGTCTTTTGATGCCTTTTCCGAGGCCTATCCGGGAGGACCTCAGTGGGGAACCCGCCGATGGACGTGGCGCGACTCGCCGCGAAGGACGCGGCGCAGGCGGCGCGGGTACTGAACGAGGTGCGCGAGGCCAGACTCGCCGGACAGCGTGGGCGGCTCTCGCCCCGGCCGGTGATCGAGCAGTCCTGGGGGCGGATGCTGCGCGGCGGCGTCGACCCCGACCACGACTTCCGTTCCGGGCTGCTGTCCGCGGACGAAGTCCGGCGCAGACGTGAGGAGTCACCGCTCAGGGACGTACTGCCGGTACTGCGCGAGGGGTTGCTTTCGGTCGCGGACGTCACCCGGCACATCATGGTGGTGGCCGACGCCGACGGCCGGGTGCTGTGGCGGGAGGGTTCCTCGCCGGTGCTGCGCAAGGCGGACGGGCTGGGCTTCGAACTCGGCGCCGACTGGCGCGAAGACGTCGTCGGCACCAACGGGATCGGCACCCCGGCGGTGGTGCGCCGGCCCGTGCAGGTCTTCGCGGCCGAGCACTTCGTCCGCTCGCACGCCTCCTGGACCTGCTCCGGCGCCCCGATCACCGACCCCAGGGACGGCACTCTGCTGGGTGTGGTGGACGTCAGCGGCCCACTGGAGACCATGCACCCGGCGACCCTGGCCTGGGTGAACTCGGTGGCGAAGCTCGCCGAGGCCCGGCTGCGGGAGCTGCACCTGGACGCGCTGGAACGGCTGCGCGCGGTCGCCGCGCCGGTGCTGGCCCGGCTGACCGGGCGGGCACTGGTGGTGGACGCCGACGGCTGGACGGCGGCGGTCACCGGGATGCCGTATCCGCGGCGGCTCGCGCTGCCCAAGTCCCTTTCGCCGGGCCGTCGGTGGCTGCCCGCGCTCGGGCTGTGCTCGGTGGAGCCGCTGGCCGGGGGCTGGTTGCTGCGGGCAGTGGACGAACCGGCGCCGGCCGGCGGGGGCCGGCTCGTGCTCGACCTGGCCCGGCCGCGCCGGCCCGCGGTGACGGTGGGCGGCGGCGCGGGCTCCTGGTCCCGTGAACTGAGCCCCCGGCACGCCGAATTGCTGTATCTGCTGGCGATGCGGCGCGCCGGGCGCAGCGCGGCCGGGCTGGCCGAGGACGTGTTCGGGGACGCCTCCCGGACGGTGACCGTACGCGCCGAGATGTCCAGGATCCGGCGGTATCTGGGGGCGCTCCTCGAACACCGGCCGTACCGCTTCCGCGAGGACGCGGAGATCGAGGTGCTGCTCCCCGACGACCCGCGCGACCTGCTGCCGCAGTCGACCGCCCCGGCGGTGACGGCGGGCAGAAGGCCGGACCTCGGGCACGGGTGAGCACCCGGCCCTCCGGCAGGTCGAACACCCCGGCCCTGGTGCGCATTCGGCGCATCCAGGGCATCGGGGGAGATATCTTCCGTGTATTTGCGGGGTCTTCGAGGTACGGCGGCCCCGACTGCCGTAGCATCCCGGTACGGGCCTCCCCACCTGCTCCTCGGTCAACGTACGGACCATCAGGCGCAGTTGGCCCGCCTCGGGAGGACATATGAAGCATCGCGGCAGACACCGACGGCGCAGGCGGGGTGCGGCACTGCGTGCGGCACTGGCCGGGACCGCGCTGGCGCTCACCGCGGCCGCCACGATCGTCAGCGCCTCGCAGGCCACGGTCGCCGCGGACCCCGGCGCGCTGAAGCCGCTCACCTCCACCGCCGACACCGCGCGACTGCAGCTCCAGGAGCACCTGATACCGCGCCGCTCGCTGGACCGGCTCGCCTCGGCGATGGGCGGCACGGTCGGCGTGACCGACGTCCTGGCGAGCGCCGACCACAGCCTGCGCAAGGCGGCCGAATGCGACTCCGACGACCAGGACTCGCTGCCCGTCAGCCCGGCGGCCGGCGAGGCGTACTGCTGGGACCCCACGGACACCCTCACCGACGACTGGCGGCCGGCCTCGGTGACCACCTCCTCCGAGGCGGACGACGACGGCCTGTGGGGCGCCAACCGCGTCGTCCTCGCCGGCTGGACGCACAGCACCTCCACCGGCCCCGCCGCCTCCCGGGGTCTGGCCCGGGTCGCCGTGATCAACGGGAACGGCTCCGCCCACCCCTCCTACGCCTGGGTCCTGCTGACCGTGCCCAGCGCCGACGGCACCACCTACCGGGGCCTGACCTCGCAGATCTCCGGAATGGTCTGGTTCCAGGACAAGCTGCTGGTCACCACCACGCTGGGCAGCGCCGACGCGCTCTACGTCTACGACCTGAACCGCATCCAGCGCACCTCGGTGATGACCCGGGCGATCGGCCGGGTGCGGGGCGGCTGGTCGGCCGACGGCTTCCGGTACGTGATGCCGGCCGTGGGCTCGTACCGCTTCACCGCCGGAGCCTGCTCGCGCGGCGGCGCACCCTGTCCGAGCGCTCTTTCCGTGGACCGCGGCACGGCCCCGGACAGCCTGGTCCTCGGCGAGTGGACCCCCGCCGACAGCGATCAGCATGCCCGGCTGTGGCGGTACGCGTTCGACGAGAGCCCGAAGCGTGCCGGGCTGCTCGCCACGGACACCTTCGGCCGGGCGGACGCGGTCGAGGCGTACCGGACCGGGGCGTCCGAGATCCGGGGCGTCCTGTCGTACCGCCCGCCGGGTGCGACGGACTCCGAGTGGTACGTCGGCCACCTGCCCGGCGCGATGGACGGGCACGGCAGCCTGTGGCGCCAGGACTTGAAGGGCGCGCGGGCGGCCGACTGCGGTTCGGACGCCTCGCACCGCTGCTGGGCCGCGTCCACCGGCTCGCTCTCCTACGCGTCGGACACGGGCGAGGTGTGGTCGGTCACGGACAGCATGCTGTTCTCGGTGCCGCTGCGCTCGATCGACGCGTCACTCGGATAACCCGCCGCACAGCGTCGGCGCCCGGGCAACGGATCGCATACCGTCGACGCCCGGGGACGGCCGCTGTCGACATGTCCGGGGCCGGGATGATTGCCTGGCCCCCATGAGCACCATCGTCGTGACCACCTGGTCCCTGGAACAGACCTCCCCGGCCGGCCTCCTCCCTGCCGCCGCGCCGGAGGGCGACGCGGTCAGGGTCGTCCGCTCCGAGGTCCCCTCCCCCGAGTTCAGCCGCTTCCTGTACGCCTCGGTCGGCGGCGACATCCGCTGGACCGACCGGCTGAGCTGGAGCTACGACCGCTGGCAGGAGTACCTGGAGCGGCCGGGTACGGAGAGCTGGGTCGCGTACGACCGGGGCACCCCGGCGGGCTATGTCGAGCTCGACCCCCAGGACGACGGTGTGGTGGAGATCGCCTACTTCGGCCTGATCCCCGCCTTCCGCGGCCGCCGCATCGGCGGGCACCTGCTCTCGTACGGCGCCGCACGCGCCTGGGACCTGGCGGAGCGGTGGGACGGGCGGCCGCCGACCAAGCGGGTGTGGCTGCACACCTGCAGCCTGGACGGCGAGCACGCGATGGCGAACTACCAGCGGCGGGGCTTCAGGCTCTTCGACACGAAGGTCGAGGAGGAACCGGACGTATCGGCGCCCGGACCGTGGCCCGGGTCCGTTTCCGACACCCGCCCCTAAACTCGCCAGGCGCGTGACACACAACACTCTGTCTCATTATTCAGAATAGATCCGTCCGAATCGCGGACTATGGTGGACTGGCCAGAGATCCCCATGACACGCTTCCGTCATGTCTGGAACTGGGATTGCCTTGGTGAGTCGGCGGCACGTCGACCTCGGCCGCATGTCCAGCGCCATCTGTCCGGCGGGCTGAGAGCACAGCACCGCCGCGTTCCCCTGTCCGGACCTCCCCTCGCGCAATGTTGCGCAGACATGCCCCCGTGCGCCCGCACGCGCAGGTCAGAGCCGCTTCCCACCTGTCCGAAGGACGTAAATTCGCCATGGCCGCCACCCCTGAGAACCCCGCCACCTCCGCGCCCCGCCGCAAGGTGAGCCGTCACCGTGGCGAGGGTCAGTGGGCCATGGGCCACCACACCCCGCTCAACGGGAACGAACAGTTCAAGAAGGACGATGACGGTCTCAATGTGCGGACACGCATTGAGACGATCTACTCCAAGCGCGGCTTCGACTCGATCGACCCCAACGACCTGCGCGGCCGTATGCGCTGGTGGGGCCTGTACACCCAGCGCAAGCCCGGCATCGACGGCGGCAAGACCGCCATCCTGGAGCCGGAGGAGCTGGACGACAAGTACTTCATGCTGCGGGTGCGCATCGACGGCGGCCGCCTCACCACCCAGCAGCTGCGGGTGATCGGCGAGATCTCGCAGGAGTTCGCCCGGGGCAGCGCGGACATCACCGACCGGCAGAACATCCAGCTGCACTGGATCCGTATCGAGGACGTTCCCGAGATCTGGAACCGTCTCGAAGCCGTCGGGCTGTCCACCACCGAGGCGTGCGGCGACTGCCCGCGTGTCGTGATCGGCTCGCCGGTCGCCGGTATCGCCGAGGACGAGATCATCGACGGCAGCTGGGCGATCGACGAGATCGAGCGGCGGTACATCGGCAGCAAGGAGTTCTCCAACCTGCCCCGCAAGTTCAAGTCCGCGATCTCCGGCTCGCCGCTGCTGGACGTGGTGCACGAGATCAACGACATCGCCTTCGTCGGCGTCGAGCACCCCGAGCACGGCCCCGGCTTCGACCTGTGGGTCGGCGGCGGCCTGTCCACCAACCCGAAGATCGGCGTCCGGCTCGGCGCCTGGGTGCCGCTGGACGAGGTCCCGGACGTCTGGGCCGGCGTGATCGGCATCTTCCGGGACTACGGCTACCGGCGGCTGCGCACCCGCGCCCGTCTGAAGTTCCTGGTCGCCGACTGGGGCGCGGAGAAGTTCCGCCAGGTGCTGGAGGACGAGTACCTCAAGCGCGCGCTCGTCGACGGCCCGGCGCCGGCCCAGCCGCTGCAGCGCTGGCGCGACCACGTCGGTGTGCACCGGCAGCAGGACGGCAACTTCTACGTCGGCTTCGCCCCGCGCGTCGGCCGCGTCGACGGCGCCACCCTGGCGAAGATCGCCGACCTCGCCGAGGCGCACGGCTCGGGCCGGGTGCGGACCACCGTCGAGCAGAAGATGATCATCCTCGATGTCACCGAGGAGCAGGTCGAGTCGCTGGTCGAGGCCCTGGAGGCGCTGGACCTGACCGCCAAGCCGTCCCCGTTCCGGCGCGGCACCATGGCCTGCACCGGCATCGAGTACTGCAAGCTCGCCATCGTCGAGACCAAGCAGCGCGGCAGCTCGCTCATCGACGAGCTGGAGCGCCGTCTGCCGGACTTCGACGAGCCGCTGACCATCAACCTCAACGGCTGCCCGAACGCCTGCGCCCGTATCCAGGTCGCGGACATCGGTCTCAAGGGCCAGCTGGTCCTGAACGACGCGGGCGAGCAGGTCGAGGGCTACCAGGTGCACCTGGGAGGCGCCCTGGGTCTGGAGGCCGGCTTCGGCCGCAAGGTCCGCGGTCTCAAGGTGACCTCGGAGGAGCTGCCGGACTACGTCGAGCGGGTGCTCAAGCGTTTCCAGGCGGAGCGCGAGGACGGCGAGCGGTTCGCCGCCTGGGCGTCCCGCGCCAGCGAGGAGGCCCTGTCATGAGCGAGCGGGCCGCCCCCTTCTACTGCCCCTACTGCGGTGACGAGGACCTCCGGCCGAGCGAGGCCGCCGAGGGCCGTCACGGCGCCTGGGAATGCGGGGCCTGCAACCGCGCATTCCAGCTGAAGTTCCTCGGGCTGCTCGCCCGTGGACTGAAGCACTCCGAAGCTGGAGGGGAACAGATATGACCACCGCTCAGCAAGAGCGAACGAGCGAGGAGTTGAAGGCGCTGGCCGAACAGGCCGGCCGCGATCTCGAAGACGCCTCCGCCCTGGAGATCCTCCAGTGGGCGGTCGACACCTTCGGCAAGGGCTTCTGCCTGACCTCCTCCATGGAGGACGCGGTGGTGGCCCACCTGGCGTCGCGCGTCCAGAAGGGCGTGGACGTCGTCTTCCTCGACACCGGTTACCACTTCCCGGAGACCATCGGCACCCGGGACGCGGTCGAGGCCGTGATGGACGTCAACGTCATCACGCTCACCCCGCGCCAGACGGTCGCCGAGCAGGACGCGGAGTACGGCCCGAAGCTGCACGACCGCGACCCCGACCTGTGCTGCAAGCTCCGCAAGGTCCAGCCGCTGGAACGGGGCCTGACCAAGTACACCGCCTGGGCGACCGGGCTGCGCCGCGACGAGTCCGAGACCCGGGCCAACACCCCGGTGGTCGGCTGGGACGAGAAGCGGCAGAAGGTCAAGATCTCCCCGATCGCGCGCTGGACCCAGGACGACGTGGACGACTACGTCGCCGAGCACGGCGTACTCACCAACCCCCTGCTGATGGACGGCTACACCTCCGTCGGCTGCGCCCCCTGCACCCGCCGGGTCCTGGAGGGCGAGGACGCGCGCGCCGGCCGCTGGGCAGGGCGGGCCAAGACCGAGTGCGGGCTGCACGAATGACGACCACCGGGCCTTCGACGAACCAGGAGAACAACGTGACGACCGGAGCCACCGTCTGGCTCACGGGTCTGCCGAGTGCCGGCAAGACCACCATCGCGTACGAGCTGGCGGGCCGGCTGCGCGCGGAGGGACACCGCGTGGAGGTGCTCGACGGCGACGAGATCCGCGAGTTCATCTCGGCGGGTCTCGGCTTCAGCCGCGAGGACCGGCACACCAACGTGCAGCGCATCGGCTTCGTCGCCGAACTCCTGGCCCGTAACGGCGTCAAGGCGCTCGTCCCGGTGATCGCCCCCTACGCGGACAGCCGTGACGCGGTGCGCAAGCGGCACGAGGAGAACGGCACCGCCTACGTCGAGGTGCATGTGGCCACCCCGGTCGACGTGTGCTCCGTACGCGATGTGAAGGGTCTGTACGCCAAACAGGCCGCCGGTGAACTGACCGGGCTGACGGGCGTCGACGACCCGTACGAGGAGCCCGAGACGCCCGATCTGCGGATCGAGTCGCAGCACCAGACCGTGCAGGAGTCCGCGGCGTCGGTGCACGCCCTGCTGACCGGGAAGGGACTGGCATGACGACGACCGTGGCGACCCACGAAGAAGGCACGGGCACCCCGTACACCCTGTCCCACCTGGACACGCTGGAGTCCGAGGCGGTCCACATCTTCCGTGAGGTGGCGGGCGAGTTCGAGCGGCCGGTGATCCTGTTCTCCGGCGGCAAGGACTCCATCGTCATGCTGCACCTGGCGCTGAAGGCCTTCGCCCCGGCGGCCGTCCCGTTCTCGCTGCTGCACGTGGACACCGGGCACAACTTCCCCGAGGTGCTTGAGTACCGGGACCGCACGGTCGAGCACCACGGACTGCGCCTGCACGTGGCCTCCGTGCAGGACTACATCGACCGGGGTGTGCTCAAGGAGCGCCCGGACGGCGTCCGCAACCCGCTGCAGACGCTGCCCCTGACCGAGAAGATCCAGAGCGCGAAGTTCGACGCGGTCTTCGGCGGTGGCCGGCGCGACGAGGAGAAGGCCCGCGCCAAGGAGCGGGTGTTCTCCCTGCGCGACGAGTTCTCCCAGTGGGACCCGCGCCGCCAGCGCCCCGAGCTGTGGAACCTCTACAACGGCCGGCACGCCCCCGGCGAGCACGTCCGCGTGTTCCCGCTCTCCAACTGGACCGAGCTGGACGTCTGGCAGTACATCGCCCGTGAGGGCATCGAGCTGCCGCAGATCTACTTCGCGCACGAGCGTGAGGTGTTCCAGCGCAACGGGATGTGGCTGACCGCGGGCGAGTGGGGCGGCCCGAAGGGCGGCGAGACCGTCGAGAAGCGCCAGGTGCGCTACCGGACCGTCGGTGACATGTCCTGCACGGGTGCCGTCGACTCCGACGCCGACTCGCTGGACGCCGTGATCGCCGAGATCGCCGCCTCCCGGCTCACCGAGCGCGGCGCCACGCGTGCCGACGACAAGCTCTCCGAGGCCGCGATGGAAGACCGCAAGCGCGAGGGGTACTTCTAACCATGACCACCAGCACCACGGAACTCGGCCTCGCCGAGACCACTCTGCTGCGGTTCGCGACCGCCGGTTCGGTCGACGACGGCAAGTCCACCCTCGTCGGACGGCTGCTGCACGACTCCAAGTCGGTCCTCACCGACCAGCTGGAGGCCGTCCAGCGCGCCTCGGCGAGCCGCGGCCAGGACGCCCCCGACCTCGCCCTCCTCACCGACGGCCTGCGCGCCGAGCGCGAGCAGGGCATCACGATCGATGTGGCGTACCGTTACTTCGCCACGCCCCAGCGGCGGTTCATCCTCGCCGACACGCCCGGCCATGTGCAGTACACCCGCAACATGGTGACGGGTGCCTCCACCGCCGAGCTGACCGTGATCCTGGTCGACGCCCGCAACGGCGTGGTCGAGCAGACCCGCCGGCACGCCGCGATCGCCGCGCTGCTGCGCGTCCCGCACGTCGTCCTCGCCGTCAACAAGATGGACCTGGTCGGCTACCAGGAGTCGATCTTCGCCGGGATCGCCGAGGAGTTCACGGCGTACGCGACCGAGCTGGGCGTCCCGGAGGTCACCGCGATCCCGATCTCGGCGCTCGTCGGCGACAACGTCGTGGAGCCGTCCGCGAACATGGACTGGTACGGCGGCCCGACCGTCCTGGAGCACCTGGAGACCGTCCCGGTCACCCACGACCTGGCGCACTGCCACGCCCGGCTGCCCGTGCAGTACGTGATCCGCCCGCAGACCGCCGACCACCCGGACTACCGGGGCTACGCCGGCCAGATCGCGGCCGGCTCGTTCCACGTGGGCGAGGCCGTCACGGTCCTGCCGTCCGGCCGTACGACGACGATCTCCGGCATCGACCTGCTCGGCAAGCCGGTCGACACGGCCTGGACGACCCAGTCGGTGACCGTGCTGCTCACGGACGACATCGACGTCTCGCGCGGTGACCTGATCGTCCCGACGAAGGATGCCCCGGCGACCACCCAGGACGTCGAGGCGACCGTCTGCCACGTGGCCGACCAGCCGCTGACCGTCGGCCACCGGGTGCTGCTCAAGCACGGCACCCGCACGGTCAAGGCGATCGTCAAGGACATCCCGTCCCGGCTCACGCTCGACGACCTGTCCCTGCACCCGCACCCGGGTCAGCTCGTCGCCAACGACATCGGCCGGGTGAAGATCCGTACCGCCGAGCCGCTGCCGGTCGACTCCTACTCCGACTCGCGCCGCACCGGCTCGTTCATCCTGATCGACCCGGCCGACGGCACCACGCTCACCGCGGGCATGGTCGGCGAGTCGTTCGCGTCCCCCGAGCCGGTCAAGGACGAGGCCGACGACGACGGCTGGGACTTCTGACATGACGATGACCGACGTCTACTCGACGTTCGCGAAGGAGGGCGGCCGCGTCGGCAGCGGTGCCCTCGGGAGCGGGCAGGGCGGGGTGGCGCGATGTGCGCGATGACGTACGCGCACTGCCTGCGCGCCCTGGCCCCCCACCCGACGTCCCGGATGCGACGAAGACCTGCCGACCTCCCGGCCACGACCTGAAAGACCGTGACCGCCGGGCCAACGAGAGGAAAGCCTCCCGTGCCTGCCAACCGCTCACAGCTCCTTCGCCGCGGCATAGCCGTGGTAGCCGCGCTCCCGCTTCTCACACTCGCCGCCTGCGGCTACGGGTCGAAGTCGACCACCGACAACGCCAAGGAAAAGGTCTCCGCCGGATCCTCGAAGATCGACGGCCTCGACTCGGTCAAGATCGGCTACTTCGGCAACCTGACCCACGGCACCGCGCTCGTCGCCCGTCAACAGGGCTACTTCCAGAAGCAGTTGGGCGCCACCAAGGCGGCGTACCAGATCTTCAACGCCGGCCCCTCGGAGATCGAGGCGCTGAACTCCGGCTCCATCGACATCGGCTGGATCGGTCCCTCCCCGTCGATCAACGGCTACGTCAAGTCGAACGGCAAGAGCCTGAAGATCATCGGCGGTTCGGCCTCCGGCGGTGTGAAGCTCGTCGTGAACCCGAAGACGATCAAGTCCCTGAAGGACGTCAAGGGCAAGAAGATCGCGACGCCGCAACTGGGCAACACTCAGGACGTGGCATTCCTCAACTGGATCGCGGACCAGGGCTGGAAGGTCGACGCGAACACCGGCAAGGGCGATGTCTCGGTGGTGCGCACCGACAACAAGATCACCCCGGACGCCTACAAGTCCGGTGCCATCGACGGCGCCTGGGTGCCGGAGCCGACCGCGTCCAAGCTGGTCGCCGAGGGCGGCAAGGTGCTGCTCGACGAGTCGAGCCTGTGGCCGGACAAGAAGTTCGTGATCACGAACATCATCGTGCGGCAGCAGTTCCTCAAGGACCACCCGAAGGCCGTCGAGGCGGTGCTGAAGGCCTCGGTCGAGGCCAACAAGTGGATCAACGCCAACCCCGACCAGGCCAAGGCGGTGGCGAACAAGCAGCTTGAGGCCGACTCCGGCAAGGCGCTCAAGGCGAACGTCCTCGACCCGGCGTGGAAGTCCATCCAGTTCACCGACGACCCGCTGGCCGCCACCCTCAACACCGAGGCGGAGCACGCGGTCAAGGCCGGTCTGCTGGAGAAGCCCGACCTGAAGGGGATCTACGACCTGACGATCCTCAACAAGGTCCTGAAGGCCGACGGCGAGGCCACCGTCTCCGACGCCGGTCTCGGCAGCAGCTGACGGACCCCGACGAGATCCCAGGAGGTGACGACCATGGCCACGACCCTCGCCAAGGCCGACGAGACCGTCGAATACGCGGCGCGGCTCGAGCACGTCTCGAAGTCCTTCGCCCAGCCGGGTGGACAGCAGCTCGTCCTGGACGACATCAGCCTCGATGTCGCGCCGGGTGAGTTCGTCACCCTCCTGGGGGCCTCGGGCTGCGGCAAGTCCACGCTGCTGAACCTGGTGGCCGGCCTGGACGCGCCGACCGCCGGTTCCATCGCGACGGACGGCCGCCCGGCCCTGATGTTCCAGGAGCACGCCCTCTTCCCGTGGCTGACCGCGGGCAAGAACATCGAACTCGCTCTCCGGCTCCGGGGAGTCCCCAAGAACGACCGGCGCGACAAGGCCGAGGAACTGCTCGAACTCGTCCGGCTCAAGGGCGCGTACGGCAAGCGCGTGCACGAGCTGTCGGGCGGTATGCGGCAGCGGGTGGCGCTGGCCCGGGCGCTCGGCCAGGAGAGCAACCTGCTGTTGATGGACGAGCCGTTCGCGGCCCTCGACGCCATCACGCGGGACGTGCTGCACGACGAGCTGACGCGGATCTGGGCGGAGACCGGCCTGTCCGTCCTCTTCGTCACGCACAACGTGCGCGAGGCGGTCCGGCTCGCCCAGCGTGTCATCCTGCTGTCGTCCCGTCCGGGCCGGATCGCGCGCGAGTGGACGGTCGGCATCCCGCAGCCGCGGCGCATCGAGGACGCGCCCGTGGCCGAACTGTCCCTTGAGATCACCGACGTACTGCGGGGGGAGATCCGCCGTCATGGCCAGCACTGAGACCACGCCGACCCAGGATGCCGGAAGCGTCGAGGCGGGCCTCGACGCGCTGGAGACCTCGGTCGCCGGGCGGACGCCCTTCAGCCAGACCTTCAAGAACAAGATCCTGCCGCCCATCATCGCCGTCGCGGTGGTGCTGGTCGCCTGGGCCCTGCTCTACCCGGTCGTGAACGATCCGTCGAAGCTGCCCTCCCCCTCGGACGTCTGGAGCGCGGTCGAGGACCAGTGGCTCAAGGGAACCCTCCTCCAGTACATCTGGGGCAGCGTCTCCCGCGGTCTGCTGGGCTTCCTGCTCGCGCTGGTGATCGGCACACCGCTGGGCCTGCTGGTGGCACGGGTGAAGTTCGTCCGTGCCGCGTTCGGCCCGATCCTCTCCGGGCTCCAGTCGCTGCCCTCGGTCGCCTGGGTGGCGCCGGCGGTCATCTGGCTGGGCCTGAACAACTCGGTGATGTTCACGGTGATCCTGCTCGGCGCCGTGCCGTCGATCGCCAACGGCCTGGTGTCGGGCGTCGACCAGGTGCCCCCGCTGTTCCTGCGGGCGGGCCGCACCCTGGGTGCGACGGGCCTGCGCGGCACCTGGCACATCGTGATGCCGGCGGCGCTGCCCGGCTATGTGGCCGGTCTGAAGCAGGGCTGGGCGTTCTCCTGGCGTTCGCTGATGGCCGCCGAGATCATCGCCCAGTCCCCGGACATGGGCATGGGGCTGGGCCAGCTGCTGGAGGTGGGCCGTACCAACAGCGACATGGCGACGGTCTTCCTGGCCATCCTGCTCATCCTGTTCGTCGGTATCGCGATCGACCTGCTGATCTTCAGCCCGCTGGAGCGGTGGGTACTGCGCAGCCGCGGTCTGCTGGTGAAGAGCTGAGGTCCATGTACAGCAAGCCCGTTCTTCTCGTCATCGCCCACGGCAGCCGTGATCCACGGCACGCGGCGACCGTGCACGCCCTGGTACGGCGGGTACGGTCGCTGCGGCCCGGGCTGCGCGTGGAGACGGGCTTCCTGGACTTCAACATCCCGTCCGTGCACGGGATGCTGGAGTCACTGGCGGCGGAGGGCGTCCGGGACGTCGTCGCCCTCCCCCTCCTGCTCACCCGCGCCTTCCACGCGAAGGCGGACATCCCCGCCGTCCTGCGGGACGCGCCGGCGCAGCTCCGTATCCGTCAGGCGGAGGTGCTCGGCCCGTCCCCGCTGCTGCTCTCGGCCCTGGAACGGCGGTTGTACGAGGCGGGGCTGACCCCCGCCGACAAGTCCTCGACCGGGGTCGTGCTGGCCTCGGCGGGGTCCTCCGACCCGGAGGCGATCGCAGTGATCGCAGAAATCGCGCGGGAGTGGCGGCACACCGGCTGGTGCGCCGTGCGGCCTGCGTTCGCCTCCGCATCCCTCCCCCGCACCGAGGACGCGGTACGCGAGCTGCGGGAGCTCGGCTGTGCCCGGGTGGCCGTGGCCCCGTACGTCCTCGCCCCCGGCTTCCTGCCGGACCGGATCGCGCGGGGCGCGGCGGAGGCGGACGTGCTGGCCGAGGTGCTCGGCCCGGCGCCGGAGGTGGCACGGCTGCTGCTGGAGCGGTACGACGCGGCACGCACCCCTGCCCTGACGGCCGTGGGGGCCTGAACATTCTGGTCCGTGTTCGCGGTCCGGCGCTCCCCTGTGACGTCGGACCGCGAACGGCCGGTCCACTGCGGGGCTCTCGCGAACCTTCCTGCCGTGACCGGCTCTTACTTCAGCGTCGGCCGCGGTGAAGGTGTCACACCTGGGGCTTTACCGGTTCGGTTTCCCAACGACTTGTCCTTATTGGGTAGTTGGGTGCGCGCCCTTGACCCTGCCCCTGGGACAGGGCCGAGGGTCCGGGGCCTGTGGCTGGTGCGCCGCAACGTGGTCCTGGACCTCGCCGCCCGGCACGGCACCGAACCACTGCCCTGGGACGGCTGGGGCCTGGCCACCCTGGCGGACGGCCCGCTCACAGGGGACGAACAGGCGCTGATCGATGCCGTGGCGGCCACCGACGACCCTGCCGGACCGGACCGCCTCCACCGGGACCCGCGGCTCGCCGTACCGCGCGAGATCATGTCGCTGTCCCCCTTCCTCGGCCTGCGGAAGGTCACGCTTCCCCGGCGGTGAGCTCCACCAGCTTGACCACCGTGTTCCAGTTCCGGGTCGTGGCGACCAGTCTCTTGTTGACCCGGGGCCGGGACAGCGCCTCCGCCAGCTTGGAGCGGCCGAGGCCGTCCGGGGCGTACAGGTACAGCGCGCGGTCGCCCAGGCGGAACTCCTCCGGGAGGTGGGCCGCCGGGTCGATGTCCGCGAAGCGCTCCGGGGTGACCGGCGCGGAGAAGTAGGTGACGTGCAGCTGCCTGGCCTCCAGCTCGGCGGCCGGGAACGGGCAGGCCTCGGCGATCGCCTTGAGGTAGGCGTGGTCGCGGACGAGTACGTCGACCGGGAAGCCGAACCGCTCCTCGATCGCCTCGGCCAGCTCCGCGGCCAGGGACTCGGCGTCCCCGTGGCCGGAGGCGAAGACGGCCTGCCCGCTCTGCAGATAGGTCTGGACGGATTCGTACCCGAGCCCGGTCATCAGACCGCGCAGCTCGGCCATCGGAAGCTTCTTCTTGCCGCCCACGTTGATCCCGCGCAGCAGCGCCGCATACGTCGTCACTCGAACACCTTAGAACGGCCTTCATGCCCCGTGGGGGTGGGCACGAAGGCCGTGCCGGGCAACCCGGACTGCCCGAAACTCTGGCCGATCGGACCCGTCCGGATCAACTCCTACACGCACCTGTGACTTGTTCAACAAGGTTCTGTAATCACAAAGAGGACCCACGTCATCGGAAGGGACAGCCCCGATGATCACCCCCGAGACAGGGCGATAGGTGTAGGGGCCCGACATCCTTCTCGGTGACGAGAGCCGGCCGTCGTACTTCACCGGGCAGCACGACGAGTCCGACTTGTCCGGCCCATACCTTCGAATCGAACGAAGGAAGTCGTGAAGAAACCGTGGCGGCCGGGGCCGCCACCGCACACGAGGGGGCAATCCCGTCATGGGGAACGGAGACACGCGGGTGCGGGGGCTGGCCGCCCGGGCCGGCGGCTGGAGCGCCCGGCACCGCTGGGCCGCCGTCGGTATATGGGTGCTGTTCGTGGTCCTGGCGATGGGACTCGGCTCGGCGGCCGGCCGGGTCGACGTCGACGAGAACGACCAGCTCAAGGGTGAGACCCACACCGCCGCGAAGATCATCGACGATGCGGGTATCAAGCGCCCGGCGAGTGAGACGGTTCTGGTCCAGGCGAAGGACGGCTCGGTCAGGGCGACGGACGCCGGCTTCAAGGCAGCGGTCGCGGATGTCGTGAAGGCCGTCGACGGCACCGGCGAGGTCACGGACGTCACCTCGCCGTACGACACGGGGACGATCTCGAAGGACGGGCGCAGCGCGCTGGTGCAGTTCGACATGCGCGGCGACTCGGCGACGGCCGCCGACCGGGTCGGGCCGGTGCTCGACGCGGTGGCCGGGGTGCAGAAGGCGCACGGCACGCTGCGGATCGAGGAGATCGGCGGCGCCAGCATGAGCAAGCAGTACAAGGACGCCTTCGGCAACGACTTCCAGCAGGCCGAGTACTCCGCCGTCCCGGTGGCCTTCGGCATCCTGCTGATCGCCTTCGGCGCGCTGGTGGCCGCGCTGCTGCCGGTCGGGCTCGCCATCACCGCGATCATGGCGACGATGGGCCTGATGGGCGTGGTCAGCCATCTGCAGCCGATGAGCGACACCGCCAACTCCGTGATGCTGCTGGTCGGTATGGCCGTCGGTGTCGACTACTGCCTGTTCTATCTGCGCCGGGAGCGCGAGGAGCGGGAGGCCGGCCGGTCCGCGGGCGCCGCGCTGCGGATCGCCGCCGCCACCAGCGGCCGGGCGATCATCGTCTCCGGTGTCACGGTGTGCGTGGCGATGGCGGGCATGCTGTTCACCGGGCTCCCCGAGTTCGAGGCGATGGGCCTGGCCTCGCTGATGGTGGTCGCGGTCGCCATGGTCGGCTCCGTGACCGTGCTGCCCGCGCTGCTCTCCCTGCTCGGCGAACGGGTCGAGAAGGGCCGTCTCCCCTTCCTGCGCCGCCGCAGGAGCAACCACGGCCCCTCCGAGAGCCGGTTCTGGACGGCCGTCCTGCGCGGTGTGCTCGCCAGGCCGCTGGTCTCCGTGGTCGTCGCGGTCGGTGCGCTGCTCGCCGTCGCCGCCCCCGCCCTCGGTATGAAGACCTCGCAGCTCACCCTGGACCAGGAGTTCGGCGACTCGCTGCCGATCGTGCAGACCTACGACCGGGTCAACCAGGCCTTCCCGGGCGGCTCCGAGCCCGCCGAGGTGGTCGTCAAGGCGAAGGACATCAACGCCCCCGAGGTCAGGCAGGCGCTGACCGACTTCCGGGAGCGGGCGATCAGTTCGGGGGCCTCGCGCGGGCCGGTCGACATCAAGCTGCACGACGCCCAGAACGTCGCCCTGATCTCGGTACCGCTGGTCGGCGGCTCCGACATGGACAAGGCCGGCCGGAGCCTGGAGAAGCTGCGCGACGAGGTGCGGCCGGCCACACTCGGCAAGGTCGACGGCGTACAGGCCCCGGTGACCGGGAACGTCGCGGGCAACGAGGACTTCAACGACCAGCTGATGGGCTCGGTCGTCCCGGTCTTCGCCTTCGTGGTCGTGTTCGCCTTCCTCCTCATGCTGCTGTCGTTCCGCTCGCTGACGGTCGCGATCACCTCGATCGTCCTCAACCTGCTCTCGGTGGGCGCGGCCTACGGCGTCCTGGTCGCCGTCTTCCAGCACGGCTGGGGCGCCTCGCTGGTGGGTGCCCAGGGCGTCGGCGCGATCGTCACCTGGCTGCCGCTGTTCCTCTTCGTGATCCTGTTCGGCCTGTCGATGGACTACCACGTGTTCGTGGTCTCCCGGATCCGCGAGGCCCGGCTGCGCGGCCGGTCCACGAAGGACGCGATCCAGCACGGGGTGGTCACCACGGCCGGGGTCGTCACCAGCGCCGCCGTCATCATGGTCGCCGTGTTCGCGATCTTCGGCACCCTGTCCATGCAGTCCATGAAGCAGATGGGTGTGGGCCTGGCGGCCGCGGTCCTCATCGACGCGACGGTCATCCGGGGCGTGCTGCTTCCGGCCGTGATGGCCCTGCTCGGCGAGCGCAACTGGTACCTGCCCAGCTGGCTGCGGTGGCTGCCGGACATGACGCACGACGAGTCGCCGGAGCCGGTGGCGCGGGTGACGTGGGACGAGCCGGACCGGCTGCGCGTCTGAGCAACGCCCCCTGGCACAGGGCCCGTCGGTCTCCGGGGGAGCCGACGGGCCCTGTTCTGTGCGTACCGACGCTCAGCGCTGGTAGCGGGCCGGCACCAGGTTGCCGTCCTTCTCCGGCCGGTGGCGGAGTTCGTCGAACATGAGTGCTGGCATTCACCGATTGAGGCGATCACAAAGGAAAAGGGATGTGGGTGTACGGATCTCGCACGTACGGTCGCTTGGCAGGAGGAGGGTGACCGGACCATGGGTGATGGCGTGGCAGCAGCAGCGGAAGCCAACGGGGTGGAGCACGCCCGGTGGACGTTTCGGCTGCGTATGTCGTCCATGGCCCGCACAGCCCTGATGGCGGAGTGGCATCGGTGCCGGTGGGTGTGGAACGAGTGTGTGGCCAAGTCCAAGGCTATGCACTTGCACAACCAGGCCACTGGGGACAACCGGACGTGCGGTCCGGCACAGCTCGACAAGATGCTGACCGAGGCGCGCAGGGCAAACCCGTGGCTGCGCGAGGGTAGCTCGGTGCCGCAGCAACAGATCGTCCGAGATTCCGGCAAGTCCCGCGCCAAGGCGGTCAAGGACATCAAGGACCGGCTCCCTATGGCACGCCGAGCCGGAATGCCCAGATGGAAGAAGAAAAGCGAGGCGCCGCCCACCCTCAACTACACCCGGCGCGGTTTCCGACTGAAGGACGGAATGCTGCACCTGGCGGGCGGGGTCGCTCTGACCGTAAGGTCGCACGCCAGCGCCAGGACACCGGCCGCAAATGGGCCAAGAAGGTCGTCACAGACCATGACGTGTTGGCCATCGAAGACTTCAAGCCGCAATTCCTCGCCAGGACTTCGATGGCCCGGAAGGCCACCGACGCCGCCACCGGCGCCACCAAACAGGCCCTGATCGAGATGGGACGCAAGCACGGACGCACCGTCCACCTGGTCCACCCCGCGCACACCACGATGGACTGCGCGCACTGCGGAGCGAGAGCCAAGCACGCTCCCCCACTGCCTTAAGGGCGTGGGGCCCCCAGCCGCTGGGAGAGCGCACCTACACCTCCATCCGTTGCGGAGTCTCCTCCCCCAGAGACAAGAACTCCGCCCGCGTGATGCTCATCCGGGCTGGTCTCAACCCGGCTGGCGCCAAGGGTGTAAGACCACCTGGGGCGCTGCCCCCGATGGCTGCCTGAGCCAGGAATCCCCTCCCTTCTTACCCATAGGGAGGGGAGGATTCAAGACCATGACCAGGCCCGACCGGTCGCACACAAGGAGCGGCTGACATGTCGTGAAGGCAGCTGGTCCCGTCAAGGCACCGCGCACCTGGTCCCACCTCCGTGGATGCGAGACTGGCCGCCGTACAGCGGGACGGACACGGAGGCGGACGATGGACGAGGCAAGGGCACGGGACGTACTGGCCGCGGCGGGTGTGCTGCCCGGTACGGCGGCCGACGCCTCGCTCCTCGCCCTGGGCGAGAACGCGGTGTTCGCCGCCGGGGACCTGGTGGTGAAGGTGGGCCGGGACGCCGAGCTACTCGACAGGGCCCGGCGCGAGCTGGAGATCGCCGGGTGGCTGGCGGAGGCGGGCGTACCGGCCGTACGGGCCGCCGAGCCGAAGGCGCGGCTCGTCGAGGGGCACCCGTTGACCGTGTGGCACCGGCTGCCCGACCCCGTACGCCCCGCCGAGCCGCGCGATCTGGCCGGACTGCTGCGGATCGTGCACGCACTGCCCTCACCTCCCTTCGCATTGCCGCCCCGCGAGCTGCTGGGCGGTGTGGAGCGCTGGCTGCGGCTCGCCGGCGAGGCGATCGACCCCGCGGACGCGGCGTATCTGCGGGAGCGCCGGGACGGCTTCGCGGCGGCCGCGGCCGCGCTGACGCCGCATCTGACGCCGGGGCCGATCCACGGGGACGCGTTGCCCCGCAATGTGCACATCGGACCGGAGGGTCCGGTGCTGGTCGATCTGGAGACCTTCTCGTCGGACCTGCGCGAGCACGACCTGGTCGTCATGGCGCTGTCCCGGGACCGGTACGGGATGCCCGACGAGGCGTACGCCTCGTTCACCGAGGCCTACGGGTGGGATGTGCGTGAGTGGGAGGGGTGCGGCGTGCTGCGCGGGGCCCGGGAGACGGCGAGCTGTGCTTGGGTCGCCCAGCACGCCCCGACCAACCCGAAGGCACTGGCGGAGTTCAAGCGCCGGGTGACGTCACTGCGACAGGGCGACGAGTCGGTGCGGTGGTACCCCTTCTGAGCCACGGCCGCCGAGGAGCGCCCCGAAGGGGCGCGGGGAACTGCGCGACCAGCCCCCACCGGCCCGCGCTGGACGAACCGCCCAACCGGCCCAGTACTCAGACCGCTTCGGCCAGCTCCCGCAGGGGCCACGCCCCGTCCACCACCGCGTCGGCCTCTCCCTTGCGGCGCAGGAAGCTCTGGAAGTCCGCCGCCCACTCCGCGTACCACTCCACCTGGCGGCGATGCAGCTCCGCCGGGCCCAGCGCCGCGATCTTCGGGTGGCGCTCGGCTATCGCGTGGGCCAGGCGGGCCGCGGCGAGGGCGTCGGCGGAGGCGTTGTGGGCGGCGGTGAGGGTGATGCCGTACTCGGCACAGACCGCTTCGAGGTTGCGCTTGCCGCGGCGGTAGCGGTCGACCCGGCGGTCGATGGTGTACGGGTCGACGACCGGCGCGGGGTCGAGGCCGCCGAGGCGGTCGGAGAGGGACGGGAGTCCATGGCGGCGCAGCTCCGCCGTGAGGAGCGTGAGGTCGAAGGCCGCGTTGTAGGCGACGACCGGGACGCCTGTCTTCCAGTAGCCGGTGAGGACGTCCGCGAGGGCGTCGGCGACCTGGTCGGCCGGTCTGCCGTCGGCCGCCGCCCGCTCGTTGCTGATGCCGTGCACCGCCACCGCGTCGGCCGGGATCTCGACGCCCGGATCCGCCAGCCATTCGCGGCGGCCCAGTTCCTGCCCGGCCCTGACCTCGATCACGGCGCCCGTGACGATCCGCGCCTCGCGCGGATCCGTACCCGTCGTCTCCAGGTCGAAGCCGATCAGGAGCTCCTGGTGCCAGCCCATGGGCGGCCCCCCTTCTTGGTGGTGCTTTCCCCCAGTGGTCTCCACCCTCGCATGCGCCACTGACAATCAGAGGACCGCGTTCCGCTTACCGCCGTCCCCGCGTCAGGACACCGGGCGCGAATCCGCCCAAGCCATCTCGAACTCCTCGCGGTACGTCGGGAAGAGTCCCGTTTCCACCACGTCGTCCGACTTGACCACCTTGTTGCCGTTGCGCAGCACCAGCACCGGTGACTCCATGCCCCGCGCCCCGCGGAGATAGGACTGGATGATCGCGACGCCGTCGGCGCCGTCGCCGTCCACGAGGTAGGCGGAGAAGCGCGGGGTGTCGTCGTACACCTGGATCTCGAAGGCGCCCGGGTCGCGCAGCCGGGAGCGGACCCGACGCATATGGAGGATGTTCATCTCGACCGAGCGGCCGAGTTCGCCCCGTTTCATCCCGAGTTCACGCTCGCGGCGCTTGACCGCGCTGGAGGCGGGGTTGAGGAAGAGGAGCCGGACCCGGCAGCCGGTCTCGGCGAGGCGGACCAGGCGGCGGCCGGAGAAGTTCTGCACGAGCAGGTTGAGGCCGATGCCGATGGCGTCCAGGCGGCGGGCGCCGCCGAAGAGGTCCTCGGCGGGGAACTGGCGCATGAGCCGGACCCGGTCGGGATGGACGGCGACGACGTCGGCGTAGCGGTCGCCGACGAGGTCCTCGACGGCGTCCACGGGGAGCCGGCGCGCGGAGGGTACGTCGCCGCCCGCGCCGAGCATCTCCAGGAGCCGGGCGGAGGCGCGCTCGGCCTGGTTGAGGACGGCCTCGGAGAGCGCCCGGTTGCGGGAGACGACGTTGCGGGTCACCTCCAGCTCGTCCAGGGCGAGTTCGACGTCGCGGCGCTCGTCGAAGTACGGCTCGAAGCAGGGCCAGTGCTGCACCATCAGCTCGCGCAGCTGCGGGAGGGTGAGGAAGCTGAGCACGTTGTCGTCGGCCGGGTCGAGCAGATAGCCCTTGCGGCGGCTGACCTCGCGGACCGCGGCCGCCCGCTGGACCCACTCCTGACCGGCGGGCCCGGCGGCGGCGACCACCCACTCGTCGCCGTGGACGGGTTCGTAGATGGGCCGCAGCACGGCGGCCACGACGGTGCGCAGCCGTTGCTCGACCAGGTTCAGCCAGATGTAGGCCCGGCCGGCCCGCTGGGCGCGCGTACGCACCTCGAGCCAGGCGTCGGCGTCCCATTCCAGCTCCGGCCCGATGGAGCCCGTGGCGTCCATCGGCCGGGCCAGGGACACCGCGCCGGGCGGGACGTCTGTGGAGTTTCCCTCGTGACCCTCGTCACCAGGGGGCAGCTCCAGGCCTCCCGAGCCCACCCGTGCACCGCCTTCCGCTCCCCCGAGCTCTCCCTGTGCCAACGATCAAGGAAGGGTACTCCGGGAGCGGTCGGCGGTGCAGCCGGATGGACAGGTCGTTTCTCAACTACCGTTTCCGGGACGTCCGTTCTGATCGGCGAGCTCGGCCGGAGTGAGCGGATTCATAGCAGTGACATCACGCGGGGCGATGGAGAAGCCCTGCCAGTGGACCGGCATGGGCTGCTGGTCCTCGTCACGCGCGATGTGGTGGAAACCGACGTTCACCCAGACCACGGGGTTGGTGAGGGTCTGGCCGTTGACCCACTGGTCGACGGTCTTGGGGTGACCGGTGGCACAGCCCGGGTTGTTGCTGGCGAACTGCTCGCACTTGTCGTACTGGGTGAAGTAGACGTCGTGCTTGGTGAAACCGTGACCCGGGTACTTGTTGGTGGCGCCCTGGACGATCTCGTACGAACGGGCGTGCCCGTCCTTGTTCTTGCCCGCTGTGCTGACCACACGCCACCAGCGCATGTTCTTGGCGTCGCCGGCGAGTTCCTTCGTCACATTGGTGCGGGTGGTCTTGTTGCTCGGCGCCTCCTGGCCGCGGGCCGGCGGGCTGACCACCGAGTCGTACTGCTCGACGCGGCTCTTGGAGGAGCCGTCGAGGTCGAAGTCCAGCTTCCAGAACACGTTGTGGCTGTGGCTGGTGGCGTAGGCGTGGGCGCCCTTGCCGATCGGCCAGCCGCGGCCGTCCCCGGCGTCGTAGTCGCCCGGTGAAAGGCTGCCGGTGGCGCCGACGTTCATGTTGATCGTGCCGTCGTCCTGGAACCGCCACTCGGTCATGTACTCATACCAGCCGACCTTGTTGACGGTGTAGATCAGCAGGTCCTTGCCCTGCTGCTGGAACACCCGGTTGCCGGTGTCGGCCTGCATCCGGTACGCGTGGCCGCGCGAACGGGTGGTGGTGCAGAGGCCGTTGACGTTGGGGTGGGCCGGGTCCCAGGCGTCGGGGACCTTGATGCTCTTGATGGTGCCGCCGGGGCACTCGGCCGTGTCGAGCGGCACCAGGCCCTGGGCGAAGCCGAAGCCGGTCAGGTCGTCGTACTCGACGCTGCCGTCGTCGTAGGGGACGTCGATCTGGGCGAGGCGGGCGCTGGAGAGGACCTTGATGGGGGCCGACTCGCCCTTGGGCTGGTAGGAGATGTGCTCCAGGACCAGTCCGGCCTTGCTGTCGTAGCGCCAGCACATCCGCCAGGTGGTGCCGGTGGAGAGCTTCTGCTCGATGCGGTAGGCGGCGGAGCAGTCGGCGGCGGCCGCGGCGGCCCGCTCGGGCTGGGCGGCGGCGGGTCCGGCGGCCGTGGTCGCACCGGCCGCCAGCGCGGCCACGGACAGGCCCACGGCGGCCGTCCTGCGGGCACGGCCGACTCTGTACGCGCGCGTGGTCGCGCGCTCGTTCACGTGCATGACGAAATGACTCCTCGTACGGGAGGTGTGAGATGAGGGGATGCGCGAACGGAGCCGGCTCAGCGGCCGAGCTTCACGACCTTGCGCGCGCTCAGGTCGACGATGAGCGACCTGGCGTCGATCCACGGCCCGTTCTTGACCTTCGGGAAGAGCCGCACGCAGCGGTGTTCGCCGCACTTGTCGAGCGCGGCCGGCTGGGCGCCCGGGGTGGCGCGGTAGACCGCGCTGTTGAGCAGCAACTGCTGCTCCGGATCGGTCAGTTCCTTGCCCGTGGCGTCCTTGAAGTCTGCCTTGAGGCCGGCGCCGAGCGGATCACCGATCAGCAGCTTGAGCGCCTGGACGTTCTCGTCGTGGCTGAGCGGCGGCTGGACGCCCTGCCGGCTGGTGGTCTGCTCGACCTTGCCGGTGTCGAGGTTGACGGTCCGGGTGACGAGGGTGTCGTTGCGGTAGTCGTAGAACGTGACGTCCGCGCGGCGCGGCGTGTTCGCGTCGTCCAGTTCCTTCGCGTCCGGATCGGCGAGATCGACGCTGAGCCGCTCGGGGCCGCGGCGGCCCTCGGCGTTCTCCCCGGTGTTGAACATCTGCTTGGTCAGGGCGAGTTGTTCGACGCGCTTGGTCTCGTCGTCGGTCAGCGGGTCACTGCCCGTGCCCTTCTTCCCCTCGGCCGGGGCCTCTTCCACCACACCCGGCTTGACGGCACCCGACCCCTGGCCCGCGTCCTGCGCGGTTGCCGTGCCGTTCCCGTTGGTTCCTCCCGACTCGTCCGCCCCTGCCGTACCCGGCAGGGTTATCCCGACCATCACGGCGGTCCCCGCCACCGCCAGTCCCGCACCGGCCACCACCTTGCCCAGATGGCGGTGCACTATCTTGCGCACATCTTCCCCCTACTCCCCCTTTGTCACAGGGAGTACGTGTCGGCCCCACTGGTTCGGCACACTTCGCCACATGGGTCGCTGTGTGCACTGGTCGCGGGGTAAGAGGGGCGTAAGTCACCTGGGGTTCCATTACTTTCGGGCAGACTCATGACCAAGGCGCCCCCGGGCGTAAGGCACACCTGGAAGAGTCGACTTCATGCAGGTCTGGCCTGGAGAGGCATATCCGCTCGGCGCCACGTACGACGGCGCCGGGACCAACTTCGCGGTGTACACGGAGGCCGCGGACCGAGTGGAGCTGTGTCTGCTGCACGACGACGGCTCCGAGACCGCGGTGGAGCTGCGCGAGAGCGACGCCTTCGTCCGGCACGCGTACCTGCCGGGCGTGATGCCCGGGCAGCGCTACGGCTTCCGGGTGCACGGCCCGTACGACCCCGGGCGCGGTCTGCGCTGCAACTCGGCGAAGCTGCTGCTCGACCCGTACGCGAAGGCGGTCAGCGGGTCGGTGGGCTGGGGCGAGGAGGTGTACGGCTACCGCTTCGGCAACCCCGACAGCCGCAACGACCTGGACTCGGCGCCGCACACCATGACGTCGGTGGTGATCAACCCGTACTTCGACTGGGGCGACGACCGGCGGCCGCGCACCGAGTACCACCACACGGTGATCTACGAGGCCCATGTGAAGGGCCTGACCATGCGCCACCCGGGCCTGCCCGAGGAGCTCCGCGGCACCTACGCGGGCCTGGCGCACCCGGCGATCATCGGGCATCTCACCGAACTGGGCGTCACGGCGCTGGAGCTGATGCCGGTCCACCAGTTCGTGAACGACCACCGGCTGGTCGACATGGGACTGAACAACTACTGGGGCTACAACACCATCGGTTTCTTCGCCCCGCACAACTCGTACGCCTCCTGGGGCGACCGCGGTCAGCAGGTCCTGGAGTTCAAGTCGGCGGTCCGGGCACTGCACGAGGCCGGGATCGAGGTGATCCTGGACGTGGTCTACAACCACACCGCCGAGGGCAACCACCTGGGCCCGACCCTGTCCTTCCGCGGCCTGGACAACCAGTCCTACTACCGCCTGACGGACGACCCGCGCTACTACATGGACACGACGGGCACGGGCAACTCCCTGCTGATGCGCTCGCCCCACGTCCTCCAGATGATCATGGACTCGTTGCGCTACTGGGTCACCGAGATGCACGTCGACGGCTTCCGTTTCGACCTCGCGGCGACCCTGGCCCGGCAGTTCCACGAGGTGGACCGGCTGTCGTCGTTCTTCGACCTGGTGCAGCAGGACCCGGTGGTCTCCCAGGTGAAGCTGATCGCCGAGCCGTGGGACGTGGGCGAGGGCGGCTACCAGGTGGGCAACTTCCCGCCGCTGTGGACCGAGTGGAACGGCAAGTACCGCGACACGGTGCGCGACCTCTGGCGGGGCGAGCCCCGCGCACTGGCCGAGTTCGCCTCCCGCCTCACCGGTTCCTCCGACCTCTACCAGGACGACGGCCGCCGCCCGCTGGCCTCCATCAACTTCGTGACCTGCCACGACGGCTTCACACTGCACGACCTGGTGTCGTACAACGACAAGCACAACGAGGCCAACGGCGAGGACAACCGGGACGGCGAGAGCCACAACCGCTCGTGGAACTGCGGGGTCGAGGGACACACCGACGACCCCGCGATCCTCGAACTGCGCGACCGCCAGATGCGGAACTTCGCCGCCACGCTGATGCTGTCCCAGGGCGTGCCGATGATCGGACACGGCGACGAGTTCGCGCGTACACAGCAGGGCAACAACAACGCGTACTGCCAGGACAACGAGGTGTCCTGGGTGGACTGGCCGGCCCCCGACGACGAGAGCGACCTGCTGTCCTTCACCCGCGCGATGGCAAGGCTGCGCAAGGAGCACCCGGTCTTCCGGCGCCGCCGCTTCTTCCACGGCCGCCCGGTGGAAGGCACTCACGACGAGCTCTCCGACATCGCCTGGTTCACCCCCCAGGGCCACGAGATGACCCAGCAGGACTGGGACTCGGCACAGGCGTCGGCCCTGACGGTGTTCCTCAACGGCAACGCGATCTCGGAACCGGGCCCGCGCGGAGAACGCGTCGCCGACGACTCGTTCCTGCTCATGTTCAACGCGTCACCGGACCCGCTGGACTTCGTGGTCCCGGTGAACCACGGCCGCGAGTGGGAAGCGGTGGTCGACACGGCACTCACCGAGGCGGTGCCACCGGGATCGAAGGTGGACGCGGGGGCGCGACTCACGTTGGTGGGCCGGAGCCTGACCGTCCTGAAGAGGCCCGCATAAGCGCGCCCCGTCAGGGGCGCGGGGAACTGCGCGACCAGCCCCCACCGGGCCCGCACTGTGACACAGAACCCAACCAGACGGGTACATACATCCGTATGACAGCCGAGCGAACCGCCCCCACCGTCCCGACGGCCACTTACCGACTGCAGCTCCAGCCCGGCTTCCCCTTCTCGGCAGCCTCCTCCGCCGTGCCGTACCTCGCCTCGCTCGGCGTCTCCCACCTCCACCTCTCCCCCGTCCTGGAGGCCGTCCCCGGCTCCACCCACGGCTACGACGTCGTGGACCACGCGCGCGTGCGCGAGGAACTCGGCGGCGAGGAGGGACTGCGCGCACTCGCCCGCACCGCGCGAGCCCACGGTCTCGGCCTGATCATCGACATCGTGCCGAACCACATGGCCATGTCCCCCCGCCACAACCACGCCCTGTGGGAGGTCCTGAGGGAGGGCCCGAAGTCGCCGTACGCGCGCTGGTTCGACGTCGACTGGGAGGCGCAGGGCGGGCAGCTGCTGCTGCCGGTGCTCGGCGGACCGGTCGGCGACGTGCTCGGGCAGCTCGTGGTCGACGGGGACGTGCTGCGCTATCACGAGCACGCCTTCCCGCTCCGGGAGGGCACCGGGGAGCTGCCGCTGCCGCAGCTGCTGGACGCCCAGTGGTACCGCCCGGTGTGGTGGCGGCTGGCCCGCACCGAGCTGAACTACCGGCGGTTCTTCAGCATCTCCGAGCTGATCGGGGTGCGGGTGGAGGACCCGGAGGTGTTCGAGGCCACCCATGCCAAGATCCTCCAGCTGCTGCACGAGGGAGTGGTGGACGGGCTGCGCGTCGACCATCCCGACGGGCTCGCCGACCCCGACGGCTATCTCGCCCGGCTGCACGAGGCGACCGGCGGGCGCTGGACGGTCGTGGAGAAGATCCTGGCCGACGGCGAGCACCTGCCGGCCGGCTGGCCGGTCGCAGGCACCACCGGGTACGACGCGCTGCGGCAGGTGGACGGCCTGTTCACGGATCCCGCGGGGGCCGGTGAACTGCTCGGCCAGTACCGGCGGTTCGCGGCCCCGCAGACGGACCGGGGCGGCGACTGGGCGGCGACGGTGCGGCGGGCGGCGTACAGGGTGCTCACGCACGAGCTGGCGGCCGAGACGGACCGGCTGACGCGGGTGGCCACGCGCGTGTGCGCGACGTCCCCGGACCCCGCGCTGCGCGACCGGGCGCCCTGGGCGCTGCGCACCGCGCTGCAGGAGCTGCTGGTGCGGATGCGGGTGTACCGGCCGTACGCCTCCGGTGACGTGGCCGCCGTCGTCACCGAGCAGGCCGCGGAGGAGGCCCGGCAGGCCTTCCTGGTGCCCGAGGAGGCCGGGGCGGTGGACGTGGTGCGCGGGCTGCTGGTGGGCGGGGACGGACCGGGGCCCGCGGAGTTCCGGGTGCGGTTCGCGCAGACCGCCTCGGCGCTGCGTGCCAAGTCCGTCGAGGACACGGCGTTCTACCGCTATGTACCCCTGCTGTCGGCGACCGAGGTGGGTGGTGATCCCGGCGGTCCGGGGGTGTCCCCGGACGCCTTCCACGCGTACTGCGCGCGCGTGCAGCGCGACTGGCCGCTCACCGGGACGGTGGTGACGACGCACGACACCAAGCGCAGCGCCGACGTGCGGGCGGCGCTGGCCGTGCTGACGGAGTGTCCGGAGCGGTGGGCGGACGTGCTGACGGAGGTGACCCGGGACGGGGAGGGCGTACCTGACGCGCAGCTGGCCTGGGCGGCCTGGCAGACGGTGTTCGGGCTGGGCCCGGCGGACCCCGAGCGGGTGCAGGGGGCGCTGCTGAAGCATGTGCGGGAGGCGGGCCTGTACACGAGCTGGACCGAGCAGGAGCCGCCGTACGAGGAGGCGGTGGCCTCGTTCGTCGCGGCGGGGCCGTGCGGGGCGCCGGGCGAGCGTGTGACGGCCTTCCGTGCCTCCCTGGGGCCGCATGTCCGGGCGAACGTCCTCGGCACGGCTCTGGTCCATCTGACGATGCCGGGCGTGCCGGACGTCTACCAGGGCACGGAGGGCGAGTACCGGGCACTGGTGGACCCGGACAACCGGCGGCCGGTCTCCTTCCCGCTCGGACACCCGGGCGAGAAGGACGCGCTGACGGCAGCGGCGCTGCGGTTGCGGGCACGGCGTCCGGACGTCTTCGGCGACACGGCGACGTACGCGCCGCTGGCCGCCGAGGGGCCGGCCGCGGCGCACTGTCTGGCGTTCACGCGCTCCGGGGAGGTGGTCACGGCGGTGACCCGGCTGTCGCTGCGGCTGGCCGCGGCGGGCGGCTGGCGGGACACGGTGCTGCCGCTGCCGCCGGGGCGGTGGGCGGATGCCCTGACGCCGCGGCGGGAGTTCACGGGGCACGCGCGCGTGGCCGAGCTCTTCGAGGGGCTGCCGGTGGTGCTGCTGGAGCGAGTGGGAGACGGGGACCAAGCCCCCCACATTCACCCGTACGAGTGAATGTGGGGCCGGTTCGGGAGGTTGCCGAAACTCGCCGGGCTCGGCCGGCGTCCGTAACGGCGCGCGGAACCGTTCCGCGCCCCGTAATGGCTTTGCACCCCCATCGGCGCCAACCGCCCTGCCGGCCTGCCGCACATGCCCCTGGGCGCCCCCTGGAGCCTCCCCCGGGAGGTTCTTGACAGTTCACCTATGCCGTGCGGGACTGGGAAATGCGAAGCCGGGCGGACAAGTCGGGGGTGAGTCTCCTGCCGGAGCTGCGCTACCCCAGTGTTCCCGAACTGACCGCGACCGCCCGGGCATTGGCCGCTCACCGGCCCAACCTGTGCACGTTGCGGCAGATCGGCGTCTCTCGCGCGGGCAGACCGCTGCACCTGCTGTCCGTGGGGCACTCCCGGCGGGCGGTCCTGGTGGTCGCGGGCGCCCACGCCAACGAACCGACCGGGGGCGGCACGCTCCAGGTCCTGGCCGAGCGGGTGCTGAACGAGCGGGAGTTACGGGCGGAGACGTCCTGGCACTTCCTGCTGTGCGCGGACCCGGACGGGGCGAGCCTGCACGTCACCCCGGCCCCGCGCAGCCTGCTCGACTACCACCTCGGCTTCTACCGTCCGGCGGGCCCCGAGCAGCCGGAGTGGTCGCCGTCGGTGCTGCCGCCGGACCGGCTGCCGCCGGAGACCGTGGCACTGCTCGGGGTGATCGACGAACTGCGCCCCTACCTCCAGGTGACCCTGCACGGCACCGATCTGGGCGGCAGCTGGGTGCAACTGACGAAGGACGTGCCGGGGCTCGCCGAGCCGTTCGCCAAGTCGGCCGCGGAGTTGCACATCCCGGTGGAGACGGGCGCCTCGGACGCCGCGGGCTGGCCCGCCTCCGGGCCGGGCGTCCGGGTGATGCCAGGCCCGGACTCGGGGGTGGCCTACCCGAGCATGCCGGACGACGCACGGCACAGCACCTGGTACCACGCACACCGCTACGGCGGTCTGACGGCGGTGGTCGAGGTGCCGATGTGGGCGAGCGACCTGGTCGACGACCCGGCACCGCACCCGGCGCCGGCGGCGGCGATGCGGCGGCTGGCACGCCGGCTGCTGCAGGACTCGCGGGAGGTGGAGCGGGTGCTGACCGAGACGCTGCCCCGGCTGGACGGCCTGGACGGACCGCTCCTGCGGGCCGCCCGCTGGGCGCTGGGGCTGATCCCCGGGCTGGCCGAGGACTGGATCCAACGGCAGCCGATCGACACCACGATGGCGTACGTCGGCAGTGTGGACGCCTTCGGGCGGCGGCTGCCGTTGCGGGCGGCGTCGATGCTGCTGCGGGTACTGCGGGAGGCGGACGACCGCGCGGCGCCGCGCCTGGAGGAGCTCGTGGCCTCCTGGTGCGACGCCTACGCAGAGCGTTTCCGGGCCCGCTGGGTGCCGGTGGAGCGCCAGGTGGAGCACCAGGCCCGGACGGTGCTGGCGGCCGCGCAGCACGCGCGTGAGCGGGCGGCGTGAGGGCTCGGGGCCGGTACCGGGGACCGGGGTGGACCGCACGCCGCCCCGGGGGTCAGCCGTCGAGGGCGAAGACCGGGCCGGTGCGGGCCGCCATCACGCAGGAGTTGGAGAACGTCTCGCGGTACTCGATCGGCCGGCCGTTCCACTCGCCGCGCGCCTGCGCGGTGACCGGGGCGTAGATCATCGGGCAGATCGCGCCCTTGGCCGGGGCGATGCGCGTGATGTCACCGCCCACCGCGGCGAGTTCGGCACAGGCCTCGGCCGCGCGGGAGTGCCCCTGGGGCGGGTCGCACAGCAGCAGCGTGCCGCGCGTGCCGCCGGCCCGGCCGTCCCCCTCCTTGCTGATGGTCAGGTTGAGGTAGTCGCCGTCGCGTGTGTGGCCGGGGGCGGCCTGCGCCGGTGCGGTGACGAGGAGGGCGGCGGCCGCCAGCAGAGCACCGCCGGCCGCTGTCGCTCTGATCAGATGGGTCATTCCCGGTGCATCGGCACGGCGGCCTCGGCGCCCCAGTCCGGCTCACCCGAACGAGCAAGCACGCGCGCGTGGCGATGCGCCAGTTCGAATGTGCTCAGGACCACGCGTGTCTGGTACTCGGCCTGCCGTGCGACCGGGATCCAGCGGGCGCCGAGGTTCTCGTGGTAGTCCGCGCACCAGGTGTCGATCAGCCGGTCCAGGTCGGGCAGGGCGCCGGCGGGGTCGTGGCCGGTGCTGCGCAGCAGCTGGTGCAGCAGCCCTGCGGTGCGCAGGACCAGTCGGCGCCCGGCGATGCGCAGGGCGACCAGGTGGGCGGTGCTGAGCGGGGGCAGCGGGCGCGCGCTGCCGGCATCGGTGTCGGGGTCCCAGGCGTCGGCGAGGCCCGGGCGGACGAGCAGGAAGTCGTCGACCGGCGGGAGCAGACGGGCCGCGTCCGGTGCCGCGGACAGCTGGGGCCGGACCCGGGCCAGGACGTCGTCCAGGAGGCGTGTGTCCTCGCGCAGGGCCCTGCTGGCGGCACGCAGCGCCGCGTCGCGGTCCGCGGGCGGTGCGCCGTCCTGGACGGCGGTGACACCCCACATGGGCGCCTCGACGATGGCGGTGACCGTGCCGTGCCGGTGCGGGTGGAACCAGGTGGACTCGACGGCCGCCTCGGTGATGGCGGCGGCCGGATCGCCCCGGCGGGGCGGCGGCACACGGTAGACGGCCGGGCCCAGCGTGGGCCAGTACAGGGTGTCGTTGGCGCCGAGTTCGAGGGGGATGCCGAGCCGGTTCGCGGTGTGCGCGAGGCGCTGGGCGAGGCCCGGCAGGTCGCGGGTCAGCTCGACGAAGCCGCCGCCGACGTCGACGCCGTGCAGCGAGCACTGGAGGAAGGGCCGCAGTTCGTCCTGGACGTCGAGGAGCGCACGGGTCTCGGGCAGCGCCACGGCGTCGGCCCCGTCGGGCAGCCACTCGGGCTGCTCCAGGAAGCCGGGCCGGAAGAAGTTCCGGAAGTAGTGGCCCAGGGTGTACGGCCCGGCGAGCCAGCCCTCGTTGCGGCGCGAGCCGTCCGGGTCCAGGCACAGCAGCAGGTTCCAGGTGACGTCGGCGTCCTCGGTGAGCCGTGGGTTGTCGAGGACCCGGGCGGCCAGCCGTAGCACGGTGGCGCCACCGACGGGTTCGTTGGCGTGCGGGCCCGCGACGACGAGGGCGTGCCGGCTGCCGTGACCGATGGAAAGCAGCCACATCGGCGTGCCCGCGCGGGAGGTCCCGACCCTGCGCAGCCGGGCGTCCCGCGGACGGTCGGCAACCAGCGCGGCCGCCCGGGAGGCGAGCTCGTCCACGGACGGGTAGCGGAGGAGTGGCGGCAGAACACACCTCCACAATGCGGTGCCGTCGGTTCACATGATGTACATGGCGTACGCACAGTGAGTCACGACTTGGGAGGTACGTCAACACTGCGACGGACAAACGCTTTTCGGCCACCGCGCGGGAGGCGTTCGGACGAGAGCGGGGGAAAAGCCCAGCGGAGCGGCACGTGTTCAGCCGGCTGTGAGCAGGAGGCCCATCTGCAGGGTGTGCATTCAGCCGACTGAGCGGAGGCCGTCCCACACGGGCCGCATCCGCGCAACCGACGGCGGAAAACCTGCACACGCAAACGCCGCCCGACCGCTCACGAGCGAGAAGCCACACCACGCGAGGCACGCCCGCCGACCGCGCCCACGGAGCCGGCCCGCGCGGTACGCGTCCACCCGACCACGATCGGAAAGCCGCGCTCGAACCGCGGGGAGCGACACCCTCATCCGCCCCGGACGCCTTCGGAGAGTCGCGTGCGGACGGGACGTCTTCGGCCGGTCCCGAGCCGACGGCAGGTCCGGGCCGGACTGTTCAGCCGGTCATGAGCAGACGGTGCGGACGGGGCGACGGCACGGTCGGGCCGGTTCCTTCAGCCGGTTGCGAGGCGGAAGTGCATGCGGCCGAAGCCCACCTGGTCGCCCTCGCGGACGACGGCGGCGCCGGTCACCCGGCGGCCGTTCACGGTCGTGCCGTTGGTGGAGCCGAGGTCCCTGAGGACCCACAGACCCCCCTGATGCCGGAGTTCGGCGTGCACCCGGGAGACCGTGTCGTGGCTGAGCCGCAGCCCGTTGGCGGGGTCGCGGCCGATCCGCAGCGGGTGCCCGGCGCCCGGGTGCGGCAGCAGCAGCTTGGGCAGCCGCTCGGCCTGCCAGGCCCGGCGCAGCCGTACCGTGAACCCGGAGACGGCCTCGACGGTGCCGAAGAACACGCGCGCGAAGCGGTTCTCCTGGGGCAGGTCGGCGGTGAGCGCGGCGAGTTCGTCCACGCGGCGGGCGGCGAGCGCCAGCTCCATGCGGCGTACGAAGGTGTCGTGCGACAGCCGTCCCATGACGACGCCGTCGCGCAGCACGCTCAGCGCCTTCTCACGCTCCGCGTCGGACAACCGCGCGGGATAGGTGTTGAACTCGAAGGACGACGTCACGGTGCTGATTCTGGGTCAGTGAACCCCGGGTGTCCAGAAAACGGGGAAACGGCCGCCACGCGCGCGTACGTACGGCGACACCCGCCGGGAAAGCCGGGATTCAAAGCGGACTGATCGCCTTTCGCGGCACGATGGACGTACTACCTCACGATGAGCCAGACGAAGGGGACCGTCCGTGCAGTTCGAGGTGTGGGCACCGCAGGCAGACCGTGTGACGCTCCATTGCGACGGCGCCACGCGCGCGTTGGACCGCGACCCGCGGCGGCCGGGCTGGTGGGCCGGGGAGGCGGACGCCGAGGACGGCACGCGGTACGGGTTCGCGCTGGACGACGGACCGGTGCGGCCCGACCCGCGCTCGCGCCGCCAGCCGGACGGCCCGGACGGACTGAGCGCGGTCGTCGACCACACCCGGTACGAGTGGCGGGCCGCGTGGCTGGGACGTGCGTTGCCGGGCGCGGTGCTCTACGAGCTGCACGTGGGCACGTACACCCGGGAAGGCACCCTGGACGCGGCCGCCGCATGCCTGGACCACCTGGCGGAACTGGGCGTCACCCACGTGGAGTTGATGCCGCTCTGCCCGTTCCCCGGCCGGCACGGCTGGGGATACGAGGGGGTCTCGCTGTGGGCGGTGCACGAGCCGTACGGCGGACCCGAGGCGCTGAAACGGTTTGTCGACCGGGCGCACGAACTCGGACTCGGCGTCGTCCTGGACGTCGTCCACAACCACCTCGGTCCGTCGGGCAACCACCTCCCCGCGTTCGGGCCGTATTTCACGGAGACGCACCACACGCCCTGGGGCGCGGCGGTCAACCTGGACGCCCCGGGTTCGGACGAGGTGCGCGCGTATCTGGTGGGCAGCGCGCTGGCCTGGCTGCGGGACTACCGGATCGACGGGCTGCGTCTGGACGCGGTGCACGCGCTGCGCGACACGCGCGCGTGCCACTTCCTGGAGCAGCTGTCGTCGGCCGTGGCCGCCCTGGCGGGCGAGTCGGGCCGGCCGTTGTTCCTCGTCGGCGAGTCCGACCTGAACGACCCTCGCGTCATCACCGCCCGCGCGGAGCACGGGCTCGGCCTGGACGCGCAGTGGAACGACGACTTCCACCACGCCCTGCACACCGCCCTGACCGGCGAGTCCCAGGGCTACTACGCCGACTTCGCGCGTGACTCCTTCGGCGCCCTCGCCAAGACGCTCACCGGCGGCTACTTCCACGACGGCACGTACTCCGACTTCCGCGGCCGGCACCACGGCCGGCCGCTGGACCGCGCGCGGGTGGCGGGGCACCGGCTGCTCGGCTACACGCAGACGCACGACCAGGTCGGCAACCGCGCCCAGGGCGACCGGCTTTCGGCCACCCTCTCGCCCGGCCTGCTGGCCTGTGCGGCCACGCTGACCCTGACCGCGCCCTTCACCCCGATGCTGTTCATGGGCGAGGAATGGGCGGCCGGCACCCCCTGGCAGTTCTTCACCGACCACACGGACCCGGACCTGGCGGAGGCGGTACGGCGGGGCAGGCGGCGGGAGTTCGCGGCGCACGGGTGGGCCGAGGAGGACGTGCCGGACCCGCAGGACCCGGCGACCCGGGAGCGGTCCTGCCTGGACTGGTCGGAGCCGCAACGCGAGCCGCACGCGCGCGTGCTGGCCTGGTACCGCAGGCTGATCGCCCTGCGCCGCGAGCAGCCGGACCTCACCGATCCCGACCTGGCCGACACCAAGGTGGCCTACGACGACGGGGCGCGCTGGCTGGCGTTCCGGCGCGGGGACGTACGAGTGGCGGTCAACCTGGGGAAGGAACCGGCGGCGATCCCGCTCGGCAGCGGCAAGGTGGAGGTGCTGGCCGCGTGGGACACCGTGGCGGCCCCGGACGCCGACGGGGTGCTGCGGGTGCCGGGCGAGTCGTGCGTGGTGCTGACCCAGGTGTGAGCACCGGCGCGGCCAGAGCTCCCGGCTAGAGCTGCTCGTCGTCCTCGGGGTCCTCGCGCAGCTCCGTCACCCGCTCCAGCAGGATCGTCTCCCAGGCCCGCCCGAGCCGGATGCGCAGCAACTGCAGGGGGCTGTCGTCGCGGCCCTCCAGACGGTCGGTGAGACGGATGACGGTGTCGCAGCGGGCGAGCCACAGACCGCGCAGGCAGGGGCGGGCGCCGTAGCCGGCGAGGGTGGCGGCGCGGACGGCCGCGCCGGAGCCGACCGCGAGGGCGAGCCCGGCGATGTCCTCGGCGGGGTCGCCCACGGCCGTGCCGGTCCAGTCGAGGACACCGCGGACCCTGCCGTCGGCGCTGACCACCAGGTGCTCGCCCTTGAGGTCGTGGTGGGCCAGCACGGCGGCACCGGGCTGCGCGGCCAGCTGGGCCGCGCCCGGCGGGGTGAGCTGGTGCAGCCGGCCGGGGTCGAACTCGTCGGCGGCGGCGAGGCGTTCGGCGGCGGCGACGGCCATCCGGCGCAGCGCCTCCAGGGAGCGCGGAGGGGTGCGCGGCACGCCGAGCGTCTCGGCCTGCCGTACCGGCACCTCGCGCAGCCCGGTGAGCAGCCCGGCCAGATCGGCCTCGCCGACGGCGGAGACGTCGTGCTCCTCGGCCGTGCCCCCGGGGATCGCGATGTCGAGGGTGTACGTCAGCCCCGGTGCCCACTCGCCGTGCGCGACGCTGGTCGGGACGGCGACCGGCAGATGCGGGCGCACCAGGTCGCGCAGGCGCAGTTCGCAACGCCGGCGCAGCGCGGCCTCACGGTCGGGGGCGAGGCGCAGGACATGGCGGGTGCCGACCCACCAGGTGGAGTGCTCGCCGCCCTCGGCGACGGGCCGGACGTCCGGTCCCGGGGTTCCGTTCGCACTCTCCTTGAGCAGCGAACGGACCAGTCGGCGGACGGTGTCCGCGGTGGGTGTCGGTGCCTGGGTCATGGATCGCGCCGTTGCCGTTCGGGGTGGGGTAGGGGCGAGCGGGTGTTCCCGGAGCCGGGTCGGTCAGTCCACTATGACCATCTCGCGGGCGGTGTTGTTGAAACGACGCCCGCCCTCCTCGGTCACCGTGACGATGTCCTCGATCCGCACCCCGAAGCGGCCGGGCAGATAGATGCCGGGTTCCACGGAGAAGCACATCCCGGGCACGAGGGGCTGCTCCTCGCCCTCGATCATGTACGGCGGCTCGTGCGTGGTGACACCGATGCCGTGGCCGGTGCGGTGGATGAAGAACTCGCCGTACCCGGCGTCGGTGATGACCGCGCGGGCGGCCCGGTCGACCTCCTGGCAGGCGACGCCGGGGCGTACGGCCCGGAAGCCGGCCTCCTGGGCGGCGCGCACGATGTCGTGCACCTCGCGCTCCTCGGCGGTCGGCGGGCCCACGTGCACGGTGCGGGTGGTGTCGGAGCCGTAGCCGTCCTTGAGGCCGCCGAAGTCGAGCACGACCATGTCGCCGTCCTGGATGACCCGGTCGCCGACCTCGTGGTGCGGGTTGGCGCCGTTGGGGCCGGAGCCGACGATGGTGAAGTCGACCAGTTCGTGGCCGAAGCGGCGCAGCAGGCCGGCGAGGTCATGGCCGACGTCGGACTCGCGGCGGCCGGCGAAGGGAACCTTGCGGATCTCCTCGAACGTTGCATCGGCAGCCGCTCCGGCGGCCGCGAGGAGTTCGAGTTCGGCCGCGTCCTTCACGGCGCGGAGCATGGGCAGCGCGTCGGTGAGGGAGGCGTACGAGGTGTCCGGGAGTGTCTTCTGCAGGCCCAGCAGGTGCATGGCCCAGGTGTTGTCGCTGATACCGAACCGGCCGTCCTTCGCGAGCAGGTCGGCGGTCACGGCGTAGGAGTCCTTGCCGTCGGTCCAGTCCCGCAGGGTCAGGACGGCCGAGCCGTCGGACTTCGCGGCGTCGGGGGCCTCCAGGGTCGGGACGACCAGGACGGGGTCCCGGTCGGGGGTCAGGACGAGAAGGGTGAGCCGTTCGGTGACCGCGGTGGGGGTGTAGCCGGTGAGCCACACCATGTCGGGGCCGGGGGCGATCAGGAGGCCCGCGAGGCCGGCGTCCGCGGCGGTCCGCGCTGCGCGCGTCATGCGGGACCTGTAGTCGCCGGCGGTGAAGGGCGCGGGCTTGCTGCCGGTCATCCGGGCCTCCCTGTGCGAGTGAGGGGACTGTAGGGCCCCGGCATGCATCCTGCCCGGAGAGGAGGGCGCGCGCGAGCTGGTTTGCGCGGAAACGCCGTTGTGCGTCTCGGCCGTACGGCGAATACGGCTGCGTCGTGGCTGGTCGCGCAGTTCCACCCCCAGCCTTCGGCCGGGGGTGCCCCCAGCGCCCCTGCGGGGCGCGTCCCTGCGGGCGTTCTCAAGTGACGACGCCCGGCACCACGGTCAGCTGCTGGTACCCCCCGCTCTCGTGTCGCACCGTGAGTTTGACCTCCTTCCCCGGGTGGGCCCCGGCCACCGCGCGGGCCAGGTCGGCGGCGCTGTCGACCCGGTTGTCACCGAGCTGGAGCAGGACGTCGCCTCGCACCAGGCCCGCCGCGTAGCCCGGGCCGGGCACATGGACGCCCACCACCACGGCTCCCACCTTCTCCGCGTCCACCACCTCCACGCCCAGCGTCGCGCCGACCGTCCACGACGGGCTCGGGGTGAGGGACGGGGCAGGGCTGGACATCGGTTGTGGGGCCTGGTGTTTCAGTTCGGCCAGTCTGCTCATGCCGATCACCGTGGCGCCGACCGTGCCGATGCCGACCCCGGACAGCACCAGGACCGTGCCTACGAACGATCCGAAGACCAGGGTCCTGATCCGGCCGGCGCGGCGGCGCGCGGCGTGTGGTCGCCGGGCCGGGTCGGCCGGGGTTTCGTCCCCTCGTTCCTGTCGTTCCTGTCGTTCCTGACCGGGGATCGGCTTGGGACGCAAAGCGGTCTGTTCCATGGTTCGCCTCCAGCCCGAGCTCTACCCGGCGCACGCGGGCGCGACGAGACACGAACGAGTGAGACTGACCCATGGTCAGAGGCGGGAATCCTTAGCCTTCGCCTGCGTCCCAGGCGCTGTCGAGAAGGCTTGTCACCAGGTCCGCCGCCGCTCCCACGGGCGTCCCGCCGTACACCAGTTCCACCCGGTGGACGACCCGGGGTGCGGTGACGGGGACGGCGACCGTGCCGGGGACGCCGGTGGCCGTGCGACGGGGCAGCAGCGTGAGGCCGTGACCGGTGGCGGTGAGAGTGGTCAGGGTGCGGACGTCGGAGCCGTCGTAGCGCAGGGCAGAGCGGAAGACGCCGCCGCCGGTCGCGGCGCGCAGCTGGGCGAGGGGCAGGGCCGCGTCGGGTGCGTCCAGCCAGCGGGCGTCGGCGAGGTCGGCGAGGCGCAGGCCCGGGCGGCCGGCGAGGGGGTGTCCGGCGGGGAGCAGGACGGCGACGGGTTCCTCGCCGACGCCGTGTGTGGTCAGGGGTGCCACGTCGGGCAGGCGCAGGGGGTCGCTGGGGGCGGCCAGACCGTCGAGCAGCCCCAGGTCGGCGGTGCCGGTGGCGACGGCGGCCGGGATCTCGTCGCGGGGCAGGACGCGCAGGGTGACGCCCGCGGCGGGGAGCGCGGCGAGCACGGCGGGGCCGAGCGCGGTCGGAGTGGCGGCGAGTGTCAGGCCGGGCGCGGGTGCGGCGGCCATCCGTACGACGTCCGCGCGGGCCGCCGCCAGGCGCAGCAGCAGCGGGCCCGCGTGCTCCAGGAGGCGTTCGCCGGCTGCTGTGGGGTTCACCGGGCGGCGGGTGAGCAGCGGCGCGCCGAGGTCCTGTTCGAGGGCGGCGATGTGCTGGGAGACCGCGGACTGGGTGTAGCCCAGTTCGCGGGCAGCCTCCGAGAAGGAGGCCAGACGGGCCACGGTGACATAGGTGCGCAGGAGGTGCGGGTCCATGCCGTACAGGATCGCATCAGCAACGCTTATCGAGAGTGCGTGAATCATCGTTGGACGTGAATCACGCTCGGCGCCCACGATGAGGGCATGACGAACTCAGCAGCTCGGACCGCCACGATCGCCCTGGTCGGGGACCGCTCCCCCAACGTCGTGTCGCACACCCGGGTCCCGCTCCTTCTCGACGCGCTCGCCGAGCGCGACCGGCTGGTCCTCGACGCGTACTGGATCCCGTCCGAGGACGCCGAGGCCGAGGACGCGGTGCGCGGCTTCGACGCGGTGTGGGTGCTGCCGGGCAGCCCGTACCGCAGCGAGGCGGGTGTGCTGCGGGCGATCCGTACCGCCCGGGAGGAGGGCATCCCCTTCCTGGGCACCTGCGGGGGTTTCCAGCACGCGCTCCTGGAGTACGCCCGCAACGTGTGCGGCCTGACCCGGGTCGCACACGCGGAGAACGACCCCGACGCCGAGGATCTCCTCATCGCGCCGCTGGCCTGCTCGCTGGTGGGCCACGAGGGGGCGGTGACCGTCGAGCCGGGCTCGCTGGCCGAGTCGGCGATCGGCTCGGGGCGCACGGTCGAGCGGTACTTCTGCGCGTACGGCCCCTCCCGCCACCTCGACACCCTGCGCGCCCACGGGCTGCGGCTGTCTGGCCACGACGAGGACGGCCATGTCCGTGTCGCCGAACTGCCGGGCCATCCCTTCTTCCTGGCCACGCTCTTCCAGCCGGAGCTGTCGGGTGACGGCTCGCGTCCGCATCCGGTGGTGCGGGCGCTGGCGCGGGCGGCCGTCGCGCACGCCTCGGAGCGGGTACGCGCGTCGGCTTGAGCCCGGGGCGGCGGCACTCCCGGTCGCGGCCGGAGGCCGTTGTCAGTGGCGGCTGTTACGTTCTGTGACATGACCGATCACTGCCTCCGGCTGCTCCGGCAGCACCGCCGCCTGGCCGAACTGGCGGCGTTCCCCTTCAACTTCGACCTGGGCCGGGCCGCCGACGGCCATGGCGAGCCGGTCCGTCTCGCCTCCGGCGGCCCACTGGAGGTGGTGGCCGGCTGCGACACGGGCGGCACGTATTTCGTCTGCCCGGACGGCTCGTTGCTGTACGCGGACTCGGAGGGCTCGGCCGGGATCATGGGTTCGTCCGTCGACGAGGCGCTGGAGATCGTGATCGGCCTGCCGGGCTGGCGCGACTGTCTGCGCCTGACTCCGGCGGACGGCGAGGAGGCGATCCTCGCGCACGTGGCGGAGATCGAGGACGAGATACGGGAGTACCACGGCATCGACGCCGAGCGCGCCGAACTCCGCGCCGCCCTGGGCCTGCCCGACCGTTCCCCGGTCGAACTGGTCGGCATGTTGCACACCGCCCTGCTGCGCACCGAGCCCGACTTCCTCCTCCTCAACGCGGACGAGGGCTGTGCCTACGACCTGCTCGACCCGCACCCCCGGCCGCCCTTGTGGGAGTCGGTACGGCACGAGGTGCCCGGCGACCCGGCCGGCCAACCGCTCTCGACCTGGACCCGGCTGGCCGCCGACCAGGGCCTGACGGAACACGCCAGAGTGGCCCTGATCCGCCGGCTGGACGAGATCGTCATGGACCAGAGCGAGTTGCTCCGTCCCGGCAGCAGAAAGGACCTCGATCTGTCGCCGTTGCTCGAACTGACCGAGGAGTTCGAGTGGCTGGGCGACCCACAGCAGGCAGAGCGCGCCCAGCACCTGTACACCGCCCTCCTCCGGTGACGACGGAAGTCCGGTGGCGGCCCGTCAGCCGACACCGAGGCTCGGCGCGAGCGGCGGTCGGTCCGGCAGGAAGCCGTGGGCGCGGCGGGCGAGGTGGTCCGGCTTGTAGCGGTCGACCCGCCGGTGCCAGTTGAGGACACCGGCCATCCAGTTCTGCAGGTCGTGGACGTAGATCCGCATGGCCTCCCGTGCCTCGGCCGACAGCTCGAAGTCGTCGTACACGACCGGGAGTTCGTTGGCCACGACGTGTTCGAACTGCCGCATCCGCTGGGTCATCAGGTCGTGCACGACGCGCAGTGCGGTCGGGTAGTCGACGCCGAAGAAGTTCTGGACGACGAGGATCGCGTTGTGGAGCTCGCCCTCGTACTGGATCTCCTTCTGGTAGGAGAAGACGTCGTTGACGAGCATGCCGTAGTCGATGGCGGCGTTCTCCAGGGAGCGGACCGGGCCGGTGCGGTAGACCTCCGGGGGGATCGCGGGGCCGTGGCCGCGGCGGGCCAGGCTCAGGGTGAGGTCGGAGCCGAAGGTGGCCCTGCGCATCTCCAGGTAGTCGACGGGGTCGGGGATGCGGTGCTGGAGCTGGTTGGACAGCTCCCAGAGCCAGCTCTCGGTCATCGTGTCGACGGACTGCCTGAGGAAGAGCCGGTCGTCGGGGCTCATGCCGGCGCTCGTACGGGCCCACAGGTCGATCAGGCCGCGCTCCATACCGGAGACCGGGACGGGAACGGGTTCACCGGCGAGCGGCATGCAGGCGGACAGGCGGGCCGTGGCGTGCCGGGCGCCGGCCAGGTCGCGCCGGGTGCCGAACACGAGGGGGTAGTAGTCGTCGGCGTAGGTGCCCCAGGCCAGCCACTGGGCGCTGAGGTCGAGTTCCTCGGCGGTGCCGTCGGGGTCGAGGCCGGCGGAGCAGAGCGCGAGGTCGCTGGCGGTGAGCTTGTCCTCGTCCCAGACGCCCTCGGAGAGCATGCCGGTGCCGTGCATCCAGGCGGTCAGCCGGGGGCGGGCGGCGTCGAGGTGCGGGTTGAGTTCGACCTCGTACGGCATGTGGAAGTCGGGCAGCAGGGAGGGCCCGACCTGCTGGAAGGGGACGTGGGAGTAGGCCCGCAGGCGCTCCGCGGCCGCCGAGGCGAGCAGGGCGCCGATGTCGGCGGCCGAGGTGCCGGGGCCGGTGAGGTGGTGCCAGGGGGAGGTCGGGGTGGCGCCCTGGTTCATGTAGCGGCTGGAGCGCAGGTGCCATTCGTGGCCGCCGGACTGCCAGTCCTGCAGACCCTTGGTGTAGGCGGCGATCGCGGCGGCCTCGCCCGGGGTGAGGCCCTTCTCGGCGGCGAGGGCGGGCACTTCGGTGAGGGCGGTGTGCTCGAACTGGTGGAGGCGGGAGGTGAGGATGTCGTTGACCGTGTCCGCGGCCTCCTGGGTGGAGCAGTCGAAGAAGGTCTCCAGGACCAGCACGCCGTTGCTGTTCTCGCCCTCGTCCTCGACCTCCCGCTGGTAGGAGAACAGGTCGTTGCGCAGATGGACGGCGTCGGCGAAGGTCTCCATCAGCACCCTGAGCGGTCGCGAGCCGGCCACGGCCGCGGGCACCTCGGCCGTGGCGTACTCGACGAGCCCCGCCGACCAGGGGGCGCCGCCGACCTTGCGGCGCATCTCGATGTACTCGACGGGGTTGGCGATCCGCCCCTCGTTGATGTTGGACAGCTCCCACATCGACTCGTTCAGCAGGTGCTCGGTGGCGACCGAGAACCGGCGGCGCCAGTCGGCCGACATCGACGGCACGGTGCGCGCCCACAGGTCGGCGAGGCCCGCCTCGACCGGGTTCCGCGGCTCCGGCACGGGTGTCGCGAGGTCGAGCGGCATGAACAGCGGGAGCCGGTCGAGATGGGCCTTGCCGGCGGCGCGGTCCTGGGTGCGCTTGTACATGTCGAGGAAGTGGTCGTCGAAGAAGAACACCCACACGTACCAGTCGGTGATCAGCGAGAGGGCGGGGCCGTCGCAGTCGGGGTGGGTGTAGCTGCACAGCAGGCCGTAGTCGTGGGCCTCCAGGTCGGCCTGGGTCCAGATCCCGGACCCCTCCAGCATGCCCGTCTCGCGGGCCCACTCGGTGGAATGGGCCCGTGCCTCCTCCAGATGCGGATTGAGCCGCGCGGGATACGGCATGTAGAAGTGCGGGAGTTCGAACGGCTGCGTCATGGCCGGGGCTCTACCCGGGCGCCTCGACGGCCATCCGCAGCACGGCACATGATCACACCATCGCGTGAACCGGGCCGGAATCCGGGAACTTCGGCCCACTCCTGTGGCGCTCGGCCGCCCCGCTTCCTCCCGTCACCCCCGTGCTCGACCAGCGGCAGTGCCCACCCACTTGGGCAGCTGTTCCTTGCCTTTGCATTTCGCCGGGGCCACCGTGGTCCCATGACCGCCTCCGCCGGCAGCGGCGCCGCCCCGCCCGTGCCCGACGTCTTCGATCCGCGCCGGTACGCCACCGCCGTGCCGTACGCCGACTACCGCGTCCTGCGCGACCACCACCCCGTGTCCTGGCAGCGGGAGCCGGAGGTGCTGGGCTGGCCGGCCGGTCCGGGGTTCTGGGCGGTGGCCCGCCACACGGACGTGGTGCGGGTGCTCAAGGACCCGGGGACGTACTCCTCGTGTCTGGGCGCGACCCAGATCCGGGATCCGGCCCCGGAGGATCTGCCGTTCATCCGGCGCATGATGCTCAATCAGGATCCGCCGGACCACGGACGGTTGCGGCGGACGGTGAGCCGGGCCTTCACGCCTGGACGGATCGAGCGGTTCGAGGCGGTGGTACGGCAGCGGGCGCGGACGTTGTTCGACCGGGCGCTGGAGACGGCCCGGGAGGGCGACGGCACGGTCGACCTGGTCGCCGCCGTCACCGACGAGTACGCCCTGCTCAACCTCGCCGATCTGCTGGGTGTCCCGGACGGCGACCGCGGCCTGCTGCTGCACTGGACACAGCGGGTGATCGGCTACCAGGACCCGGACGAGGCCGGTCCCCGGACGGTCGACGAGCAGGGCCGGCCGGTCGATCCCCGCTCCCCGGCGATGCTGCGGGACATGTTCGGGTACGCCCGGGAACTGGCCGCGTACAAACGCCGCAACCCGTCGGACGACGTCATGACGGCCCTCGCCCGGGACGGGGAACTCGCCGACGGGGAACTGGAGATGTTCTTCTTCCTGCTCACGATCGCCGGCAACGACACCGTACGCTCGGCCGCCCCCGGTGGACTGCTGGCGCTGGCCGAACATCCCGAGGCCTACGCCCTGTTGCGCGCCGGGAAGGTGCGAGCGGACGCCGCTGTCGACGAGTTGCTGCGCTGGCATCCCCCGGTGCTGACCTTCCGCCGCACCGCCGCGCGGAACACCGAGCTGGGCGGGCGGCGCATCGGAAAAGGCGACAAGGTGGTCGTCCTGCATGCCTCGGCCAACCGTGACGAGCAGGCCTTCGCCGAACCCGACCGGCTGGACCTCGCCCGCACGCCGAACCCGCACATGTCCTTCGGGGACGGGCCGCATGTCTGTCTGGGCGCCCACTTCGCCAGGCTCCAGTTGCGCACCCTCTACGCCGAGGCGCCGCCCTCGCTACGACCCGCCGGACCCGCCCGACGACTCGTCTCGAACTTCATCAACGGGCTCAAGTCGCTGCCGACGGCCGTGGGTTGACCTGGATGAGGGCATGGGTGCCTGCCGTGCGCCAGCGTTGTCCCTCCGCCGCGTCCAGGGCCGCCTCGGTGTCCGCGGACAGGCCGGTGACGACGTCGGACTTGAGGGTGCGCAGGGCGGCCACCGGGCCGGGGAACCATGCGGTGACATCGGCGAAAGGGGTGGTCGGCCGCCAGAGGCGATCGCCCACCAGACGGCGGTAGTTGAGATCGCCCTTGAAGACCGTCAGCGCGGCGGCGGCGAACTCGGCGCGCAGGTCGTCGGGCATCTCGGCGTACGGCAGCGGGGCGCAGGAGAAGGGGTGGGCGCGCACGGTGAGGCGGCCGTCCGCCATCGCGGACCACAGGGTGCGGCCGTGGCGGGCGGCGGCGCCCGGGGCCGCGGTGAGCCGGCGCAGGGCGTCGACGACATCGGCGGTGGTGGCGTCGGAGACGTAGTACGGATACGGCTTGATGTGCAGGACCGCCCGTGCGATGCGCCCCGTGTCCAGGAGGTGGGCGATCAGCAGCAGGTCGGGGACGAGTTCGCGGCCGGCGTTGTCGGCGACGAGGCAGAGCGTGCCGCCGTCGAGCAGGGGCCACAGGGCGGCGCTGTCGTCGGCGACGAGCGCGGCGACGGCTTCGCCCGATTCGGCGGCGGAGAGGCGGAAGCCCAGGTCGGCGCGGTTACCCCAGAGGGAGCCGTGCAGCAGGGCCCGGTCCGGGTCGTCGCCGAGGGCGTCGAGGGCGGCGAGTTCCTCGTCGGTCTCCTTGGCGTCGAGTTCGGCCAGCTTGAACGGGCGGAAGGGGTCGACGCCCTGCCAGGGACCGGGGCCGAAGTAGCCGACGGCATCGAGGAGTCGGCGGTAGAAGTAGCTCTCGGACCACAGCCACGGCACGTCGAACCAGGACTGTCCGACGTAGGTGTCCAGACCCCAGTCGTGCCACCGGTCGGGGGCCGGGAGGGGTTCGATCACGCCCTCGGTGCAGTTGTGCAGCAACTCGTCGAGGGCGTGGTGCTGCTCGGGGCCGTAGGGGAAGGCGTCCCGCACCTGGCGGATGATCGCGGGGTGCCGTTCGGCCAGCACGCTGTGCGGGAACGGGCCGGTGGTGCCGAGGATCACGGGTGCGGCGGCGGAGTCGGGCATGGTCGCCACGCTATCGCGTGGGGTGTCCGGCTCCGCCGATCCACGACGCCGGTCACGCCGTTCTGATCTCGCGCTCCAGCTGCGTGGCGAGGGTCATGTACCGGGCGCGCCGGTGCACCGGGACCAGGCCGCGGATCATCAGGTACCACATTTCGGCGACCCTGCGCGGCAGTCGTGCCACCGGTTCCAGGTTGCGGCCTGCGACCCGGGTGCCGACGAAGAAGCAGACCAGGGAGTGGGCGACCGCGCCGACGTCGATGTCCGGGTGCACGTCGGACTCCTTGACGGCGCCCATGAGTTTGCGGGTGGCGAACTCCAGCCACTCCGTGAACGGGTGCCTGAGCGACACCGGCACGGTGACGTCCGCGGTGGCGAGCCGCAGACCGGCGCGCGGGATCGGGCCGTCGACCGAGAGCCGGGCGATCGCGAACGTGGTGCGCATCAGGGCCTCCAGCGAGGAGTAGCCCCTGCTCTCCATCTCCCTCACCAACTGGCTGGAGGTGCGGGACTGAAGCTCCATGATGGCGTGCGCCAGATCCTCCTTGGCGGCGAAGTGGAAGTAGAGCGCCCCCTTGGTGACCTTCGCGTGTTCGACGATCTCGCTCAGGCTGGTGGATTCATAGCCGTGCCGGTCGAAAAGGTCGGCGGCGGCCGTGATGATGGTTGCGCGGGTCTGCTCCGCGCGTAACTGCCTCGCCATCGACTCAACGCTCCTTCACGGCTTCACGGCTTTCACGGTTTCAAACCGACGGGACATGCGGTTTGTTTTTTACCCCGTGCACACGATAGCTCACCGTGCGGCAGCGGGAGGCAACTGTGCGGACCTGGTGACGGACACCTTCAAGTCGCGCGCGCTGCCTCACGATCGGCGTGCACACTGCACAAACGGACGAGATCAGAACGCGCTCCTCCCTCGTGTTCGTGCCGGTTTCCGGAAGCGGTGCGGGAGACCGGGCGCACATCGGTGATCGCCACGATACGATCCGGACGGTTGGTTCTCAATGGCACTCGGGAAGTCCGTAAAACGGACGAGCCGGTCGGTGCGTCACACATCGCCCGGCGCTGTGATCAACCGCACTGAACAGTGCGCTCGCGATTCCCGTACTCACCTCAGCAGACCTTGTACCCGCGCCTGCCGAGGAGTCCCGGATGACCCGGACGACCACCCACCTGAGAGTCACGGGAGCCGCCGTGGCAGCTCCGCTTCTGCTCCTGTCGTGGGCGGCGGGGTCCGCCCAGGCGCACGGCGCGCCCACCGATCCCGTCAGCCGGGTCTACGCCTGCTCCCCCAGTGGCGGCAGCGCCGGGACGGCGGCCTGCAAGGCGGCGATCGCGACAAGCGGGCAGAACTTCGTCGAGTGGGACAACCTGCGGGTGGCGGGGGTCGACGGACGTGACCGGCAGGTGATTCCGGACGGCAAGCTGTGCAGCGGCAACCTGCCGGCGTACAAGGGGCTCGACCTGGCGCGCACGGACTGGCCCGCGACCGAACTGACCCCCGGCGCACGGATGACGATGACGTACGCCTCGACGATCGCGCACGCCGGCACGTTCAAGCTGTATCTGACGAAGCCGGGCTACGACCCGTCGAAGCCGCTGAAGTGGTCCGATCTGCCCACGCAGCCGTTCGCCGAAGTCAAGGACCCACCGCTGACGAACGGGGCGTACCACTTCAGCGCGACGCTGCCCTCCGGCCGGACGGGCCGTCAGATGCTGTACACCATCTGGCAGAACAGCAGCACGCCGGACACCTACTACTCGTGTTCCGACGTGGTGTTCACGGCAAAGAAGGACACGCAGAAGAACTCGAAGGACGCGGGCGGGACAGGCGCGTCGACGGCGAGCTCCAAGCCGCGGACAAGTGCCACTCCCGCTCCCGGCACCGCGGGGAGCACCGGCTCCCCGGCACGGCAGACGACGGCGGCGACCCCGGTCGCCCCAACGACCGGAACCGCCGCCGCCGACAGCACTCCCGTGGCCTCCGACACGAACTCCGGTTCGGGCCCGTCGGCGCCACTGATGGCGGGCGGCGCCGCCGCGGTGTTGGTACTCACCGGGGGCGTCGCCCTGGCCTTGCGTCTGCGTCGACGCTAACGGCCTTTGTAACAAGGTTAGTTGGTGTAGACGGCGGCGCCGTTGTCGGTGACCGGGGCGTACTTCGCGGTGAAGTAGCCGGCGGACGGGCAGAGGATGGAGCCGGAGCTCTTCGTGAACGCCTGGCTGCTGAAGTTGACACTGGTGTCGCTGTTGTCGGTCGTGCCGGTCAGGCTGGAGGCCTGGTAGACACAGGTGATGCTGCCCAGCAGGGTGGTCAGCTTGACCGTGGTCTGGATGGTCGAGCCGCTCGCCGGGGTGACCGTGAGCGCACCGCCCGAGGCGACCGCGTTGGTGTACGGCAGGTTGTCGACCGTGATGCTGGAGACGCCGGTCACACCGGTCACGTTGCTGGTGCAGCTGCTGAAGGTCTGTCCGGTGACCGACTCGGTGGCGGTACCGGGGGCGGCGGGGTTGTCGGTGACCGTCGCGGTGAAGGTCGAGGCCGAGCAGGTGATGCCGCTGGTGCTGGTGGCGCTGGAGTAGAGGGTGGCTTTGGTGCCGCTGGCCAGCGACGCGCTGAGGGTGTCACCGACCGCGACGGCGGTGCCGCCGGCGCTGCCCGTGGTGAGCACGGCGCCGTCGGCGGAGGCGGGAACGGCGACCGCGAGCGAGAGGGCGGCGACGGTTCCGGCAATGGTGAGAATGGATCGCGTACGCATGCGGGATTGCCTCTTTCTTCGGGGGACTTGCGTGAGGTGGGGGGCTTCGGGGGGCGCGTATACGACGCCAGCCGTTGCCGGCCCGTGACGCCTTCTCCGTACGTGACGGACCGGCAACGGCAGCCGAGCCGGTCACCGGCCGAAAGCCTGGGGGGGTTAGGCCTCCGGCCGGGCCGGTTGATGGCGATCGGGCACGGCCCCTGGGGGGAAGCGACCGTGCCGCCGCCGTTGATGCCGAGCGGACATCGAGGAGGCCGGGAAGCGGCCGATGCCGCTCGGCGGATCCGGCGCCACGGATCCGAATGAAACCAGGGAGAGTTGTAGACCTGATCAACCGTCAACGTCAAGGCCGATCAAGGGAGTTGAGAAACCGATCAAGGGAATGCAAGGTCGGAACACAACTGACGCATATTCAACACCCTTTTTTCACAACTGCCTTGACCCTGAAAAGTAACCGCCGGTAACTTTCGGCATGGCTACTGCTGCGTAACGAGAAAGCCCTTGCGTCCGCCGGGAGTTGTGAGGAGGCGTGCGCGGCAGCCGCTGTCCGCGCCAGGACAACGGGCCAGTGAAGCCCAACCCGCGTGACTAATGCATGGGAGCAGACATGGCCTCGTCCCCGGACGTTCCGTCCGCCGACAACACGCCAGAGAACCCGGGAAGCGGTTCTCTTTCCGACACATCAGAGACCACCGGAACCACCGGGGGGCAGCAGAGACGAGGACGGGTCCGGGCCCGCCGGGCCGCCGTCATGGCCGTGCCGGCCACGCTGGGCCTCGCCGGCCTCGCGGTCCTGACCGCCCAGGGGGCGCTGGGGGTCTCGTTCTCCATCTCCGGCATGCCCTTCACGGTCACCGCCAAGTCGCTCGACGGCACCGGCTTCGAGCAGTTCGGCGCGCTCGACTCCATGGCCGACAACAGCCCGAACGCCGGTGACACCGGCGGTCAGGTGCTGGTCGTCACCTCCGCGATCAAGAACGCGACCCTGGACAGCCTGTGCCAGAGCGTGGACCTCGGCGGCACCAACCTGCTCATCAAGGCGGGCAGCGGCTCGTCGAAGGTGCAGGCGACCAACCTGACCACCGACTCGACCGAGCTGTCGGGTGACGCGTCGTTCAACAACATCGAGATCGGCAACGACGCGAGCACCCTCACCAAGGCCGGGGTCAAGGGACCTCTGGGCGTCTTCAGCCAGCAGGCCGACACCGTGCACATCGACAACCTGCGGCAGACCAACTACGCCACCACCGCCGGTGTGTTCAAGCTTCCCGGCCTGAAACTGAGCTTCAGCAGCTCGGGTTGCTGATGTCCGGCACAGACACTCCCCATGAGGGGTGGCGGCCCGCCTTCCGCGGTTGGCGGGCCCGTCGGCCGTTCCCGGGCGGGCTGCTGCTGACCCTGGGCGGCGCGTGGATCCTGCTCACGGAGAAGGCCTCGCTGAAGGTCGTCATCCATATCGGCATGACGGGTCTGGTGGGCTATCTGCTGCCGGTGGTCATGGTGGTGTGCGGCCTGCTGACCCTCTTCAGCCCCTCGCAGCGCCTCTTCTACTCCATCCTCGGCGTCCTCTGCTCGCTGGGCTCCTGGGTCACCTCCAACATGGGCGGTTTCTTCATCGGCCTCGCTCTCGGGGTCGTCGGCAGCTGCATGATCTTCGGCTGGCTGCCGGACCAGGAGCCCCGCGTGAGCCGCCGGCAACGCCGCAAGGCCGCGCGGGCGACCGTGCAGGGCATCGGAGACGGTGCGGAAGCAGTCTGAGGCCACGAATGAGGCGGACCGATGTGATTCGGTCCGCCTCTTCTGTGTGTACGGGGGCCTGCCCGGCGCCGGGGCGCGGGTACGCCGAACAGGTGACTTGGGAACTTCTTTGCCGTTGTGGTGAGTTCATCGGGCAGCCGGGTGGCGTGGTGCCGTCCGGGTGTGAGTGATGAGTGCGGCGAAGGAGCGGCGGCTTCATGGTGTTCAAACGGCTGCTGGGGGCGATCGGGATCGGCGGGCCCTCGGTGGACACGGTGCTGGACGGCGGTCCGGTGGTGCCCGGCGGGTCGGTGTCGGGGCGGGTGCGCCTGAAGGGCGGCTCGGCGGCGGTGGAGGTCGAGCACATCGGCCTGGAACTGCTCGCGCGCGTGGAGGCGGAGCACGAGGAGGGGGAGAGCGAGGGCGCGGTCGTCTTCGAGCGGTTCACCGTGGGCGGCGGGTTCCGGCTCGGGGCGGAGGAAGAGCGGGAGGTCCCGTTCAGTGTGCCGCTGCCGTGGGAGACGCCGGTCACCGAGCTGTACGGCCAGCCGCTGGGCATCGTGCTCGGGGTACGCACGGAGGTCGGGGTGGCCGGCGCCCGGGACAAGGGCGACCTGGACCCGCTCACCGTCGCACCGCTGCCGGTCCAGGAGGCGATCCTCGAAGCCCTCGGCCGGCTGGGCTTCGGCTTCCGCTCGGCGGATCTGGAGTACGGCCGGATCGGCGGCACGGGTCAGCAACTGCCGTTCTACCAGGAGGTCGAGCTGACCCCGGCGCCGCAGTACGCACACGCGGTCGGCGAGATCGAGCTGACCTTCCTCGCCTCCCCCGCCGGCCTGGAGGTCGTCCTGGAGGCGGACAAGCGCGGTGGCCCGTTCTCCTCCGGGCATGACGCACTGACCCGCTTCACTGTGCGCCACGAGGACGCCCACGCCCTCGACTGGAGCGCCGAGGTCGACGGCTGGATCCACCAGCTGATCGCCCACCGCGAGGCCTACGGCGCCCATGCGACCTACGGTCACGGCCATGGCGGACACCGAGACGGCCACCACGACTCCGGTCCGGGCCTGGGCACGGCGGTCGCCGCGGGTGCGGCAGGCCTGGCCCTGGGCGTGGTCGGCGGGATGGTGGCGGCCGAGGTGGCCGACGAGATCGGGGACTTCTTCGAGGGGGACGAGGACTAAGGGGGACTAAGGGGCACTAAGGGCTGTCCGGCGCCCGGTGTCAGCCGGCGGTGGTCGTCGGCTCGGCGGCCGGCCTGGGCCGCGGCTGCACCGGGGTCGCGGTCGGCTCCCCCGCCATCTGTACCGACGTCGGCTCCACCGGCGCCTTGTCGGACTTCATTGCCTTCGCCTCGCTCTTGAGGACGCGCAGCGACTTGCCCAGGGCCCGGGCGGTGTCGGGCAGCTTCCGGGAACCGAAGAGCGCGATGAAGACGATCGCGACGACCAGCAGGTGCCAGGGTTCGAGTCCGTTGCGGAACATGACCGCCCCCTCCGTTTCTCACGTTGTCCGGTACGTGCGCGACTGTACAACCCGGGTGGGAAACGGTTCCCGAACACTGGGCTACGACTGTCAGCGCCGACGGCGGCCGTGTCGTGCCCGCAGCGCCCGCAGCGCCAGTGCGTACAGCCCCAGGACGGCGGCGAGCAGCAGATGGTAGGCGGGCGGCAGCCCGGTCATGCCCAGGGCCGCGCCCAGCGGGCTGGGCGGGAGCAGCAGGCCGACGGCGGCGAGTGCGGTGGCGGCCCGGCCGATGGGGCCGGGGCGGGTGCCGCCGCGCAGCAGGAACATCACCAGGGACTGGGTGAGCAGGTTCTCGGTGAACCAGGCCGAGTGGAAGACGGCCTCGTCGTTCAGGGCGTCCGGGCCGCGCAGCGCCAGGGCGAGGACGCCGAAGGTCGCGAGGTCGGCGATCGCGTTGAGCACACCGAAGCCGGTGATGAACCGCAGGAAGGCGCGTGGTCGCAGCGCGGTCGGGCGGCGCAGTGCCGCCGGGCCGGGGTGGTCGTGGGCGAAGGCGAGTTGGGCGGCGTCGAAGCAGAGGTTCTGGGCGAGCACCTGGGCCGGCAGCATCGGCAGAAAGGGCAGGAGCAGGCCGGCGGAGAGCATCGCGAGGATGTTGCCGAGGTTGGAGGAGAGCGTGACGCGGAGATAGGTGGCGATGTTGGCGCTGCTGCGCCGGCCGGCCGTGACGGCGTGCCCGATCGCGCCGAGGTCCTTCTCGGCGAGCACGACGTCGGCGGTCTCACGGGCGAGGTCCACGGCGGTGCGGGGCGCGATGCCCACGTCGGCCGCGCGCAACGCGGGAATGTCGTTGACCCCGTCGCCGAGGAACCCGACGGTGTGCCCGGCGGCACGCAGCCCGGCGACGATCCGGGCCTTGTCCTCGGGAGTGCACCGGGCGACGACGGTGGGCACATGGACCGGGCCGACGCCCTCCGGCACGGCGCCTTCCGGCCCGGCACCCTCCGGCCCGGCGCCCTCCGGCCCCGACACGCTCCCGGCCCGCCCGGCACTGGCCCGCCCGGCACTGGCCCACTCGGCACTGGCCCACTCGGCACTGGCCCACTCGGCGTCTGCCCGCACGGCACCGCCCCGCCCGGCACTGGCCCACCCGGCGTCGGCCCGCCCGGCACCGTCACCGTCACCGGCACCGGCACCGGCCGCAGCGTCTTCCACCCCTCGCCGCAGCACATCCGCCGCAGTCCCCACCTCCACAGCCCTCAACCCCAGGTCGCGGCAGGCCCGCGCGGCGGTGGCCGGGTGGTCGCCGGTCAGGATCCGGACGGTGATGCCGAGGTCTGTCAGGCCGCGCAGCGCCTCGGCGGCGCCGGGAGCGAGGGCGTCGCGGAAGGTGAGCAGACCTCGGAAGGTGAGGCCGTGCTCGTCGGCGGCGGTGTAGGGGCGGGTGCGGGCGGGGCGTTCGGCGGTGGCGACGGCGAGGACGCGCAGGCCGGCGTCGGCCTCGCGGGCGGCGAGGGCGAGCAGGCGCTCGCGTTCGGCGGGGTCCAGGTCGCAGCGGTCGAGTACGTCCTCGGCGGCGCCCTTGGTGACCAGGGCATGGGTGCCGAGGGCCGCGCCGGTGACGACGGCCGTCGCGGTGCGCCGCTCGGGGTCGAAGGGAACGGCGCCGATGCCGTCGTGCTCCTCCCCCACCGGCCCGGCCGCCGTGAGCAGGGCCTCGTCAAGGGCGTCGGGAGCGGGCAGTTCGGCGAGCTGGAGGGTCCACCAGGCGCCGACGGCGGCCCAGCGCAGAACCTCCGGATCGTCCTCGCCGTCGGGGCCGAGCGCACGTTCGACGACGGGGCGGTCCTGGGTGAGGGTGCCGGTCTTGTCGAGGCAGAGCACATCGGCCGCGCCCAGGTCGTGCAGCGCGGGCAGTCGTCGTACGACGACCCGGTGGGCGCGGGCGAGCAGGGCGGCGCCCCGTGCCAGGCAGGTGGTGACGATCACCGGGAGCATCTCGGGGGTGAGCCCGACGGCGACGGCGACCGCGAACGGCAGGGTCTCCAGGCCCCGGCCGCGCAGGGCGGCGTTGGACATCAGGACCATCGGCGGGGTGAGCAGCATGAACCGGATGAGCACCCAGGAGATGCCGTGGACGGACCGGTCGAAGGCACTCGCCTCCCGCCGCCCGCCCGACTCGCCCGGTACGGCGGCGAACCGGGTCCGCTCCCCCGTCGCCACCACGACCGCCGTGGCACTGCCAGAGGCCACCCCGCTGCCCTGGAAGCAGAGGTACGGCTCGTCGAAGGGGCCGCGGTCCGCGGGTTCGGGGACTTCGGAAACCTCGGGAACGTCGACGGCGGCCTTGGCCACGGGCGCCGACTCACCGGTGAGCACGGCCTGGTGCACGGTCAGCCCACGGGCGCGCAGGAGTCGTACGTCTGCCGGGACCAGGTCGCCGGGGCCCAGCCGTACGACATCGCCCGGGACGAGCTCGGCGACCGGGACCTCACGGGCCTGCGGCTCCGCGTCCTCCTGGCCGCGGCGCAGCACGGTGGCGGTGCCGGCGACCAGTTCGCGGAGAGCGGCCAGTGAGCGGTCGGCGCGGTGTTCACCGGCGGCTCGCAACCCGCAGCTGACCGCGACCAGGGCGAGGATCACGACGGCCGTGCCCCAGGAGGCGACGAGGGCGGAGACCAGGCCCAGGGTGAGGAGGACGGCGGTGAAGGGGTCGCGCAGGGCGCGGGCACAGCGACGCGGCCAGGAGGCGGTGTGCGGGCGGGGCAGGGTGTTCTCGCCGGCGTCGGCGAGCCGGGCCGCGGCCTCGGACTCGGTCAGCCCGCGCGGTCCCGTGTCCAGCCGGCGCAGCACCTGCAGCGAGGTGGCGGCCCCGTGCTCAGAGGCCACGGAGCCGGCGGGGGGCCGGAACCTCGGCGCCGGTGGTACGGGCGGTGAGGCGGTCGACGAGGAGTCGTACGACGTCGACGACGTCCGGGTCGTCCACCAGGTACACCTGGCGGCGGCCCTCCCGGCGGGAGCGGACGAGGCCGGCGAGTTTGAGCTTGGTGAGGTGCTGGCTGACGGCGGGCAGCGCGCCGCCGACCCGCTCGGCGAGGCCGGTGACATCGCTCTCGCCCTGCGCCAGGGCCCAGACGATGTGCAGCCGGGCGGGCGAGGCGAGCAGTCCGAAGGAGGCGGCCGCTTCCGTGAGCACGTCCACGGAGGGGTCCTCGTAGCCGCTGCCGGGCCCTGTCGCCACCGTCGTACTCCTCCTGTCCCCACGTCCGGGGGAACCGTCCCGATCGAAGGCACCAGTCTAGGGCGCGGGAACTTATCGGCCGCCGCATCAGTTTCTACGTTGTTGTAGAAGTTGTTTTCTGGCAAGCACAGATGAGACCGAGGAGTTCGCATGGCCCTGTGGGACCGCATCAAGGATTCCGCGACGCAGATGCAGACCCAGCTCGTGGCGAAGAAGAACGACCTGAAGAGCGGTGCGTTCCGCGACGCGAGCATGGCGATGTGCGCGCTCGTGGCGGCCGCCGACGGCACCATCGACCCGGCGGAGCGGCAGCGGGTCGCCCAGCTCATCGCCACCAACGAGGTGTTGCAGAACTTCCCGGCGGACGACCTGCGCCGCCGTTTCGAGGAGAACCTGAACAAGCTGACCACCGACTTCGCCTTCGGCAAGGTGAGCGTGCTCCAGGAGATCGCCAAGGCGAAGAAGAAGCCGGCCGAGGCGCGTGCCGTCATCCAGATCGGCATCGTGATCGGCGGCGCGGACGGCGACTTCGACAAGACGGAGCAGGCCGTGGTGCGCGAGGCGTGCTACACGCTGGACCTGCCGCCGCACGAGTTCGACCTCTGACCGGCACCGCCGGGACGAGGACGTCTCGCATCCGTCGGCCGTCCAGGTAGGTACTGCCCAGGACGGCCACGCCCAGTGTCGCCCCCAGTTGCTGTACGGCGTTCAGCGCTCCCGCCGCCGAGCCGGCCTCCTGGGGGCGCAACGGCTTCAGGGCCGGGCCGTACGGCATCATGCGGCGCCGGGCACCGCGCCGGCCCGACAGCCAGGACGACACCGCGAGCCCGAGGGGGCTGGTCGCGCCCACGCGGCGGAGCCGCGTATCGGCAGAGCCCCACGCCCCTGGAAGAGGGCCGGCTGCTCAGATGTCGGCCAGGAGTGGCAGCAACTCCAGCGCCGTCGTCACGTCCCCCGTCAGGGCCCGGTCCTCCATATCGGAAGGCAACGCTCCCGCCGCCGCCTCGAAAGCCGGGATCCTGGGTTGCACCGGTGCCAGTCTCAACGCCCTTACCGCCACCACCAGTTCGCACGCCAGGACCACGCCGTACGCGTCGGTCGCCCGTTCCGTCTGGCTTGCCGCCTGGCCCGCGAAGCTTGCCGCTTCCTCCAGGCCGTGGGAGAGGACGGTGTGGCCGGCCGATGCCGGGGTTGCGCTCGAACGGATCTCGGCCAGGGCCGAGTTGGCCGTGTACTCCAGGATCATCGTGCCCGAGCTGCTCGCCGGGCCCGCGGTCAGGAAGGGCGGGAGGCCGGTGAGGTCGGCGCGGCTCAGGGCCTGGAGGCGGGCCGCGGAGAGCTGGGCGGTCTGGAGGACGGCGAGGTCGAGGCCGTCCAGGGCCAGGGCGAGCGGTGCCGCGAAGAAGCCGCCGTGGTGGTAGACGTTGCCGTCGGGGGCCAGCACGGGGTTCTCCGTGGGGCAGTTGATCTCCGTCTCGATGATGTGGCGCAGGGCGTCGGCCGCTTCGAGGGCTGCCCCGTGGACCTGCGGGAAGGCGCGGAAGCCGTAGGGGTCCTGGATGCGGCGGCCGGTGGTGAGGGGTTGGTCGGGGATCGCGAGCAGGCGTCGTATCTCCGCCGCCACCCGGGCCGGGCCGGGGTACGGGCGCAGGGCGTGCACCTCGGCCGCGTAGGCCTCGGGAGAACCGGAGACTGCGGCCAGGGAGAGCGCGGCCACCGCGTGCGTCGCCCTCAGGAGGACGTCCAGGTCGTGGCAGGCCAGTGCGGCCCGGCCCAGCGCCAGGGCGTTGCTGCTCAGCAACGCCAGCGAGTCGCCGGGGCGGAGGGCGACGGGGGTGGGCAGTTCGGCGTCGGGGGACGCCGTGAGCCAGGGGCGTTCGCCGATCAGGGTCAGCCCGGTCTGGGCCAGGGCCGTCAGGTCGCCGGTGCCCACACCGCCGTACGCGTTGACCGCGGGGTGCACGCCGAGGCGAAGGGCTTCGGCGAGCGCCGTGACGAAGGACGGGTGGATGCCGGAGCCGGCGGCGAGGAGCTGGTTGGCCCGGACCGCCATCAGCGCGCGGGCCTGGCGGGGCGGGAGCCGGGGGCCGGCACCGCCGGCGTGGCTGCGCAGCAGGCGCAGGGTGTGGCCGGCCGCGTCGGACGAGTCGACGGTGACGGAGCGGTGGGCGCCGACGCCCGTGCCGCGGCCGTACCAATGCCCCTGTGCGGCGATGTCGTTGGCGGTCTCGTGAGCGCGACGGACCCGGTCGAGCGCCTCGGGCGGTACGACCGGGTCGGCAACGGCGTCGGCCAGCCGGACGAGTCCGGTCAGGCCGAGGCCGTTGCCGTCGAGCACGACCGAGGAGTGCGGGGGCACCTGTCTCGGTACGTCGGTGATGCTGTCCAAGGGAGAAGGGGAGTCGGACGCCGGTCAGCTGCTGAGGCCGACCTTCTTCAGCCAGGCCTGGGCGACGTCCAGCGGGTCCTTGCGGTCCGACTGCACCTGGGTGTCCAGGTCCAGCAGGGCCGCCGTGTCCAGCTTGGCGGAGACCGCGTTGAGGGCGTCGGTGGCCGTCTGGTTCAGGGCGCTCTTGTAGACCAGGGGCTGAACGTTCTCGAAGCCGAAGAGGTTCTCCGGGTCCTGGAGGACGACGAACTTCTCCTTGGTGATGGTCGGGTCCGTACTGAAGATGTCGGCGGCCTGGACCGCGTTCTTCGTCAGGGCGGCCTCGGTGAGCGGGCCGCCCGCGTCCAGCGCCTTGAAGGACTTGAACTCCAGGCCGTACACGGACTTGAGGCCGAGCAGGCCCTGCTGGCGGGTCTGGAACTCCGGCGAGGCTCCGATGACCAGGTCCTTGGCGATGGTCTTGAGGTCGGCTATGGAGGACTTCTCGGTGAGCTTGTACTTCGCCGCGGTCGCCGCGTTGACCGTCACCGTGTCCTTGTCCTGCGCCGAGGCCGGGTCGAGCAGCGTCAGCTTGGAGTCGAGCTTGGCCTCGACGGCCTTGGTGGTCTCCTCGACGCTCTTCGGGGTGGCCTTGGGGTCGAGGTAGGCGAGCAGGGCGCCGTTGTACTCGGGCAGGACCGAGATCGTGCCGTTCTTGAGCAGACCGTAGGTGGTCTCGCGGCTGCCGATGTTCGGCTTGTAAGTGACCTTGACGCCCTTGGCCTTGAGCGCCTCGCCGTAGATGTCGGCGATCAGGGTGCTCTCGGCGAAGTTGTTGGAGCCGACGACGACGGTGTCGCCGCTCGCCTTGCCGCCCGACAGCGGATCGGACTTGCTGTTGTCGGAAGAGGAGGAACAGCCCGCCAGCAGGGCCGTCGTCGCGGCGAGCGCGACGGCCGTCACGCCTCGGTATGTCCGGATTGACCTGCTGGGAAGGGTGTTGGAAGTCACGGTTGCCGTTCCGGGAGCTGAGGGAAGGGTGGGGGTGTTGCGAACCACTCCCGACGATCCAATCCAGCCCGTTCTTGGTGAGTCAAGTGTCTCCGGGTCACCGATTGGCTTCGATCCGTGGCCAGTTGTGGACTCAGCGGGGTCTTTTTGTAACGGATTCTTGATAAACGGCGAGCGGAATCGCGCTTCAAGAACGCTGTAGTCTCACCGCAGTTGATATCGGTCACAGCGGTGCACGGGGCCCGCTACTCGGTGTCGTTCCGCAACAGCTCGGGGTGAAGACGCCCCCCAGACCAGACACCCTCATGAAGGAGGCCCGGTGTCCACGAACCAGGTGGACGCGCCCGTCCGGTCCGCCCCCGCACGGGGCGGGATACGGGGATTCGCCGACCGTTGGCCTTTCCGGCGCAAGCTCAACCTGCTGGTCGGTGTGCCGCTCGCCGGCATCGCCGTACTGCTGGCCTATGTCTTCACCGACCTGGTGCAGCAGTCCACCAGCGCGGACTCCGCGGCGCAGGTGGTCCGGGACAGCACGCAGGTGGCGCGGCTCGTGGACAGGGTCGAGCAGGAGCACCAGCAGGCGATCCTGCTGTCCGTGCGGTACGAGTCCGGGTACTCCAAGCCCTCGCAACAGGCCTACCGCGCGGCCCAGGAAGCGGTGAACTCCCAGGTCCAGACCGTCCGTGAGGCCTTCGGCGACCGGCTGCCGGACACCGAGGCGGCCGCTCTGCGGCAGATCGAGGGCCTGTCCAGCCTGCGGGAGTCCGTCGAGCAGTCCTATCTGCCGGCCGACAACATCGACCCGGCGTACTCCAACGCGGCCAACGACCTGATCGACGGCCTCGGTCTGGACCGCAACACCGACCTCGCCTCCACCTTCATCGGCAGCATGCTGGACTCGCTGCTGCGCGCGGACGCCGCCCACGGCGCGTTCGAGACCAACGTGCTCGCGGCCAGCACCGGGGACACCAACGCGCTGATCGAGTTCACCAACGCGGTCGGCGCCTACGACCTCTACCAGCACCAGGCCGACCGCTTCGCCCGGTTCGCGACCGAAGCACAGGCGCAGCAGCTGGGCGGGATCGACCACACCATGGCGCAGGCCGCCATCGAGACCTCCTACGCCGAGTTGCAGGTCGACCCGAGCAAGCTGGAGGCGGGCAGCAAGGACGAGATCCGGCAAGCGGTCAAGGACGCACTGGCCGACTACCCCGACTACCCCGACCAGGCCGCCGCCCGGCTGAAGATCACCACCTCGCTCATCGGCCAGATCTCCGACCAGGCCAACGCCGCTGCCGACTCCGCGCGGTGGCGCGCGATCTGGCTGCTGAACGGCTCGCTGCTCGGCTTCGTCCTGTGGATCGCCTTCTCGGTGCTGGTGCGCCGCTCCGTGATCCGCCCGGTGCAGGCCCTGACCGGGGTCGCGCACGAGGTCGTCGAGGTGGCGGGCCGCGAACTCGCCCGCGTCGCCGACGACGACACCGAGGACGACAGCCCGCCCCGGCTGCGGGAGATGCCGGTCACCGCCCGCGACGAGATCGGCGACCTCGCCGAGGCGTTCAACCAGGTGCAGACCACGGCCGCGGCGCTCCTCGAACGCCAGGTGCTCAGCCGCCGCAACACCGCCGAGATGTTCGGCAACGTCGGCCGCCGCGTCAGCAACCTGACCACCCGTCAGCTCGCCTTCATCGACGCGGTGGAGCGGGCCGAGACCGACCCGGCGCTCCTGGAACGCCTCTACTCCATCGACCACATCGCCGTCCGCCTGCGCCGCAACGCCGACAGCCTGATGCTGCTGGCCGGCATCCGCGAGACCGTGCTGGCCGCCGGCCCGACGCCGGTGTCCAACGTGGTCCGGGCCGCGCTCGGCCAGATCGAGGGCTATCAGCGGGTACGGCTGTACGCCGGCACCGACGCCGTGATCGAGCCGGACATCATCGGCGACCTCACCCTGATGGTGGCCGAACTCCTGGAGAACGCGGTGTCGTTCTCGCCGGCGGGCAGCCCCGTCGAGGTGACCGTGCGGTCCAGCGACGCGGGTGCGCACATCGTTGTCACCGACCACGGTCTGGGCATGAGCGCGGAGCGGCTGGCCGAGGAGAACGCCCGGCTGATCCGCCGTGAGCGCCTCGACCTGGTGCCGACCAAGGTGCTCGGTCTGTTCGTGGTGGGTGCGCTGGCCCGGCGCTGGGAGATCGGCGTCGAGCTGACCCGGACCCCGGGCGGCGGTGTGACCGTCGAAGTGACGCTGCCCTCCCGGCTGTTGCTGACGATGAGCGCGGTGGCCGACACCGCCGGCACCCCGCTCGCCGTGGAGCCGACGGCCCCGGCGGCAGCGGCAGCACCGACGGCAGGGGCGGCGCCGGCGCCCGCCGAGCAGGCCGTGCGGACCGGGCCGACCTGGGCCACCTCGGTGCAGCCCGCCGACGAGCCGGACGGTCCGCTCCCCCGCAGGCTGCCGCGCCGTGATCCGGCCGTCGAGGCCGAGGACCCGGCCGAGGCGGCGGCCCCGCTGATCCCGGCCGCCCGCTCCGGCGAACCCCCGGCCGGTTCCCCGGCCGGTCCCCTGGACTCCGACTCCGCCGACGGGACCCGCCCGCTGCGGCGCCGGGTACGCGGCGCGACCCTTCGTACCACCGTCGGCGCCGCCCAGGCCCTTTCCCAGGCGCCGCGCGCCCGCGACGCCGAGGCCGAGCGGGACGCGCTGGACGAGTTCGAGGCGGCGGTGGCGCGCGCCAAGCGCGACAGCGACACCGGAAGCCACGAGCGGCCCCGGCCGCGCATCGACCCCCTGCACCCCCCGCAGGACCAGAACCACCTTCCGGAAGGAGCCGAGCAGTGAGCACGTCGACAGGTGACACCCCGACGGGCGGCATCACGCCGACCGACCTGCAGGCGGCCGCAGCCGACTTCACCTGGCTGCTGAACCGCTTCGCGACCGAGACCGCCGGTGTGGTCGACGCGATCGCCGTGTCCTCCGACGGTCTGTTGATCGCCGTGTCGGAACTGCGTGAGCGCGCCCACTCCGAACGGCTGGCCGCGATCGTCTCCGGCATCACCAGCCTGGCTGCCGGCGCCTCCGGCAACTACGGTCTGGGCGGCCTCAACAAGGTCATCATCGACCTGGAGGGCGGCCATGTGATCGTCTCCGCGATCGGCAACGGCGCCGTACTCGGCGTGGTCGCCGACAACGAGGCCAAGCTCGGCAACATCGCCTACGAGATGACGCTGTTCGCCAACCGCGCCGGCACGGCTCTCAGCCCGCAGCTCGTGCTGGAACTGAAGAACAGCGTCGGCGTCCCACAGACGCGCTGACCGGCGGCGCCGGTCGAGAGAGGAAGACACAGCCATGGCGGACGGCTTCCCGCCCCCGGGCCCGGACCCGGTCGGCCCCGCCCCCGCCGTACGGCCGTTCCTGGTCACCGCCGGCCGGGTGGCGGACAGCGCCTCCGGACCGGCGATGCCCGTCGAGACCCAGGTGGTGGCCACCACCGCCGGGCTCGCCGTGCTGGACCGGCTCTCCTTCGAGCAGCACGACATCGTCGCCGCGTGCCGGATTCCGCAGTCGCTCGCGGAACTGGCCGCCCGGCTTCGGCTGCACCTGAACGTGGTCCGGGTACTGGCCGAAGACCTGCGCGAGGCGGGGCAGTTGTCCGTGCACGTGCCCGACTTCGAGGCCACCCACGACTCGTCCGTCCTGCGCAGGGTTATCGATGGCCTGCGGGCCATCCCCGACTCCCGAGGGGTACTCCGTGACACCGACTGACTCGCTGACCCGGGGCACCGGGCGTACGGCTGTACGGCCGCCGCTGCCGGTGAAGATGGTCATCGCGGGCGGTTTCGGCGTGGGCAAGACCACCGCCGTCGGCTCGATCTCGGAGATCGAACCGCTGACCACCGAGGCCTCGATCACCGAGGTCGCGGCGGGGGTGGACGACCTCTCGCTCACCCCGCGCAAGACGACCACGACCGTGGCGATGGACTTCGGCTGCATCACCATCGACCCGACGCTGAAGCTGTACCTGTTCGGCACGCCCGGGCAGGAACGGTTCGGCTTCATGTGGGACGACATCGTCGAAGGGGCGCTCGGCGGTCTGGTGATCGTTGACACGCGTCGCCTGGACGACTGCTACGCCGCGGTCGACTACTTCGAGCACAAGGGGATTCCGTTCGCCGTCGCGATCAATGCGTTCGACGGGAAGGTCGAGCACACACTGGACGAGGTCCGGTGGGCGCTGGACGTTGCCGAGGGGACGCCGCTGGTCGTCTTCGACGCGCGTGAACGGGGTTCTGTGCGGGATGCGCTGCTTGTCGTGCTGGAACTGGCGCTGGCGCGTAATGGAGGGTAGTTCGGGGGGTGGGGAACGGTCCGCCGCGTGAGGCTGGTCGCGCCCACGCGGCGGAGCCGCACATTGATACAGCCCCGCGCCCCTGACGGGGCGCTATCCCCGGCGTACTCCGGGGGAGACCGTCAGTCTCTGTACCGCCCAGAAGATCCCCAGGGTGGCCAGGGCCATGGCCGCCACCAGCGTGGCGCCGCCCACCACCTTCTCGTAGTTCTTCTGGTAGAGGCCGTCGATGATGTAGCGGCCCAGGCCGCCCAGGCTGACGTATGCCGCGATCGTCGCCGTCGACACGATCTGGATGGCCGCCGAGCGCAGACCGCTGAGGATCAGCGGGAGCGCGACCGGGAGTTCCACCTGGAAGAGGACGCGTGACTCCGGCATGCCCATGCCCCGCGCCGCGTCCACCGGGGACGGGTCGACCGAACGCATCGCCTCGTAGGTCGTCACCAGGATCGGCGGTACGGCGAGGATCACCAGCGGGATCATCACCGGCAGCATGCCGAAGCCGAGCCAGATGAACATCAGGACCAGCAGGCCGAAGCTGGGCAGGGCCCGGCCGGCCGTGGCGATCAGGGCGAGGATGTTGCCGCCGCGGCCGTAGTGGCCGGTGATCAGGCCGATGGGCAGGCCGATGGCCGCCGCGTAGGCGAGGGCTTTCAGGGAGTACTGGATGTGCTCCCACACCCGGGTGGGGATGCCGTCGTAGCCGTGCCAGTGGGAACTGTCGCTGAAGAAGGCGTGGATGAAGTTGAGGACGTTCACCGGGTGCTCTCCTTCGGCATCCAGGGCGTCAGCACACGGCGTACGAGAACGAGAAGGGCGTCGGCCAGGATCGCCAACACGGCTGTGGTCACGACCGAGTTCACGGCCAGCTCTGGGCGGTGGTAGATGTTCGCGTCGTTGAGCAGGTTGCCGAGGGCGCCCTGGTTGCCGATCAGCATGCCGACGCTGACCAGCGAGATGCTGGAGACGGTGGCCACGCGCAGACCCGCGATGATGGCGGGGACGGCGATCGGCAACTGGACCTGGAAGTAACGGCGTACGGGGCCGAGGCCCATCGCGGTCGCGGCGGCGAGGGTCTCCGCCGGGACCGAGCGGACGCCGTCCACGATGGCCGGGACCAGGACCACCAGGCTGTAGACCGCGAGCGGGATCATCACCGTCGTCTCGGTCTGGCCCGTGTAGTCGATGAGGACCACGAAGAAGGCCAGGGACGGGATGGCGTAGAGGATCGTGGTCACGCCGAGGACCGGCGGGTAGAGCCAGCGGAAGCGCACGCAGAGCTGGGCGATGGGGAGCGAGACCAGAAGGCCGGCCAGTACGGGGACGAGGGCCTCGCGGAGGTGGAGGCCGATCAGTCCGAAGTAGGTGTTCTGGAGGTCGCTCGGGATGTCGAAGAAGCCGCTCATCCCCCGACCCTCGCGTCGTCGCAGCCCTCGGCGTGGGCGGTGCGGATCGCGGCACCGATGACCTGCTGCGATACGACACCGATCGCGCGGCCCTCGCCGTCCACGGCCACCGCCCAGCCGGTCGGCGAGAGCACCGAGCCGTCGAGGGCGGCACGCAGCGAGTCACTGCCGGGCACGAAGGGGCGCCCGTACGAGAGCAGTTGCGCCGGATCGATCGAACCGGCGGTCAGGGCACGCGGATCGCCCCAGCCGAGGGGCCTGCCGTCCAGATCCGTCACGAGGAGATAGGGAGCGTCGGCGGAGGTGCGGGCGCCGAGCTTGGCGGCGTCGGCGTCGACCGGGACGATCGGGGCCCGCTGCAACTCCAGTGCGCTGGAGGGGAAGAAGGAGAGCCGCCGGATGCCGCGGTCGGCGCCGAGGAAGTCCTCGACGAAGGCGTCGGCGGGGTCGGTGAGCAGTTCGGCGGGCGGGGCGTACTGGGCGAGGTGACCGCCGGTGCGCATCACGGCGACCATCGTGCCGAGCTTGATCGCCTCGTCGATGTCATGGGTGACGAAGACGATCGTCTTGCCCAACTCACCTTGAATGCGCAGGAGTTCGTCCTGGAGGCCCTTGCGGACCACGGGGTCGACGGCGGAGAACGGCTCGTCCATCAGAAGCACCGGCGGGTCGGCGGCGAGCGCCCGGGCCACGCCGACGCGCTGCTGCTGGCCGCCGGAGAGCTGGTAGGGGTAGCGCTTGGCGAGGGACGAGTCGAGCCCCACGCGCTCCATCAGCTCGGCCGCGCGGGAGCGCGCCTTCTGCTTGCTCCAGCCGATCAGCCTGGGCACGGTGGCGATGTTGTCGATGATCGTGCGGTGCTGGAAGAGACCGGCGTTCTGGATGACGTAACCCATGGACCGGCGCAGGGTGTTGACCGGCTGGGCGTGGATGTCGGCGCCGTCGAGGAGGATGCGGCCCTCGGTGGGCTCGACCATCCGGTTGATCATCCGAAGGGTGGTCGTCTTGCCGCAGCCGGAGGGGCCGACGAAGACGGTGATCGAGCGATCCGGTATCTCCAGGGAGAGCCGGTCGACGGCGACCGTACCGTCCGGGTACCGCTTGGTGACTGAATCTATCCGTATCAAAACGCCGAATACCCTTCGGGTTTGGCAGAAAGTGCCCAGTTTTCGACCACGGTCGCCGTGGTACAGGCCGTTGCGGGAGAGTCTAGACCGGAAGTGTTTCAGCACTTTGGCGGCTGACTGATCCTCTTCAGTTTGTGATCTACCGGCCGCCGTCAGCCGCGTCGGACCGTGGCCAGGGTGCGCCAGCGGGCCCGGGTGACGTCCTCTCCGTCCACCCACCGCGCCCTGCCATGGGAAGGGGCGGGCGGTTCGAGGCCCGCCATGAAGCACACCAGGTCCGGGTAGTAGACGTAGTCCGGACCGGGGCTGAGGTCCCGCAGGCGTGCGACGGCCGCCTGGGCCTGCACCCGCTCGTCCAGGACCGCATGGTGGAACCCGAGGGCGAGTTCGAGGGTGAGTCGGGCGGCGGTGATGCCCGCGACCCCGGCCTCGGCGCGCAGCATGTCGGCGCGGTCGGCCACCTCGGCGCCCGGGGTGCCGGCGTCCCGGACGAGGGCGGCGATGCGTGCGGTGAGCCGGGTGGCACGCAGATCGAGGCCGGCCAGCAACTGCTGGGCCAGGTCCAGCTCGTCCGCGGCGGCCGCCGGGTCGGCGAAGGCCAGCACGAAGGCCCGCTGGGTCTGGGCGGTGGCGCGTTCGCCGGCCACCGCGTGCCGCTCGGCCTCGTCCCGCGCCGCCGCGTATGCCGCGGCGGCCCGCGCCATGTCGCCCTGCACCCACCAGACGTCGCCGAGCACCCGGTGGTGCCGCCCGGCCCAGCCCAGGGTGGCGGCGGCGCTCAGCGCGGTCGGGAAGTCCCCGGCCAGCCGGGCCAGATGGGCGAGGCCCCGCCGGGCGGCCGGGGCGAGCCGGCCGCCGCCCTCGGCGACGGCCCGCATACCGCTGCGCGAGTCCTGCGAACGGCCCAGGTCCCGCTCGGCCTTGGCCCGGTAGTACACGGCCATGTCCCGTAACTCCGGGGGCAGCAGACCCGAGTCGACGACCGCCGTGAGCCTGGCCACGGTGCGCTCCCGGTGCTCGTGCTGACGGCGGGCGAGCGTGCTGAGGGTCTCCACCAGGGCGTCGGCCGCCGTACGCAGCGGGGCCGGCGGGCCCCCGGCCAAAGCGGGCGGGGCGAGCGGTTCCCACACGGAGTCCCCGACGTAGCTCCAGGCCGCGTCGGCCAGCCAGCCGAGCCCGAGGCCGAAGTCGCGGGCGAGGCGCAGTCCCTGGCGCAGACAGTTGACGAGCCGGTCGCGGTCTCCCGCGGGAGCCGCCGCCCAGCGCTCCCCGACGGACTCGAAGGCCCGCTCGGCGGCCCGTTGCCAGTCCCGCGCCGACCAGCGGTCGTCCGCCTGGTCGTCCGCCGTTCGGATGGTGGAACGGATGACCCCGTGCAGATGGTACGGCCAGACGGCGTGCGGATCCGTGTGGACGAACGGCCGCTCGACCAGGCGCAGGGCGGCCGCCTCGTAGGTCATCCCGGCGGCGCTGGCGGCCAGGGCGATGTCGAAGTTGTCGAGGAGCGAGACCGAGCGCAGCACATGCCGTTCGTCCGGTGTGAGGTCGCTGAGGGTGCGGCTGATGAGGGCCGGGAAGGCGACGTCGAAGTCGGCGGGGCGGGGTTCGCGCCCGGTACGGCGGATGGCGAGGAACCGCTGGACGGCCAGGTCGAGATGGAGCGGCAGTCCGTGCGACCGGGCGGCCATCACCGCCCGGATCTCCGGTGCGAGGACCGGGCGGCCGTCGCGGGTCAGGCGCCGGGCCAGGTAACCGTCGCAGTCCTCGGGTGAGAAGTCCCCGATCAGGACCTGCCGGGTGGGCCCGTGACCGGATCCGCTGGGCTCGGCCAGGCCCGGCCAGGCGGCGGGGCCGGTCCAGTCGAGCTGGCCGTGCAGTGCCTCCTCGGCCCACTGCAGACGGCTGCGTCCGGTGATGACGAAGAAGGCGTTGGGCATCAGCCAGACGACCCGCTGCAGCAGCCGTTCCAGATCGCGGTGGACGCGGTCGCCGACGTCCTCGAACGTGTCGAGCAGGATCACCGGCAGCACCGCACGGCCGGGTGGCAGCCGGGCGATCTCCCAGGCCAGCAGGTGCGCGTAATAGGAGAGGGCGTCCAGGTCCGGCTCGGCCTCCAGCAGGTCGGCGAGCCGGGCGCAGCCCGCGAGGGCGCGTACGGTGGCCCGATGGTCGCGCAGGGCGCGGATCAGGATGCCGGAGACCTGCCCCACCACCGCGCCGACCGTGCCCGGCAGCAGCAGGGCCTGGGCGACGTCGTTGAGCGCGGACTGCATCTGCTCCGGGACCGCCTTGCCGAACCGCCGGCCGAGGCCGCCGCGGCGCAGGAACTCCTCCAGCGGCTCACCCGGGTGGACCTGCTCCCAGTAGCGGCGCAGCGCCAGGTCGAAGGCGGGCAGCGGGCGGCCCAACTCGGCGAGGGCGAGACGGATGGTGAGGATCACCCGTTCGAAGTCCGTGCCCGCCGAACGGGCGAGGTCGATACGGACGGGGAGGACCCGGGCGTTCACCCGGACGGGCTCGCCCCACTGGGCGGGCCGGTGCTCGGCGTGGGCGAGGGCCGCCTCGACCGTCCGGGACAGCGTGGACTTCCCGATGCCTCCGATGCCGTGGAAGACGAGGACGTTGTCGCGGGGTGCCTCCAGGTCCTCCACGTCGAAGCCGGGTGCCGCGAGGGCGCGCGCGTGCGCGGCAAGGGCGGCGGTGACGGCCGCCCACTGCTCCTGGCGGTTGGTGAAGTGTTCCTCGACCTGGATTCCCCGATCGTTCGAACCGAACAGCGCACGAAGATCCCGTCCGCCCACGACACCCCCCGGATATACCAGAAGGTTAGGTAAAGGCGCGCAGGGTGACCATTGCGGAATCAGCCATTCCACGAGAATCCCGCGTGTTCCAGAAGGTCTACGAGTGTCCCTCGCGATCCATGCCCCCTAAGCTGGGCAACCACGGAACGGGGGCGCAGCACAGGCCTCTCCATGCCCCGGCTCCCCCACCTTCGGACAGGGAGAGAAACGGTGTGGTCGACCACCAGGCATGCGGCCCGGCAGTTCGGCGGGAGTGGCGCCGAGCGAAGTCCCACGCAGTTCCGTCATCTGTGGAACGCCGCATTAGGAACGCTGCGGAAACGCCGGACCGCGGAGGCCGGGAAAGCGGAGGTCCACAGAACGGCCCTGCCGTCCGATACGGAAGTCCGGCAGCGCACGGCCGTGAACGACACGTACAACCCCGACGCCCTCGGGCACGCGGCGGCCCTGGAATGCGTACGACTGGTCATCGCCTGGTACAACAGGGCGATCCATCTCGAAAGATATGCCCTGCCGCCCGACCCCATGCGGCTGGACGAGCTGTTGACGGAACGCCAGAAGTGCCTGGCCGAACGGAAATACCTCGACGAGGCCACCCCCGAGCAGGCCGACCGCATGGCGCAGAACTACAGCACTCTGTTCCGGGAGCTGACCCGCCGGAATCCGGAGCTCAGTTGACCGATGTGATCAGCGGTGCGGCCAGTCCGGCGATCTCGCGCCACTCCTCGGTGTACTGGGGCAGCTGCCGGTGCAGCAGTCCCTGGTTCGCGACGAAACGCGCCGCCTCCTCGGTGCTGTAAGGCCGCCGCCACTCGCCCTCCATGGCCGCGACGGCCCCGCCCGCCGGCCGCCCCGCGTCGCCGCGCTCGCTGCGGTGGAGCACCGTACCGTCGCGCCGTACCACCCGGAGTGCGTGCACCGACGACTCCCGCTCGACCGCCGCCACGACCTCGGGGAGCGCCTCGAAGCACGCGTCGTGCCCGGCGGTCTCGGTGAACCGGGCATGCGTCGGATTCTTGCGGAGCACCCGCGCATAGCGCAGCCCGATGCCCTGCCGGCTGTCCGCCTCGCGCACGGCGAGCACCACGAGTTCCACCCGGTAGTGCGCGGCACGGAAAGCGGCGACCTCGCCGAGGAAACACCGGATGGGGAACCTCGGGCTGATCTCGATCACAAGATGGCCCGCCATCTCGCGTATCCCGGCGACCACCCGCGCCTGCCACTCCTGATAGACGGACCGGACCAGGGTGCCTGCGGTGCGCGGATTGTCCTTCAGGGCCGGCAGATAACGGGGATCGTTGATCTTGAAGTCGTCGCCCGAGATCCGCGTCGCCTTCTCCAGGCCGTCCGAGACCAGGTGGCGGTTCTCGGATTTCCCGGCCCCGGGCTGCCCCATGACATAGACCACGACCGGAGCCGCCTGCGACACGACGTGTTCGTAACAGGGCCAGATGAGTTGGGTGAAAATCCACTCTCTGTCGTCCTGCGACAGATCGTCGAGAGTCAAGGGCGTCCCGATCTGTGACTCATGGGCGGAGCGGCGAGGCGCACCATCAGGCTATCCGTCTTTCACCTGATCCCCAGCAGCCTCAGGAACATCTTGCGATGCACACAGCCAGGACCGCAATGGTTGTCGTGAGTCATTCGCATACGGAACATCGACGCGCACTGACCGAGCGAGTGAACAAGAATCACCATTTCCGCTCGGAAAGCGAATTGAGTGTGTCTCAGATCGCTTCCACCAGCGCGCGGCCGCCCGCTCCGGCCCGGCTCGGGCTCGGTTCCGGGCCGGTACCTGGGACTCCGTCCGGTGCCCACTGTGCGGAACCTGTGAGTTCCCTGATTCTCATTCTTCGCTCAGTGAAGCCTCACGACCGCCCCAGACAGGGGTCCGATCGTCATGGTCATGAACGAAACGAACGCGGGAGGCGTCCGGCGCCGGTCGGTCGAGATCGTGGTGCCGGTCTACAACGAGGCACACGTCCTCGCCGACAGCATCGGCCGTCTCCACGCATACCTCGAAGAGTCCTTCCCGTTCCCGTTCCGCATCACGATCGCGGACAACGCGAGCACGGACGCCACCTGGACGGTGGCGACGAACCTGACCCTGCACCTGCCGCACGTGCACGCACAGCGGCTGGAGCAGAAGGGCCGGGGCCGCGCCCTGAAGCACGTGTGGAGCCGGTCCACGGCGGATGTCGTCGCCTACATGGACGTCGATCTGTCCACCGGGCTCGAAGGCTTCCTGCCCCTGGTCGCGCCACTCCTGTCCGGGCACAGCGACCTCGCCATCGGCAGCCGGCTGCACCGGCAGTCGGCCGTCGAACGCGGCCCGAAGCGGGAGTTCATCTCGCGCTCCTACAACCTGCTGCTCAAGGCAGGCCTCGGGGCCCGCTTCTCGGACGCGCAGTGCGGCTTCAAGGCCGTACGCACCGAGGTCTTCCGCGCCCTCGCCCCGCACATCGAGGACACCGCCTGGTTCTTCGACACCGAACTGCTCGTGCTCGCCCAGCGCAACGGGCTGCGCGTCCACGAGGTCCCGGTCGACTGGGTCGACGACCCCGACAGCCGGGTCGACATCGTCCGCACCGCCGTCGACGACCTCAAGGGCATGGGCCGCATGTTGCGGGCCACCGTCACCGGCCGTACCCGCATCCACGCCGTACCCCGCCGCACCACCGTCCCCCAGAACGTCACGGCCCTGCCCACCGCGGCAGCCACCGCCTTCGAGCCCATGGAGTACGCGTCATGACGACCCTCGCCCCGCCGCCCGCCCCGGCCCAGGAAGGCCGGCACCGGGCCGGCATCCCGCCGGTCTCCCGCGCCAGAAGGCTGTTCATGGGCGCCCCCGAGGACCCGCGCTGGGCGCGCCCGGCCCTGTGGGCGATCCTGCTCCTGGCCACCGCCCTGTACGCCTGGAACCTCTCCTCCCTCACCGGCAACACCTTCTACGACGCGGCGGTCTACTCCGGCACCAAGAGCTGGAAGGCGTTCTTCTTCGGCGCCCTGGACTCCGGCAGCTTCATCACCGTCGACAAGCCCCCCTTCGCCCTGTGGGTGATGGGCCTGTCCGCCCGCGCCTTCGGCTACGGCACCTGGCAGTTGATGCTGCCGATGGTGGCCGTCGGCACCGGCTCGGTCGCCCTGCTGTACCGGCTCGTCAAGCGGGACTTCGGGGTCGTCGCGGGCACGGTCGCCGCGCTGGTGCTGACACTCACGCCCATCACCGTCGCCATCGACCGGGACACCAACCCCGACCCGATCCTGGTCTTCCTGATGCTGCTCGGCGCGGCCGCGCTGCTGAAGGCCGTACGCACGGGCAGGTTGCTGCCGCTGGTCTGGTCGGCGGTCGCGATCGGGTTCGCGTTCAACACCAAGATGATGCAGGCGTACGTCGTGCTGCCCGCGTTCTTCCTGGTCTACCTGTGGGCCACGGACCTGTCGCTGGGCAGGCGCATCCGCAACCTCGCCGTCGGCACGGCCGCCCTCGTCGTGAGCAGCGCCTGGTGGATGGTGGTCGTCGACCTGATCCCGGCCTCCTCGCGGCCCTACATCGGCGGCTCCACCGACAACACGGTGTGGGACCTGGTCATCGGCTACAACGGCTTCGGCCGGATCTTCGGGGCGAGTTCCTCGGTGGGCTCGGCCGGCAACGGCGCCAGCTTCGGCGGCAGCGCGGGCCTGTACCGGATGTTCAACGAGATCATGGGCGGCCAGATCTCCTGGCTGATCCCGTTCGCCGCGATCGCCCTCGCCGGCGGACTGGTGCTGCGCGGCCGGGCACCGCGCACCGACGCCAGGCGGGCCGCGCTGATGCTGTGGGGCGGCTGGTTCGTCCTGCACTTCCTGACCTTCTCCCTCGCCGAGGGCACCTTCCACCCGTACTACGTCACCGCCATGGCGCCGGGGATCGCCGCCCTGGCCGGCGCGGGCGGTGTCATGCTGTACAAGGCCTTCCGGGAAGGCTCGGCGGCCAAGTGGGGCTGGGTGCTCCCGGCGGCCGTCGCGGCCAGCACGGTCTGGGCGGTCGTCCTGCTCCAGCGGGTCTCCGGTTCCGGCACGGTGTACACGGTCGCCGAGGTGGTCGCCGGTGTGGGCGGTGCGCTCGCGGTGACCGGGCTGCTGGTCGGGCGGTTCATGAAGCGGCAGAAGCTGATCGGCTTCGCGGCGCTGGCTGCGATCGTCGCCCTGCTGGCCGGCCCGGCCGCCTACTCCGTCTCGGCGGCCACGACCGCGAGCACCAACGGCACCAACCCGACGGCCGGGCCCAGCACCGGCGGCATGGGCGGTATGGGCGGCGGCGGTGGCCAGCGCCCGAGCGGCAGCGCGCCGAGCGGGACCAAGAGCGGCAGCGGAAGCACCCCGAGCGGCGGCTTCCCCGGCGGCTCCAGCTCCAGCAGCTCCGGTTCCAGCTCCAGCTCCAGCGGTCAGTCGATGGGCCAGCCCCCGACCGGCACCGGCTCCTCCTCGTCCGGCAAGTCCACAAGTGAGGCCGGTCAGATGGGCGGAGGCGGCGGCATGGGCGGCGGCTCCCAGGTCACCTCCGAGATGATCACGTACCTCAAGAAGCACCAGGACGGCGCCACCTGGCTGGTGGCCGTGGCCACCGACCAGACGGCCTCCTCGATCATCCTGGAGTCCGGCCAGCCCGTGATCTCCATGGGCGGCTGGTCCGGCAGCGACAACGCGATGACCCTCGCCAAGCTCAAGAGCCTGGTGAAGGCGGGCAAGCTGCACTACATCATGGTCAGCAGCGACGGCGGCCAGGGCACCGACTCGGAGATCGCCGCCTGGGTCAAGAAGCACGGCACGGTGGTCAAGTCCTCGGCGTACAGCAGCGGTTCGAGCTCGTCGACCTCGACCTCGACGTCATCGACCTCGACCTCGACCAGCAGCGGCCTGTACCGCCTGGACGCCTCCGACGTCAGCTGATCCCCGTCCCCAACGAGAAGGCGGGCCGCCAGGAGCGGCCCGCCTTCTCATGTGTTCCCGAGGTCACGCGGCGACCGGCAACCCCGCCGTCCGCAGTACGGCCCGCTCCGCGTCCACCACGAACACCTCGCAGCCCGGGCGGGCCGCCGCCCATGCGGCGCCCTCCGTGCCCATCGCGAAGGCGGCCGTCGCCGCGGAGTCGGCCTCCGTCAGGGTCGGGGCGACGACGGTGACGCTGAGCAGGCCGGTCGCCGGGCGGCCGGTGCGGCCGTCGACGATGTGGTCGCCCCGCTCGTAGCGCCCGGAGGTCGCGACCGCCCCGTCCGTGATCTCCAGCACCAGGCACAGCTGATCGGCCTGTTCCGGGTGGCGTACCCCCACCCGCCAGGGTCCGCCGGCCGCGACCACGTCTCCCCCGGCGTTCAGGCAGAACCTCCGTGCCCCCGCCGCCGACAGCAGGTCCGCCGCCCGCTGCACCGACCAGCCCTTGACCACCGCGCACGGGTCGAGACCCCGGCCCGGCAGCCGTACGTCGAACGCGCCACCGGTCGCCAGCCGGTACTCCTCGCACAGCGCGAGCACCTCGGCGAGGTCCGGACTCAGCTCGGACTCGGAGAGTTCACCCCGGTCCAGCCGGGAGACCTCGCTGTCCGGCCGGAAGGGGCTGAACCGCTCGTCCACCTCGCGCAGCCATGCGAAGGCGGCGTCCGCGGCCTCCTCGAAGTCCCCCTCGTCGTCGATGCGGAGCGAGACCGGGAAGCCCATGACGTGTTCGACTCGGTGCATGATCAGCCCTTCGCGTCGATCGCGGCCTGGAGGGACTCCTTGTAGCCGTCACTGGTGATCGTCGCGCCGGACACGGTGTCGATGTCCGCGCTCTGTGCCTTCAGTGTCTCAGCGATGAGCACGGGCACGGCGGCCGTGGTCTGCGGGTGGTCCGGCTGCTGGAGCATCTTCACGGCGGAGATCTTGTCGCCGGAGAAGGTCACCTGGACCTGGACGGGGCCCTTGTCGGTGTTCACCGTCGAACCGGCGACCACCTTCGAGGATGCAGACGCCGAGGCGGAGGCGGAAGCCGAGGCAGAAGCAGAAGGTGACGCGGACGCCGACTTCGCGTTCTTGTCGATCGCCGCCTGGAGCGACTTCTTGTACGCGTCGCTGGTGATCGTCGCACCCGACACCGTGTCGATGTCCGCGCTCTGCGCCTTCAGCGTCTCCGAGATCAGCACCGGCACGGCGGCCGTCGTCTGCGGATGGTCCGGCTGCTGGAGCATCTTCACCGCGGTGATCCTGTCACCGGAGAAGGTCACCTGGACCTGGACGGGACCCTTGTCCGTGGTGATGGTCGTGCCCTTGACGACCGTGCCCGAGGCGGCGGTCGTGGAGGCGGAGGGGGTCGTGGCCGACTCGGCCGTGGAGGACGTCGTACCGCCGATCGACGGCTCGTAGCGCCAGACGGGGATGAGGCCCGCGATGCTCAGGGCGACGACAGGTATGGCTCGCTTCACGGTGTCTCTCTCATCCCGCCAGGCTGAAACGCTCGAAGTGGATCTGCGGCTTGGGCACGTCCAGGTCTCCCAGGGTGCGCAGCACCGCGTTCATCATCGGCGGCGGTCCGCAGAGGAAGACGTCCCGGTCGGCGATGTCCGGCACCAGCTGGACCAGTTCGCGGGGGCCCAGCTTGTCGGGGACCGGCGGGCCGGTGACCAGGTGCAGTTCGGCTCCCTTGGCGACGGCGAGGTCACGGAGTTCGTCGTAGAGGACGGCGTCGCGGTCGGTGCCGACGCGGTAGATGACGACCGCGTGGCCCTCGATGTCCTCCAGGAGCGCGCGGATCGGGGTGACACCGACGCCGCCCGCGATCAGCAGGGACTCGGTCTTCTGGCGGTGCAGGGTGGTGAACGCGCCGTAGGGGCCCTCGGCGAAGACCCGGGTGCCGACCTTCAGGTGCCGCAGGGCTGCACTGCCGTCACCGGCCGCCTTGGCCGTCAGACGCAGGGTGCGGCCGTCCGGGGCGGCGGAGAGGGAGAAGGGGTTGGCCTGCCACCAGCGGTCCTTCGTCAGGAAGCGCCAGAGGAAGAACTGGCCGGCCTGCGCGCCCAGCTTGTCGAGGTCGCGGCCGGTGATCTGGACCGAGACCACGTTGTCCGACTCGGGGACGACGGCAAAGACGCGGAACTGGTGACGGTAGTTGCGCCACAGCGGGAGGACGGCACGGCCGAGGACCACCGAGCCGAGGGCGACCGCCCACACCGCGTACCAGTAGGCCGTCGCGGCCGACGAGGCGGTGAAGGTCGTACCGACCGCGACCTGGTGGCTGAAGGCCAGCACCACGGCCACGTAGGTGTACAGGTGGATGAAGTGCCAGGTCTCGTAGGCGAGGCGGCGGCGGGCGTAGCGGGCGGAGACGGCGCCGACCACGATGATGATGCCGAGGGCGACGGTCGCGCGGAGCACGCCCTCCGTCGTCTCGGCGAGGTCGACCAGCTCGCCGACCGGGCCGACGCCCGCGCCGTCGGCGTAGCCGAAGCTGATGAAGACGGCGTGTGCGAGCAGCGTCCACAGCAGGGCGAAGCCGGTCCAGCGGTGCCAGGAGGTCAGCCGGTCCATGCCGATCCGGCGGTCCAGCCAGGGCAGCCGGGCCACCAGCACCAGCTGGAACGCCATGACGAGAGCGCCGTAGAGGCCGAAGAAACGGCCGATGACGATCAGGGCGTTGGAGGCGAAGCCCGCCTGGGCGAAGAAGTAGGCGACCACGGCCGCGTTCACGGCGAGCACGGCGTACAGGCCCGTGCGGGCCACCACCCTGGGGCGTATCGCCGTGGGGGGCGCAGGGCGTGATTGGACGGTCGTCACGGGTCGGCAGCTCCTTGATCGGGTCCTGGGAGTCGAGCTTCACCCGCGACTGCTGTCGTTTTCCTGTCGGACTGCTTTCAACTGGTTATCGATGTGTTTTCTGTGTGAGCACGGGTCTGGCGTCCACGGCCGGGTGGCGCAATATGAGCGGGTGGAAAAAGTACGACTCCTCGTCGTGGACGACGACCCGCCGATCGCCGACCTGGTCGCGACGGTCGCACGGTACGAGGGCTGGGAGGCGGTCACCGCGTACTCCGGTGAGGACGCGCTGGCCAGGGTCGCCGAGTTCCGGCCGGACATCGTCGTGCTCGATCTGATGCTGCCGGACCTGGACGGTTTCGGGGTCCTGGACCGGCTGCGGCAGTCGGGCGCGATGGTGCCGGTGGTGTTCCTCACGGCGCGCGACGGGGTCGCCGACCGGGTCGCGGGGCTGACCCGGGGCGGGGACGACTACCTGGTCAAACCGTTCGCGGTGGAGGAGCTGATGGCGCGGCTGCGTACGGTGCTGCGGCGCAGCGCCGGACCCGGCTTCCAGCGCTCGGTGCTCCAGGTCGCCGACCTGACGATGGACGAGGACACCCGGGAGGTGCGGCGCGGCACCCGGCTGCTGTCCCTCACCCCCACCGAGTTCGAGGTGCTGCGCTATCTGATGCGCAAGTCACCGACGGTGCTCACCAAGGCACAGATCCTCGACCATGTGTGGGAGTACGGCTTCGGCGGCCGCTCCAACGTCGTCGAGCTGGTCGTCAGCCGGCTGCGCCGCAAGATGGACGAGACCGGCGGGGAGTCGCTGATCCACACCGTGCGCGGCTTCGGGTACGTGATCCGGCAGCAGGCGGCGGAGTGATCGGCCGGCTGCTGCGCTCGTACCGGAGCACCCGTCTGGGCACCCGGCTCGCGCTGGGGCTGGGGGCGCTGGCCCTGGTGGTCTTCGCTGTCGTCGGCACGGCCCTGACCACCTATATGCGGGACTACCTGTCGGCCCAGCTCGACGACCAGCTCGGGCTCGCCCAGACCGCCCAGTCGAAGAGCATCGAGCAGAACGGCACCCTCCAGGGCAAGAAGTACTACCGCTGGTACTACGCCGTGTACGACGTCTCGAACGGCACCCCGGTGCTGCGCAAGCCCGAGGAGACCACCGACCTGCCCCCGGACATCGGCGACCTCACCTCGGTGGCGAAGGCGCAGATAGCCGCGGGCACGGAGGTGCTGCGCACCAGGAACCTGACCGGCGAGGGCGAGTACCGGCTGCGCGGCTGCGAGGTGGAGCCGGGGGTGGTGCTGGTCAGCGGGGCCCCGATGGACAGCATCGACGACACGGTACGACAGCTGGTCACGGTCCAGGTCGTCGCCTTCGGGCTGGCCCTGCTGGCGCTGGTGGTGTTCGGCCGCCGGCTGCTGCGCAACGGCCTGCGGCCGCTGAGCGACATGGCGCACACCGCGCACGGGATCGCCTCGCACAATCTGACGGAGTCGGCGGCCCGGCTGCCGCTGCGCGCGGACAAGCGGGGCGGCGGCGCCGAGGTGGAGGAGCTGCGCACCGCGTTCAACACGATGCTGGAGCACATCGACCACTCGCTGGCGGTCCGTGCCGAGGCGGAGCAGCGGCTGCGCCGGTTCGTCGCGGACGCCTCGCACGAGCTGCGCACCCCGCTGATGTCGGTACGCGGCTACGCCGACCTCTTCCAGTACGCGGCCGCCAACCAGCCCGAGGAACGCGACAAGCACCTGGCCCGGCTGCGCGCCGAGGCGGCCCGGATGGGCGTCCTCCTCGACGACCTGCTGCTCCTCGCCCGCCTGGACGCGGCCGAGGTGGAGACGCCGCTGCGCCCCGAGGACACCGACCTGACGGAGCTGGTCCGGGAGGCCGCCGACGCCTTCCGCGCGGCCCACCCCGACCATCCCCTGACGGTGTCCGTCGGCCCGGAACCGGTGCCGGTCCGTCTGGACCCGGTCCGGATCCGCCAGGTCCTGGACAACCTCCTCACCAACGCGGCGGTGCACACACCGACGGGCACACCGGTCTCCGTGACGGTCGCCGTCGCCCCCGACTCGGCGTCGGTGACCGTGACCGACCAGGGCCCCGGCATCCCGCCGGCCGACCGCGCCCAGGTCTTCGACCGCTTCTACCGCGTCGACAAGGCCCGTAGCCGCGACCGCGGCGGCAGCGGCCTGGGCCTGTCGGTGGCACGGGCGCTGGTGGAGGCACACGGCGGAACCATCGCGCTCGGCGACGCCTCAACGGACACGACGGACACGACGGCCTTCACCCTGACCCTGCCCCGGCTGAGCAGGTGAGCACGGACCGGCGGACCCGACCGCGCCCACGCTCGTTCCACCCCCCTCACCCGGTGAGCGCCGGCGCGAGGCCGAACGTGAGAACCAGGGACGGATCGTTGAACGCGGTGATACGGCTGACGCGGGCGCCGACCAGGGTCAGGACCTGGATGCCGTACGCCTCGTAGCGGTCGCCGTCCGTGCGCCGGTGGACGACGAAGGCGGGCTGGCCGTTGGCGTGGGTGGGCGTCATCCGCCACAGGCCGGGCCGGAGCACTCGGCCGGAGAGGAAGCCGACGACGGCTGGGCGTCCGGTGAACCAGGTCGGGGTCGGCGGCATCTCCAGCTCGACGTCGACCCGCAGCAGGTTCACCAGCGTGTCGGCGTCGGCCCGGGTGAACGCGTCCACGTAGTCGTCGAGCAGGGCGCGGCGGGCCGCTTCGTCGGGTTCGGCGAGGTCGTCCTCGACCGGTCCGGCCTCGGCGAGCCGGGAGCGGGCCCGGCGCAGCGCGCTGTCGACGGCGGCGGTCGTGGTGTCCAGGATCTCGGCGACCTCGGCGGTACGGAAGGCCAGTACGTCGCGCAGGGTCAGCACGGCGCGCTGCCGGGCGGACAGGAACTGGAGCGCGGCGATGAAGGCGAGCCGCACCCCGGTCCGCCCGGCCACCACCGTCGCCGGGTCGGCGGCGCCGAACAGCGCGTCGGGCGCGGGCTGGAGCCACGCCATGGACGGCTCACGGGGCGCGACGGCCACCCGGTGATCGTCCTCGGGAGCGCCGAGGCCCGACGGCAGGGGCCGCCGGGCGCGGGTCTCCAGTGCGGTCAGGCAGACGCGGGTGGCGATGGTGTAGAGCCAGCGCCGTACCGAGGAGCGGCCCTCGAACCCGTCGTACGACCGCCAGGCCCGCAGGTAGGTGTCCTGCACGAGATCCTCGGCGTCGTGCACCGAGCCGAGCATCCGGTAGCAGTGCGCCAGCAGCTCCGGCCGGTACCGCTCGGTGGCGGCGGCGAAGTCGGTGTTCGAGGGCATCGTCGCTTCTCCCTGTCGTGTCCCGCTATTCGCCGAGCGGGGTCAGCCCGGTCCCGCCGATCCGGTACTCCGGGGCGCTGTCCCGGTTCCCGGCGACCTCCACAACGGCCCTGCCGACCTGCTCGGCGGTGAGGAGGGTCCCCCTGCCCCTGAGGAAGGTGTCACGGTCCACACCCTGGCGCGCGGCGTAGCCGGCCACCCCGACGGCCCCGACGCCACCGGCCGGGGTCATGTCGGGCAGCAGGGTGACGAACCGGATGTCCAGGCCGGCGCGCTGCGCCTCGTCGGCCCCGTACCCCCGCAGATAGCGGACGGCGGCCTTGGCGCTGGCGTATCCGCCGCTGAGCGGGGAGCCGAACAGGGCGGCCCCGCTGGACATGGAGACGACCACGCTGCCCGCCGCGAGCGGCTCCCGCAGCGCGGCCCGGGTCCAGGTGAACACATGCCGGGTGTCGACCTCCCAGTTGCGGCGGAAGGTCTCCCAGGTGTGCTCGTGCACGGGTGCCATATGCGGTTCGGCACCGGCGTTGAGGACGAGCAGACCCGGCCGGTACGTGCGGATCACGTCCTCGGCCACCGTTTCGTCGGTGGCGTCGGCGGCGACAGGGGTGAAGCCGTCCTCGGCGACGGCCTTCAGGCCGCGCTCGTCGCGGGCGATGCCGACGACATGGGTGCCCTCGGCGAGCAGGGCGGCGGCGACCGCCCGGCCGAAGCCGCGGCTGGCGCCTGTGACGACGGCGGTCTGGAAGGGATGGTTCTCGGTCATCGCACTCTCCGCGGTGGCGATCGGACTCGGTCCGTATCAAGACCGGCCGCGGCCGGAAAATCCGTCGTCGCACCCTCGGGAAGTCCTGCGGAAGTCCCTCAGAAGTCCCTCGGAGGGACCCTTCGAAGGTCCCTCGGCGGAGAGTTCAGGCCACCTCCATGTCCTCGTCGCCCTCCTGCTGCTCGGTGGGGCCCTGCCGGGCGTGCGGGCGGGCCGCGAGGACCGCGACGTCGTCCTCGGCGTTGCGGGCGTCGAGGCGGGTGAGGATGGATTCGAGGAGGGCGTCGATGCTGACGGCGGGGCTGAAGTGGAGGTCGGCGAGCCGGCGCAGGGAGCGGTCGATGTCCTCGCCCCGGTGTTCGACGAGGCCGTCCGTGAAGAGGACCAGGGCCTGGCCGGGTTCGAGCTGGTGGGTGGCCGCCTCGTAGCCGCCGAAGCCGGTGCCCAGGGGTGGGCCGACGGGGACCGGCAGGAGGGAGGTCCGGCCGTCCCAGGCGACCAGGGCGGGCGGGAGATGGCCGGCGCTGGCCAGGGTGACCTGGCCGCGGCTGGGGTCGACTCGCACGAGCAGGCAGGTGGCGGGTCTTCGGTCCGCCTCGGTGGCGGCGATGTCGTCCATCTGGCGCAGCACCCGGTGCGGGGGCAGTTCGGAGGAGGCGATGTAGCGGAGCAGGGAGCGGTAGGCGTTCATGTCGACCGCGGCTTCGAGACCGTGGCCCATCACGTCGCCGACGACGAGCAGCGTGCGCCCGAAGTGCAGCCGTACGGTCTCGCACCAGTCGCCGCCGACCAGCACCCGCCGGCCGGCCGGAAGATAGCGGATCGCCACGTCCAGGTTCGGGTGCGGCCGGCCGGGTTCGGCGAGCAGGGCGCGCTGCAGGTCGCCGGCGGTGCGGTTGACCTGCTCGTACTCCCGGGCGTGCCGGATGTGGGACGCGGCGCGTTCGGCGAGGAGGGCCAGCAGCTCGGCCTCCGCACGGGCGAAGGCGATCCCCTCGCGGGCGCACACCAGGACGCCGTACTGCTCGGATCCGCTGGTCAGGGGCACACACAGGGCCGGACGGGTACGGTCGGCGACCGGGCGGGACAGCCAGGGGTCCGTCCAGTGGTCGGCCGCCGGGGTCCCCGCGTCCCGGGCCACCGCCGTCGCCCAGCGGGCGTCGGGCAGCAGGTCGGTGTGGCCGGTGATCGCCTCGTAGCCGGAGACGGTCTCGCCGACGCGCCGGATCACGGCCGCGCCGCCACCGGCGAGCCGTACCACCGCCCGGGTCAGTTCCGCGCAGGTCGTGGGCTCGTCGAGGGTGGTGCCGACACCGGCCGCCGCCGTCCGCAGCGCCTTGAGCGACGCGGCGGGACCGGCGCCCGCGGCGGCCCCGCCGCGTCCGCCTCGCCCGCCCGGACCGTCGGCAAACGCGGGTCCCCTACGGGACTGGAACCATCGCGCGACACCCGACACCCTCACAGAATCTCAAACAGCGCCGAGACGGGCACCAGCCGCCCGCACCGGCACCCGCCGCCGCCCCCTGCGCGCCGCCCTCGCCCCGGCAGCCCCGGCAGCCCCGCCTCTCCCGTCAGGCCCCGTCGGGCGTCCACGCCGCAACCAGGTCCAGCAGACCGGGGAAACGCGCGTCGAGGTCGTCGACACGGACGTGGCTGCGCCGCTCCAGACCGTACTGGCGCTGCCGGGTGACACCCGCCTCGCGCAGGGCCTTGAAGTGATGGGTCAGCGAGGACTTGGGGCGGTCCAGGCCGAACCAGCCGCAGGTGTGGTCGAACCGCTCGGACTCCAGCAGGAGTTTCTGCACGATACGCAGGCGCAGCGGGTCGCTCAGCGCGCCCAGCACCGTCTCCAGGCGCAGGTCCGCGACCGAGGGCTCCGGCAACGGCTCGGGCAGGTCCGCGGGTTCCGGCAGCACCTTGAACTCCGGCACCCGCAGGGACGCCGGACGCGCCATCGACGGCATGGGCAACTCCTCAGGACCCGAATCGCTTGTACGACTCCGATCGTACTGCATGCTAAGTTCGAGAAAACTCGTACTGCATCAGCGGGAGGGACCTGTCATGCCTGAAAGCCGAACGGCGTCCGCGAAGGCGGTGGGCGCGCGGGAAACCGCGGTGGACGAGCCCTCACGGGCCACCGCCTCACCCCCTCCCACCTGGTGGGTATGGCTGGCCGCATGGCCGGTGACCGCGGTGTTCGTGCTGTCCAACGCGGCGACGCCGCTGTACGTGCTGTGGCAGCGCGAGATCGGGTTCTCCAAGGGGACCCTGACCGTGGTCTTCGCCTTCTACATCGTCGGTCTGCTCGGGTCGCTGCTCGTCTCCGGGGTCGTCTCCGACCGGCTCGGCCGCAGGACGGTGCTGCTGCCCGCCCTCGGTCTCGCCCTGGCCGCCTGCGTCGTCTTCGCGACCGCGGCCGGCGTGACCGCGCTGATCGTGGCCCGGCTGTGCACCGGAATCGCCGTCGGCGCGGTGGTCTCCGCAGGCATGGCCGCCGTGACGGACGTGGCCGGGCCGCACCGCAAGCGCCTCGCGGCACTGGTCGCCTCCTGCGCCATGGTGTTCGGGGCCGGCCTCGGCCCGCTCCTCGCCGGCGTCCTGTCCGAGACCCTGCCCGCCCCCACCGTCACCGTCTTCGTGGTCGAGACGGTACTGCTCGCCACCGCGGTCCTCGCCGTGCTGCGCATGCCCGTGCGCCGCCCGGCCGCCCCCGCCGGGGGAGCCTGGATCCGCGTACCGGGCGTCCCGCACGGCGACGGCCGCCGGCTCGCCCTCGGCATCGCCGTGTTCGGGCCCGGCATCACCGCGACGTCGTTCGTGCTCTCGCTCGGCCCGTCGCTGCTGTCCGGTCTGCTCGGTACGGCCGGCCGGATCGTCGCAGGGTCCATGGCGTTCGTGATGTTCCTGACCGCGACCGGCGTGCAGTTCGCGGTGCAACGGCTGCCGAGGGGCACGATTCTCATCGCCGGAGCGGTCGCCACCGCGCTCGGTATGGTCGCGCTGGCCACCGCCGTACACACCGAGTCGGTCCCCGCCCTCATGGCCTCCGCCCTGCTGGCGGGGGCCGGCCAGGGCATGGGCCAGCTCGGCGGCCTCTCCCTGCTCAACTCCACCGTGCCGCCACAACGCCTCGCCGAGGCCAACGCGGCCCTGAACGTGGGCGGTTACCTCCCCGCGGGCCTCCTGCCGGTCTCGGCCGGCTACCTGAGCGACGCGGTCGGCCTGCCCACCGGTACGACGGTCTTCGCCGCCGTTCTACTGGCCCTCGCCGCCGTCGGCGGCCTGACCGTCGTGGTCTCCCGGCGCAAGGTGGCCGATCTCGCGTGAAAGGCCGGCGCCGGGCCGGGCGCTCCCGCCCGGCCCGGCGCACCTTGCCGCGCCTGCGGTCAGCTCTCGTCCTCGGTCAGCCGCAGCGAGATCGAGTTGATGCAGTACCGCTGGTCGGTCGGGGTCGCATACCCCTCGCCCTCGAAGACGTGCCCGAGGTGCGAGCCGCAGCGGGCGCAGCGCACCTCGGTGCGGACCATCCCGTGGGTACGGTCCTCGACCAGCTCGACCGCGTCCGTGTCCTTCGGGTCGTAGAAGGACGGCCAGCCGCAGTGCGACTCGAACTTGGTGGTGGAGGTGAACAGTTCGGCACCGCAGGCGCGACAGGAGTAGACGCCCTTGGTCTTGGTGTCGGTGTACTCACCCCTGAAGGCCGGCTCGGTCGCCGCCTGACGCAGCACGGCGTACTCGGCCGGCGTCAGCTCCGCCCGCCACTGCTCGTCCGGCTTCTCGACGTCGTACGACATGACTCTCAGCCCCTCACTTCGCCAGGCGTTCCAGGATCCTCGGGCCCAGGTCGGTCACATCGCCCGCGCCCATGGTGAGAACCAGATCGCCCGGCTTCGACATTCCCGCGATCACGGTGGGCACCTCGTCCTTGTCGTGGACGGCGGTGACGTCGGCGCCGGCGGCCCGCGCCGCCTCGATGATCAGCTCGCTGGTGATCCCGGGGATCGGGTCCTCGCGGGCCGGGTAGATGTCGAGCACGACCGAGGCGTCCGCGAGGGCCAGCGCGTCGCCCATCTCCTTGCCCAGCTCCTGGGTGCGGGAGAACAGGTGCGGCTGGAAGACGACCAGGATGCGGCTGTCACCGGCGGCGCCGCGCATCGCCTCCAGGTCGGCGGTCATCTCGGTCGGGTGGTGGGCGTAGGAGTCGATCACCTGGACGCCCGCCGCCTCGCCCTTGAGCTGAAGGCGCCGCTTCACGCCGGTGTACGCGGCCAGGGCGGGTGCGAGTTCGGCGGCCGGGACCCCGAGGGCCACGCCCGCGGCGAGCGCGGCGACCGCGTTGTGCGCGTAGTGCCGGCCGGGGACGGAGACCGCGAAGGTCAGCTCGGTGCCGTCCAGCAGGACCGTGACCTGGCTCTTCAGGCCCTGTGGTACGACCGACAGCACACGTACGTCGGCGTCCGCGGCCTCGCCGTACGTCACCGTGCGCACCTTGCCGGCGACCCGCCGGGTCAGCTCCCGGGCGCCCTCGTGGTCGGCGTTGACCACCAGCGTGCCGCCGGGCACGATCCGGCCCGCGAAGGTCTCGAAGGACTCGTAGATCTCGTCCATCGAGGCGTAGTTGGCGTGGTGGTCGAGCTCCACGTTGAGGACGATGGCGACCTCGGGCGCGTACTTGTGGAAGCTGCGGTCCGATTCGTCCGCCTCGGCGACGAAGATCTCGCCCTCGCCGTGCAGGGCGTTGGAACCGGGGGCGTCCAGGTCGCCGCCGATGGCGTACGAGGGCTCGCGGCCCAGCTCGGTCAGCGACACGGCCAGCATCGAGGTGGTCGTGGTCTTGCCGTGGGTGCCCGCGACCGCGATCGGCCGCAGACCGTCCATCAGGGCGGCCAGCGCGTCCGACCGGTGCACCACGGGGATGCCCAGCTCGGCCGCGCGCGCCAGCTCGGGGTTGTCCTTCCGGATGGCCGACGACACGACGACGCAGCTGGCGTCGTCCGCGAGGTGCTCCGCCGCGTGCCCGATGTGCACGGTGACACCCAGTGCGCGCAGCGCCTCGGCGGTGGCCGACTCCTTGGCATCACTGCCGGCCACCGCGGCCCCGCGCTGGGCGAGGATCTTGGCGATCCCCGACATCCCGGCGCCGCCGATGCCGATGAAGTGCGGTCGGTCCATGGCGGAAGGAAGGCCGGGTGCCATGTAGTTCTCCCCAGAGACGGTACGTGCGAAAGCGTGCCTAGCCTATGCGCTCGGACCGCGGGAGCTTTGCAAGGGGCGCAGGCGTCAGCGCCCCGTCAGGGGCGCTGGGGGTACCCCCGGCCGAAGGCTGGGGGAGGAACTGCGCGACAAGCCACGCCGAAGCCGCACCCGCCGACGCACCGCACCCCGACGGCGCCCGGGCGAACCCCTACGCCTTGCTGTGCGAGAACAGCTTCAGCACCGGCACCCCCACCTTGTGCCGCGCCCGGGACGCCCAGTCCCGGTGGAAGAACTCCTCCACATAGTGCGGATCCGTCAGCACGATCACCTCGTCCGCACCGACCTCTTCCACCAGCTTCTTCAGCGCGTCCAGCGGATGGTCCTCGACCAGCCGTCCCTCAGCCGCGCTCCCCGCCGTACGCAGAGCCGTCAGGGACACGTCCAGCGCCTGCTCGGCGGGCTCCTTCGCCGCGTCCCCCTCCGGCGTCTCCCGCTCGCGCGCGGCCTCGTCCAGTTCGCCGAGCGCGATGTCGTCGATGGCCCGCAGCAGACGGTCCGCCTGGTCGCCGCGGGGCTGGAGCAGCACATGGAAGGAGACCTGCTCGTCCCCGTGCAAGGTGGTGACGAACTCCACGTCGGCGGACGTCAGGGCCTTCTCGATCATCAGAACGCTTGTGAACACCAGGCGCCTCTTCTCCTTAGAGGGCCGCTTCGACCCTCTGTCCTCCGTGGGGCCCAGCACCCCTGCGGAAACCATCCTGCCCCGCGATCGCACGGGTAGTGCCGGACTTAGTGTGCCCGTCCGAAGCTAAGCGGAACGACTGATTCCGCTCATTTCAGGACCGGCGGTAGCGACCGAACAGGAATCCGGTCTCTTCCAGTAGGGACACTAGTTCGAAGCGGTGGGGCACGGCCACGCGGGGTCCCCCGGAGATCCGCTGGGCGTCCCCCGCCGTGAGCATCGGGGAGATCGTCAGGCACAGCTCGTCGAGGACGTCCGCGGCGACGAACTGCCCGAGCAGCCGGGGACCGCCCTCGGTGAGCAGCCGGGTGTGGCCGAGGCCGGCGAGGGCGCGTACCGCGCGGGCGGGGTCGACGCCCTTGCCGTCACCGGCGATCACCACCCGGGCCCCGGCCTGCTCGGCGGCCGCGACCCGGTCGGGGGCCGCCGCCGCGCCGGTGAGGACCAGCGTGGGCACGAGGGGCGAGGTGAACAGCGGGACCGAGAAGTCGAGGTCCAGGCTCGCGCTGACGACGGCGACCGCGGCGGCCTGGGCCTGCCCCGCCGCGGTCCGGGCCGCGGCGAACTCGTCACGCGCGCGTACCGGCCGGTACCCCTCCTGCCGTACCGTTTCCGCACCCACGAGGACGACATCCGCGAGCGCCCGCAGGGTGCCGAAGATCCGCATGTCGGCCGCGCCGGAGATGGGCTGCGACCGCCCGTCGTGCTGACCGGCCCCGTCGAGCGTGGACACCATGTTGGCCCGCAGCCAGACCTCCCGCCCGGCGGACTCCGGGTAGGCATAGGCGAGGGCCAGCTCGGCGAGGCTCCACTCCCGGTCGACGAGATCGGCACCGACCGCCGCGGCCGTCACCGCGGAGCCGCCCCGGCCTCCCTCGGACCCGCCGCCGGCACCACCCGGACCCACCTCGGCCCCACCACCGGGCCTCGCCCCCGGAGCCCCCGGAGCCTCCAGATCCCCCGAAGCCGCAGTCCCCTCCTTCACGGCCGATCCGCCGGAGGCCCCGGCCCGGGCTGCTGTCTCTTCGGTCACAGGGAACAGGCGTCGCATGCCGTGCAGTGTGGCACGGCAACTAGCATGGGCAACCGTGTCCTCTTCTCCCGCCACATCCGAGGTCAGCCCCATAGCCGACACGGGCCCGCTGGCCCTGTGCGCCCGCTCGCCGCACGTTCCCGCGGACCGGCTGGTCGCCGAGATGGTGCCGCCACCCCGCTTCGACTCGGTCCGCTTCGCCACCTACCTCCCGGACCCCGACCAGCCGAGCCAGACCGAGGCCGTACGGGTCCTGGAAGGCTTCGCCGGCGGTCTCGGCGGGGCTCACGCGGCGGCCGGCGGCAAGCGTGGCTTCTTCGGCTTCGGCAAGGCCAGGGCCCCGAAGACCCCGGCCGGTCCCCGCGGGGTCTACCTCGACGGCGGGTACGGCGTCGGCAAGACCCATCTGCTCGCCTCCCTCTGGCACGCCACCCCGGCCGAGCCCGCCCTGAAGGCGTTCGGCACCTTCGTGGAGCTGACCAACCTGGTCGGCGCCCTCGGCTTCCAGCAGACCGTGCAGACCCTCTCCGGCCACCGGCTGCTGTGCATCGACGAGTTCGAGCTGGACGACCCCGGCGACACGGTCCTGGTGTCGAGCCTGCTCGCGCGGCTGGTCGACGCCGGGGTCGCGCTCGCCGCCACCTCCAACACCCTGCCGGGCAAGCTCGGCGAGGGCCGGTTCGCGGCCGTCGACTTCCTGCGCGAGATCCAGGGCCTGTCCGCCCACTTCCGCGCCCTGCGCATCGACGGCGAGGACTACCGCCACCGCGGCCTGCCCGAGGCGCCGGCGCCCTACTCCGACGAACAGGTGACCAAGGCGGCGTACGCCACGCCGGGCGCATCGCTCGACGACTTCCCGCACCTCCTGGACCACCTGGCCAAGGTGCACCCCAGCCGGTACGGCGCGCTGACCGACGGCCTGACGGCGGTCTGCCTGACGGACGTCCAGGCCGTGCCGGACCAGTCGACCGCACTGCGGCTCGTGGTCCTCGCGGACCGGCTCTACGACCGCGAGATCCCGGTCCTGGCCTCCGGACTGCCCTTCGACAAGCTGTTCAGCGAGGAGATGCTGAACGGCGGCTACCGGAAGAAGTACTTCCGCGCGATATCCCGGCTCACCGCCCTGGCGAGGGACGCCAAGGGGTTTGTGAGCGCCGGATAAGCGCCCTTTAGTTGATCAAGCCCCCAAGGTCAAGAGCCTGATCAGGCCACATCACCGGCACTTTTCACGCTCTCTTCGGCTCGCAACACCGATTTAACCCTGCAAACAACTTTGCAGGGTTAACGTGTTTCTTGACCAACCATTGACCTGTGCTTGATGTGCACAAGAGGCGCGAACTGCTGCGAGGGGGGCTCATGTTCCGAGGTACGACGGCCCGGACCGTGCTCTCGCTCCTGGCCGCCGCCCTGCTCGCCGTCCAGTTCTTCGCGCCTGCGGCAACCTTCGCAGCCGCGCACACCCTCAGTCATGTCGAGGCCAAGGCCCAGCCCGGATTCAAGCCCCCGGTGAAGGCCGTGCGCGACGGCTCGCACACCCTCCGCGACCACGGCCGGTGCGGGGAGCCTCCCAGCCCGCCGCCGGCCGCCGACCGCCATCGCACCTCCCCCGCCGGCTGGGCCGACGACCGGCCGCTCGCCGCCCGGCACACCACGGCCATACACGCCTCGGTGCCGCCCGCCGCCAAGCACCGGCACGCGTCAAGACCGTCGAGAGCCCTCACACCGGCCGCGCTCCAGGTCTTCCGCTGCTGACAGGCGGGTTCCGCCTCGGCTCTTCACCCCCCCCACGACCGTCGTGCAAGCCCGACGCGCCGTCGCGGCGCGCCAGGAGGAGTCCACACAGCATGCAGCCCCTCATCGACAACGCCCGTACGTTCGGACAGCGCCCTGAGGAGTTCGCCAAACTCGCCGAAGGCCAGTCCCCGCAGGTGCTGTTCATCACCTGCTCCGACTCCCGGGTCGTCCCGGCCCTGATCACCGGCGCCCGCCCGGGTGAGCTCTTCGAGCTGCGCACCGCGGGCAACATCGTCCCGCCGTACGCCTCGGAACACCCGACCGGCGAGGCGGCCACCATCGAATACGCCGTGGAGGTGCTCGGCGTCCGCGACATCGTCGTCTGCGGGCACTCGCACTGCGGCGCCGTCGGCGCGCTGGTGCGCGGCGACGACCTGACCGCCGTACCCGCCGTACGGGACTGGCTGGCGCGTGCCGAGCCACGCCCGACCGGGACGGCGGAGGACCCGGCCGTGGCCGAGGGCGTGCAGAGCCATGTGCTCGCCCAGTTGCTGCGGCTGCGCTCCTACCCGTTCATCGACCGGAAGCTGACGGAGGGTCGGCTGACCCTGCGCGGCTGGTACTACGAGGTCCACACCGGTGCCGTGCGCGAACACCGCGCGGAGACCGACGCGTTCGAGACCCTGTGAGCGTCGCGATGACCAAGTTCCCCCACATCAGGTTTCCTTACATACGGCAGGACTTCGCTGCCTCTCTCGTCGTCTTCCTGGTCGCGCTCCCGCTGTGCGTGGGCGTGGCCGTCGCCTCCGGTGTCCCGGCCGAACTCGGCCTGGTCACCGGCATCGTGGGCGGCATCGTCACCGGGCTGCTGCGTGGCAGCAGCCTCCAGGTGTCCGGTCCGGCGGCCGGACTGACCGTGCTCGTCTTCGAGGCGGTGCACGAGTTCGGGCTGCCGGTGCTCGGCGTGATCGTGCTGGCCACCGGCGTCCTGCAGATCACCATGGGCGTCCTGAAACTGGGACGGTACTTCCGGGCCATCTCGATCTCGGTCGTGGAGGGCATGCTGGCCGGAATCGGTCTGGTCCTGATCGCCGGCCAGCTGTATCCGGCGCTCGCCACCAAGGCCCCTGCGTCGGGCCCCGGCAAGATAGCCGGACTGCCCGGGGCGTTCCTGGACGCGCTCGGGGACGGGAAGGCGCTGGCCTCGCTCGCCCTCGGCGCGGGCACCGTCGCCGTCCTGGTGCTGTGGAAGCACGTCCCGGCGAAGGTGCGGACGGTCCCCGGACCGCTGGCCGCCGTCGGTCTCGCCACCCTGGCCGCGTTCTTCCTGAGCCTCCCGGTCGCCACCGTCGAGGTGCGCGGGCTGCTGGGCTCCGTCCAGCCGCCGCCGCTGAGCGCCTTCGGCGAACTGGCGGGCCTGGGCGTGATCGGCACGATCGTCGCGTTCACACTGATCGCGTCCGCCGAGTCGCTGTTCAGCGCGGCGGCCGTGGACCGGCTGCACAACGGTCCGCGCACCGAGTACGACAAGGAACTGGTCGCTCAGGGCGCGGGCAACGCGCTCTGCGGGGCGCTCGGCGCGCTGCCGATGACCGCGGTGATCGTGCGCAGCGCGGCCAACGTCCAGGCCGGCGCCCGGACGAAGGCGTCCCGGGTGCTGCACGGCGTCTGGCTGCTGCTCTTCGCGGCTCTGCTGCCGGGAGTCCTGGGTTACATACCGATCCCGGCCCTCGCCGGGATCCTGGTCTACTCGGGCGCCAAGCTCATCCCGGTGCGCGCGCTGACCGCGCTCTGGCGCGAACACCGGGGCGAGGCGCTGATCCTGGTCGTCACCGCGGTGTCGATCGTCGCGGTCAGCATGTTCGAGGGCGTGCTCATCGGGTTGGCCCTGTCGATCGTCAAGACCGCCTGGGAGGCCTCGCACCTCAAGCTGGAGATCGTGGACAAGGGCGCGGGCCCGATCGACGCCCATCTGTCGGGCAACGCGACCTTCCTGCGGCTGCCCAAGATCCTGGACAGCCTGGAGGCGCTGCCCCAGGACCGCCCGATCCGGGTGGACCTGTCCGGGCTGCACCACCTCGACCACGCCTGCCGGACCGCGCTGGAGAGCTGGGCCGCGCGGCACAGCGCCGCCGGTACCGAGCCGGTGAAGGTCACGACCGCCGAGGCCACGGCCACCCCGGTCACGACCCTCTGAGTCACGGCCGCCTGAACCGGCGGCCGCTCCCGGGCCGGGATGCCGACGCCCCTCGGCATCCCGGCCCGGACCCGCTTCCCGGGGGCCGTGGCCCCGAGCCTCCTACCGGGCATATCGTTGAAGCATCAGACATATCGGACCTCTTCATCTGGGGGGTCGTGATGGTTCAGGAGCTGCTGGTCGCGGTGGTGGCGGCGCTGTGCTTCGGCACGCTGTACCTGGCCGCCGGCGCGCGCGTCGTCAAGCAGTACGAACAGGGTGTGCTGTTCCGGCTCGGCCGCGTCACCGGTGACGTACGGACGCCCGGCTTCAACCTGGTGATCCCGTTCGTGGACCGGCTGTACAAGGTCAACCTGCAGATCGTGACCCTGCCGATCCCCGCCCAGGAGGGCATCACCCGCGACAACGTCACCGTGCGGGTGGACGCGGTCGTCTACTTCCGGGTGGTCGACGCGGTGAGCGCGCTGGTCAAGGTCGAGGACTACAAGTTCGCCGTCTCGCAGATGGCCCAGACCTCGCTGCGGTCGATCATCGGCAAGAGCGATCTGGACGATCTGCTCTCCAACCGCGAGCAGCTCAACCAGGGCCTGGAGCTGATGATCGACAGCCCGGCCGTGGGCTGGGGTGTGCAGGTGGACCGGGTCGAGATCAAGGACGTGTCCCTGCCGGACACGATGAAGCGCTCGATGGCCCGCCAGGCCGAGGCCGACCGGGAGCGCCGGGCCAGGATCATCAACGCCGACGCCGAGCTGCAGGCCTCGAAGAAGCTCGCCGAGGCGGCCCAGCAGATGGCCAGCACCCCCTCGGCCCTGCAGCTGCGGCTGCTGCAGACGATCGTGGCGGTGGCGGCCGAGAAGAACTCCACGCTGGTCCTGCCCTTCCCGGTGGAGTTGCTGCGGTTCCTGGAGAGAGCCCAGCAGCCGGCACCGAACGGCGACACCCGGCCCGAGGTCACCGAGAGCATGCCGAAGGGAGGGCCGCCGCTCGGGTGACCCGGCGCCGCGCCCACCGGAAAACACACATATACCGACCTACGTTCATACGGTGATCCGATCAGTACGCCGTCTTGCCGGTACGACCGCCGTCTGCGTGGCCCTGGGCGCCGCGCTCGCCGCCTGTGGCTCCGCCCAGGCCCCGCAGGCGGGCCGTCCGGCCCCCGCCAGGCCCGCTCCCGCCGCCAAGCCGCCCACTCTCCCCGCGGGCCCCGGCGGAGCGGCGCCCGTCTTCTTCCACGGTCCGCGCACCCGGGGCAAGACCGTCGCCCTGACCTTCGACGCCGACATGACCGCCGACCAGGGGCCGCGCGCGGCCGCGGGCGAGCACTTCGACAACCCGGCGCTGATCGAGACCCTGCGCCGCCTGAAGGTACCGGCCACGATCTTCATGACCGGCCGCTGGGCCGACCAGTACCCGGAGCAGGCCCACTCCCTCGGCGGCGACCCGCAGTTCGAGGTCGCCAACCACTCCTTCAGCCACTACGCGTTCACCGACGACTGCTACGGCCTGCCGACCGTCTCCGCCGCGAACATGAAGTCGGACGTGCAGCGGGCCCACACCGCGCTGCTCCGCGCGGGGGTGCCGCACCCGATGCCGTACTTCCGCTTCCCCGGCGGCTGTTACGACCAGCAGGCGCTGCGCGCGGTCGGCAAGCTCGGGGTCACCGCGGTGCAGTGGGACGTGGTGAGCGGCGACGCGTTCGCGACGGACGCCGACGCGGTCACCAAGCAGGTGCTGGACGGGGTGAAGCCCGGTTCCGTGGTCGTCATGCACTGCACCCGCAGCGCCGCCCCGACCACCGATGAGGTGGTCCGCACCGTCGTGCCGCAGCTGCGCAAGCAGGGCTACCGGTTCGTGAAGGTGTCCGAGCTGATCGGCGAGACACCGGGTCACCGGTGACCGTCCTACGCTGGAGGCATGAGCGACGAGGGCCACGAGGGCTGCTGCACGATCACCGGGGCCGCGAAGCCGCCGACGGCGGACGGGCCTCCGTACGCGGAGTGTGTGCTGTGCCGGGAGCCGACGGAGTATCCGGAGTCGTACAAGGGGATCACGATGTGCCCCGTGTGCGAGTGGCAGGAGGCGCAGCGGACCGCCTGTTCAGGGTGAGCGGCGGCCGTTGAGGGCGCAGGCCGCGGCGAAGGCCGCGGTGGTGAGCAGGGCCGCCGCGGCCACCGGCAGCGGGGAGACCGGGATCCGGCCGGATTCCGAGCCGGTGACCAGGCCGCTGACCGCCGCTTGCGCCGGGGAGCCGGCCGCCACCGTCGAGAGCAGCGCGGCGAGCAGCATCGCCGGCACCGCCCGGCCCGGCGAACGCAGCAGCGGCCGGTTGGTGAGCGCGCCGACGGCGCTGCCGAGCAGCGCACAGGCGAGAGTCGCGAGGAGACCGGCGGCTCCGGCCCGCAGGGGCGGTACGGGGAGCCGGTGGTCGTTGGTGGCGTGCTGACTGATCACCGTCACGAGCAGGGTGGCCGCCGTACCGAGCACCACAGCGGCGGACAGGGCGGTGAGCAGGGCGGCCAGATGGGCCCTGGCCGGGCCACGCGCCGCCACGACGCAGGCCCGGGCGGCGGGCGGCTCGCTCGTGACACAGATGCGTACCAGCCAGGCGGCCACCGGCAGCAGCCCGGCGGCCGTGTAGCCGAGCGAGTCCAGCACCGGCTGACCGCTCTGCACACCCACGCCCAGGAACACGGCGTACAGGATCACCGGCGGCAGCCAGCGCTGGGAGCGCAGGAGGAGAGCGGTCTGGTAGCGCAGGAGTGCGGTCATGGGCGGTCTTTCTCGTCCGGTGGGACGTCCGGGGCGCTGACGGTGACCACGTGCCAGGGCGGCTGGGCCGTGAGCAGGGCACGCAGGACCACGTCCGAGTGGGACACGGGAACCGTAAGACGGTAGGTGCCGGGGGCCGGTTCCTCGGCCGAGGCCGCCGTACGGGTCGCGTCGGCGGGGAGACGGCCGCCGGCCGGGCCCCGGACGATGACGACGGTGTGCGGGCCGACGGGTGGGGTCGCTTGCCCGGTACGGGGTCTGAGGGTGCCGTCGACGACCTGGTGGGTCGCGTCGGGTACGCCCGCGAGGCGCCGTGGATCGTGGTCGACGAAGACCACGGCACCCCCGGCGGCGGTGCGCTCCGCGACAGCCCGCTCCAGCTCCGCCCGCGCCTCGGCGTCCAGTCCGGTCCACGCCTCGTCGAGGACGAGGAGTCCGGGGTCGGCGAGAAGGGCCTGGGCGACCGCGACCTTCTGGCTGGTGCCCTTGGAGAGGTGGGCCATGGGGGTGGCCGCGTAGGCCGCGGCGCCGAACCGCTCCAGCCAGTCCGCGGCGCGGGCGGCCGCCGTACCGCGGGAGAGGCCGTGGACGGTGCCGAGGTGGGTGAGGTAGCCGACGGGGGTGAAGGGGAGGGCCGACGGGAAGCGCTCGGGCACGTACGCGGTGCGCGGGCGGCCGGTGATACGGCCCTCGGTGGGGGTGTCTATGCCGGCGACGAGGCGGAGCAGGGTGGACTTGCCGGTGCCGTTGGCTCCCTCCACGCGGGTGAGGGAGCCGGGGGTGATGGTGAGGTCGACGCCTCGTAACACCCAGGGGCCGCGTATGCCGTAGCGGCGGCCTACGCGGGCCAGTTCAAGATCACGGTGCATGGAGGTATTGTCGTGCGGTTTCGCCGCGGAGGTGCGCAGCGTCTCGGTCTGCGGGCCGGTGGGGGCTGGTCGCGCAGTTCCTCCCCCAGCCTTCGGCCGGGGGTACCCCCAGCGCCCCTTAGGGTGATGTGGTGAGTGTTGATTCGAAGTCACCCGGCGACAGTCCCTTTCGAACCGAACCCACGGCACGCGACGAAGCACCCCAGTTCGTGCTGCCGCTCGTCGTACGGATAGAGAAGTCGGCTCCTCCGAACCGCACCGATGCTCTTGAGACGGCCGCCCGGGCCGTGCTGACCATGCTCGGTGATGAGCGTGCCCTCGGGGACGGGGAGTGGGCGCAGGCCGTTCGGGACTGGGAGGACGCCCGGATCCGGAAGGTCGTGCGGCGGGCCCGGGGCGCCGAGTGGCGGCGGGCCGAGGGGCTGCCCGGGATCACCCTCACGGGGAAGTCCGCCGAGGTACGGGTGTTTCCGCCCGTTCCCCTGGACGGGTGGCCCAAGGAGCTGGCCAAGTTGCAGGTGTCGGGGACGGAGTTGGAGGACCCCGAGCCGCCCGTCGGCGCCGACCGGTCCGAGGCCGTGCTCTGGATGAACCCGGAGTTGGAGATGTCGGCCGGGAAGGCGATGGCGCAGGCCGGACACGGGGCCCAACTGGCCTGGTGGGAACTGTCGGAGGAGGAACGGGAGGCCTGGCGCGAGGCCGGGTTCCCGCTCGCCGTGCGGACCGCGGACCCTGCCGAATGGCCTCGGCTGACGGGCAGCGGGCTGCCGTTGGTGCGGGACGCCGGGTTCACCGAGATCGCGCCGGGGTCCTGCACGGTGGTCGCGGACCATCCCGCACTGCGCTGACCTCGGTTCTTTTACCTATCGTTGGAAACTTTGCCGTTTGTTTGAACACCGCCGCCGTCACACCCGTACGTCCTGGCACCGAACCAGCGACACCGGGAGGCAGCCTTGCGGCGTTTCACCAGTACGGCCATGATCACGGCGGCCCTCGCCACCACGATCGCCGCGGTCGCCTTCCCCGTCTGGTCCTACTCGGACCGGGCGGGCACCGGGGAGTCGAACCTGGCGGCGGGGACCGTGGCCACCCAGTGGGGCCCGCTGAGCGCCGCAGACCGCGACCTGATCGTGCGGGTCCGGCTGGCCGGGCTGTGGGAGCTGCCGGCCGGGCAGCAAGCCGTCCAGCGGGCGCCGAGCACGGCGATCCGGGAGGCCGGCGACCATCTGATCGTCGGCCACACCGACCTGGACAAGCGGGTGCGGATCGTCGCCGCGCAGCTGGGCGTCGAGCTGCCCAACGTGCCCAACGAGCAGCAGCAGGGCTGGCTGCAGGAGATGTCGGCCGCGAGCGGCGCGGAGTACGAGTACAAGTTCGTCAACCTGCTGCGGGCCGCGCACGGCAAGATCTTCCCGGCGGTCGGGGCGGTGCGGAACAGCACCCGGAACAGCCTGGTGCGGCAGCTGGCCTCGGACACCAACCAGACCGTCCTCGACCACATCACCATCCTGGAGAAGACCGGCAAGGTCGACTTCGACGCCATCGCCAACGAGGTCGCGGGCGCGAGCACGGCCAGCCCGACCGGTCCGGCCGCGCCGGTGCCGGGGCAGGTGGTGCCGTCCGCGCCGGTCGCACAGGCCAGCGGCGACGTGCGGACGACGTCCAAGCCGTCGCCCGGTGCGCCGGGCACGGTGAACACCTCGCGCCCTGACCCGGCGGACACGCTGGGCGTGCTCGGCCAGTAGCCGACGAGCTCCCCGGAGCGCGGCCCCGAACCTCAAATGTTGCTCTGAAGCGGCAGGCAACGCGGTTCGCGGGCGCGCTCCGGGGCCATACCCCCGTCACTCGGAGCAGGAGGGGGACGGTCATGACCTTGGAGCGGCTGGGGACGGGCATCGGCTGGCGGCCGGAGATCGCGGACGCCGTGGAGCGGATGCCGGGCATCGACTGGGTCGAGGTCGTGGCCGAGAACACCTGCCCGGGCCACCTCCCGGAGTCGCTGCGGCGGCTGCGCGGGCGCGGGGTGACCGTCGTGCCGCACGGGGTGTCGCTGGGGCTCGGCGGCGCGGACCGCCCGGACGAGGGACGGCTCTCGGCACTCGCCGAGCGGGCGGAGGCGCTGGGCTCCCCCCTGGTCACCGAGCACATCGCGTTCGTCCGCGCGGGCGGCCCGCTCACCGCCTCGCCGGTCCTGGAGGCCGGCCATCTCCTCCCCGTGCCGCGCACCCGCGACGCGCTCGACGTCCTCTGCGAGAACGTCCGCATCGCCCAGGCCGCGCTGCCGGTACCGCTCGCCGTCGAGAACATCGCCGCGCTGATCGCGTGGCCGGGCGAGGAGATGACCGAGGGGCAGTTCCTGTACGACCTCGCCGACCGGACCGGGGTACGGCTGCTGATCGACGTGGCGAACCTGCACACCAACCATGTCAACCGCGGCGAGGACCCGGCGAAGGCGCTCGCCGAACTCCCCGTCGAGGCGATCGCCTACGTCCATGTCGCGGGCGGCTTCGAACGTGACGGCGTCTGGCACGACAGCCACGCCCATCCGGTGCCCCCGGCGGTCCTGGACATCCTGGCCGAGCTCGCGTCCCGGGTCGCGCCACCCGGTGTCCTGCTGGAGCGGGACGAGAACTTCCCGGATCCGGCCGAGCTGGAGCGGGAACTGGCGGGGATCCGGGCGGCGGTGGCGGCGGGGTGTGGGGTTGCTCACGCCGACGACCGGGCCGGCGGGCCGGAGCCGACGGCCGCCGTCGCCGTCGCCGTCGCCGACACCACCCGGCAGCGGGTCGGGCTCGCGCAGGCGGCGGTGCTGTCGTCCCTGGTGGCGGGGACGCCGGTGCCGGAGGGGTTCGACCGGGTGCGGATGGGGGTGCAGGCGCGGGCCCTGGCGGCGAAGCGGGCGGACGTGGTGGCGAAGGTGGCGCCGGAGCTGCCGGAGATTCTGGGGGACGGCTACCGGGCGGCGTTCCTGGCGTACGCGCAGGAGCGGCCGATGACAGGGGGCTATCGCCGGGACGCGCTGGAGTTCGCGGGGCGGTTGCTGCGGGAGGGGTGGGCGGAGGACAACGGATCCCATCGGCGATTGCGGAAGTGGTGGCTGGACCGGTCGGGGCCGGAGCCTCGGCGATCGGTCGTACGGAGGGCGTTGCTGCGGAGGGGATGACTCGCTGACCAGGGTGGGGCTGAGGGCGGGGGGTTTCGCTTACCGGCGCTGACAGGGTGCCGCCTGCGCCCACCCGTGCCGCCCTGGGGGTCCCCCTCTGGGGGAGGCACGACTGCCCGCAGCTGGAAACAGGCGGCTGGCACAGCGCCCCTTCAGGGGCGCGGGGAACTGCGCGCCCAGCCCCCAACCACCCGCACTCCCCCACGGCCCGAACCCACCTCGGCCCAAAGCCACCCCCGGCCCGAACCCACCCTCGGCCGGACCCCCCGCGGCAACCCACCGGTAATATGCCAAATCCGCGCGGCGAAGCCCCACCGTGCGGTGCAGGAGGCATCATGCGTGCGCGTCCCCGACACCCCGTCCAAGGTCGAGGCATATTCAGCGGTACCGGGGTGATCATCGTCGGTCTCACCGCGACCATCGCCGCCCTGGTCTTCCCGATCTGGTCGTACGCCGACCGCTCGGACCCGACCGGTGCGGTGAACGTGCTCAGCGCGCAGACCGTGTCGACCCAGTACGGCCCGCTGTCCGCGCTGGACCGGGACTTCCTCGTCAAGGTGCGGCTGGCCGGGCTCTGGGAGCTGCCGGCCGGGGAGATGGCGGAGGAGAAGGGCACCACGGCGGCCGTACGGACGGCCGGGCAGCACCTCGTCGACGGGCACGCCGCCCTCGACGCGCACGTCCGCACCGTCGCCACCCGGCTCGGCGTGCCGATCCCCAACGGGCCCAACGCCCAGCAGCAGCAGTGGCTGGCCACGCTGACCGCCGCGCAGGGGCAGGACTTCGACCGGGAGTTCGCGAACATCGTGCGGCTGGCCCACGGCCGGGTCTTCTCCGTCGTCGCCCAGGTCCGCGCCGGCACCCAGAACACGCTGGTCCGCGAACTCGCCGACGACGCCAACGCCACCGTCCTGGACCACATCAAGGTCCTGGAGGCCACCGGGTACGTCGACTTCTCCACGCTGGCCCGGCAGTTGGCGGTCACTCCCGCCCCCGTCGCCTCACCGCCCGTCGTCGCCCCGCGCGACGCGACCCCGCTGCTGCCGTCACCGGCGACGACACCGACCCCGTCGCCGACGTCGTCGTACACCCTGCCGCACGCCACCACCAGCCCGCCGCCGGCCTCCGACAGCCCCTGACCTGCACGGGAAACGGAACGTCACATACCGACAACACTCGGTCCGGAATGTGAACAAGGCATGGCGATTCCCAAGCCGCTGGCATAGAAACATGTCATGTTCTGGGTCCTTCTCCTGCTCCTGGCCTGGGCCGTCGCCGGCACCGCCTGCACTCGGCTGTGCCTGGCCGCCGTACGGACGGCGGCCGCCGACGCGGACGCGGGCCGAGGACACGATCTGACGCTGTACGAGGCCGCGTTCCTGTCCGGCGGACCCGCACGGGTCGCCGATCTGACCCTGGTGTCCATGGCCCGGGAACGGCGGCTGCTGCTCGCCCACACCGGCTGGGCGACCGTCGTGGACCCGCGCGGCCGGGACGAGATGGAGCGGTCGGTGATAGGGGCCATCGGGCCCGAGGGGCAGTCGCGGATAGCACCGGTACGGTCGGCGGCGGCCGACGCGGACGCCGTACGGAGTCTCGGCGAGGGGCTGGTGCGGGCGGGCCTCGCGGTGCCCGACGCGGCGGCGCGTACGACGGTCGCGTCGGGCGTCCGGCAGGTCCGGGCCGCCGCGCTGGTGGTCTTCGGCCTGGGCGTGGCCGCGCTCACGCTGCCCACCCCGACCGAGATGCCCCGCGACCTGGTCGCCGTCTGGTTCGCGCTGCCCCTCACCCTGACGCTGAGCTGCCTGGGTATCGCCCGGGTCGAGGTGCACCCGTACTCGCGCTGGGCCTCCCCGGCCGGGCAGCGGCTGCTGGGCGTGCTGCACCGGCGGGCGAACCGTACGATCGACGACCAGTCGCTGCTGGCCTCCGTCGCGGTGCGCGGTATCCGGGCGATCGGTGAGCCGGAGCTGCGTGCGGCCTTCGCACACCGGGACCAGCTCCCGCGGGAGTGAGCGGGGCGCATAGGTGGATTGACGCCGACACCGGCCCGATGGTGCTTGCCTTCACCGGCAACCGGTCGAAATATCCCTTTTATTGCTGCCGTGCAGTCGCTGCGGTGCCGTAGCCGCCTCGCCACCGCAGCCGTGCACCGAAGGGATACGCCATGAGAGCCCCCGCCCTGTACTCGGCCGCCGGGTCCCTGTTGCTGACCACCCTGGCCGCCGCCCCGGCCGGGAGCGCCACCCGCGTCCCGGCCACGACGGCGGCCGAACTCCACGGCACCGCCGTGGCCGCGGAGCGCGCCCGGGCGCAGGGCATCGACTTCGGCAGGTGCTCCGCCGACCTGGAGGTGCCGGACTCCTTCCAGTGCGGCACCGTGAGCGTCCCGCTGGACTACGCGGACCCGGACGGCAAGCAGATCAAACTGACCGTCAGCCGGGTGCGGGCCACCCACAAGGACCCGCACAACAGCAAGCGCAAGGTGCCCCGGCAGGGCGCCCTGGTCTACAACCCGGGCGGGCCCGGCGCCTCCGGCATGGGCTTCCCGATGGTCGGTGTGCTGCCCGAGTGGAAGAACATCGCCGCCGCCTACGACCTGGTCGGCTACGCCCCGCGCGGTGTCGACCGTTCGGCGCCGCTGTCGTGTGTCGACCCCGGGCACTTCTTCAAGGCTCCGTCGGGGTCGCCGACGCACCCCTCCGAGTCGTACAAGATGGCACGGATCAAGGAGGCGAAGGCGTACGCGCAGGGCTGTCTCAAGCGCTCCGGGAGCAAGCTCCGCTACTACACCTCGCTCAACAACGCCCGTGACCTGGACGTACTGCGGGCCGCGCTCGGTGAGGACCGGCTGACGTTCATGGGCGCGTCGTACGGCACCTACTTCGGCGCGCTGTACGCGACCCTGTTCCCCTCGCACGTACGGCGGATGGTGCTGGACTCGGTGGTCGACCCGGACCCGGCGCAGATCTGGTACCGCGACAACCTGGAGCAGTCGGCCGCGTTCGAGAGCCGCTGGGCGGACTTCCGGGAGTGGATCGCCAGGCACGACGACGTGTACGGGCTCGGCGACACGGCCGCGAAGGTGCAGGCGAGTTATGACAAGGCGAGCAAGCGGCTGGCCAAGAAAGCGGCCGGCGGGAAGGTCGGGCCGGGACAGTTGCAGGGCGCGTTCCTGTCGGCCGGGTACTACGACGACTACTGGCCGAGCCGGGCGGAGGCGCTGTCCAGGTTCCTGAAGGGGGACTCCAAGCCGCTGGTCCGGCTGGCGGCGCCGGCGCCGGAGACGGCCGCCGAGGCGGAGAACGGCACCGCGGTGTACACGGCCGTCGAGTGCAACGACGCTCCCTGGCCGACGGACTGGAAGACCTGGGACCGGGACAACACCCGGCTCGCGCGCGTCGCGCCGTTCGAGACCTGGGACAACGCGTTCATGAACCTGCCGTGCGCCTACTGGCCGGTGCCCCGGCAGCAGGCCCTCGACGTGCGGACGGGTCCCGGTGAACTGCCGCCGACGCTGATCCTGCAGGCCGAGCGCGACGCGGCCACGCCGTACACGGGGGCGCTGGAGATGAACCGGCGCCTCGCCGACTCGGTGCTGGTGACCGAGCGGGACGCGGGCACGCACGGCGTCGCCGGCGGCCCCAACAAGTGCGTCAACGGGTACCTGGACGCCTATCTGCTGGAGGGCCGGCTCCCGGATCGGCGCGCGTCCTGCGCGGGGCATCCGGAGCCGAAGCCCGCGCCGGTCGACTCGGCCCGGCACAGGAAGCTCCGGGAGTCCCTGAAGGGCAAGGCCGACCAGCGCTGAGCCCGGAGGAGTCTCAGGCGAGGCCCGCGACCAGCTCCGCGATGTCCTTGCGGCGGCCCGTGTAGAACGGGACCTCCTCGCGGACGTGCATCCGGGCCTCGGAGCCGCGCAGATGGCGCATGAGGTCGACGATGCGGTACAGCTCGTCGGCCTCGAAGGCCAGCATCCACTCGTAGTCGCCGAGGGAGAAGGAGGCGACCGTGTTGGCGCGCACGTCCGGGAAGCCGCGGGCCATCTTGCCGTGGTCGGCGAGCATCCGGCGGCGGTCCTCGTCGGCCAGCAGGTACCACTCGTACGACCGCACGAACGGGTACACGCTGACGTAGTTGCGCGGGGTCTCGTCGGCGAGGAACGCCGGGATGTGCGAGCGGTTGAACTCGGCGGGGCGGTGCAGCGCCATGTTCGACCACACCGGCGTGAGGGCGCGGCCCAGCCTGGTGCGGCGGAAGAGGTTGTACGCCTCCTGGAGCTGGTCGCTGGTCTCGGCGTGCCACCAGATCATCAGATCGGCGTCGGCGCGCAGACCGGAGACGTCGTAGGTGCCGCGTACGGTCACGTCCTTGGCGGCGAGCTGGTCGAACAGCTCCTGGACCTCGTCGGCGTAGCCCGCGCGGTCCTCGGGCAGCACGTCCTTCAGTTTGAAGACGGACCACAGCGTGTAGCGGATGACCTCGTTGAGGTCCTTGGCCAGCTTGCCCTTGTTCGGGATCCTGCCGGACTCGGTGGTGGGGGCGTCGTCACTCATGGTCCCTATTCTCCCGCTCCGCCGTGCAGACTCTGCACCGGGTTGGCCGTCAGCTCCGCCACCCCGCCGAGGTCCCCTGCCAGCTGGTCCACGGCCGCGTTCGCGCTCGCGATGCAGGCGGGGATGCCGACGCCGTCGTACTGCGCCCCGCAGACCGCGAGCCCCGGGAGCTTGGCGACGTGCTCACGGAGGCGGGCCACGCGCGCGTGGTGGCCGACGGGGTACTGGGGCAGGCCGTCGGTCCAGCGGGTGACGCGGGTGGCGACGGGCGTCGCGGCGAGTCCGGTGGCCTCGCGCAGGTCGTGGCGGGAGACGTCGACGAGGTCGCCGTCCTCCCGCTGGAGGACCTCGGTCTCGCCGTACCGTCCGACCGAGGTGCGCAGGACGGCGACGTCCGGGTCCTCTTCCGCGATCCAGCCCCATTTCCGGGAGGCGAAGGTGGAGGCCTTGATGGTGCGGCCGTCGACGGGCGGGACGAGGAAGCCGCTGCCTTCGGGGAGGGCGAGGTCGGCACGGCGGTAGGCGAGGGTGATCAGGGCCATCGAGGCGTACTCGACGCCGGCCAGTTCGGCCGCGGCGGCGGGCGCCTCGGCGCGCAGCAGGGCGGCGGCGGCCGGGGCGGGAACGGCGACGATCACGGCGTCGGCGTGCAGTGCCCGGCCCTCGGTGACGACGCGCCAGCCCTCGGTGTCCCGGCGCAGTTCGGTCACCGGCGCTCCGGTCAGGATCTCGCCGCCCCGCGCCCGCACCGACTCGGCCACCGCGAGCGGCAGGGTGCCCACGCCCCCCTCGATGCCCATGAACACCGGCCCGGTCTGCTGGTTGGCGACCGCCTTCGCCTGGATCTCGCGGACGGCCTCCGTCAGCGAGTCGTGGGTCTGCGCGGCCTGGTAGAGCTGCGGGACCGCCGAACGCATCGAGATGCGGTACGCGTCGCCCGCGTAGACCCCGCCGAGCAGGGGCTCGACCAGCCGGTCGACGACCTCCCGGCCCAGCCGCGCGGCCACGTACTCCCCCACCGCCACATCGTCGCCGACCTCGGTGCGGGGCAGATCGGCGTCGCGCTCGATGCGGGCGAGGCCCTCGTCGGACAGTACGCCGGAGAGCGCGGCGGCGGTGCCGGGGACGCCCATGACATGGCCCTTGGGCATGGGGCGCAGGGCACCCCGGGTCCAGATCGACGCGGTGGCGGTGGCCGGCGGCTGCAGCCGGTCGGCGAGACCCGCCTCGCGGGCCAGGGCGACCGCCTCGGGCCGGCGGGCCAGCATCGACTCGGCGCCCAGGTCGACCCGCACACCCGCGATCTCACCGGGCAGCAGCTTCCCGCCGACTCGCTCCGAGGCCTCCAGCACGGTCACGCGCGCGCCGCGCTCCAGCAGCCGGTGGGCCGCGGCGAGGCCCGCGATCCCGGCTCCGATGACGACGACATGCCCCGTGCCCGTACCCGTTGCGCTCATGGCCCCACTCTCTCAGACCGCACCGACGGCCCGCCCCGGCCCGGTGACCCGCACGCGTCCGGACCGTGACCGCATCGGGACCGTCGCCGTCAAACGTCCCGCCCCGTCCCGGCGTCGAAGGAGCGTCATTCGTCACCACCTTCGGGGGGAACCATGCGCCATCCCGTACGACCCGCCCTCGCCGGCGTCCTGCTCGCCGCCGCCCTCGTCCTCACCGGATGCGGCAGGGCCGGCGGCTCCGGCGGCGGCTCCGCCAGCGACGCCAAGGCCGATGCGCACGGCGCGGCCCAGGAGGCGGCGGGCTCGGCAGGCGCCAAGGACAGCGGCGGCAAGGGGACCGGCAAGGCCACGCCGGACCTGACCGTCAGCCGCATCATCCGCACCGCCTCCCTGACCGTGCAGGTCAAGGACGTGCCCAAGGCCCTGGACGAGGCCCGCACCACCGCCGAGAACGCCGGGGGCTATGTCGGCAACGAGACCACCACCCGGGACTCCCAGGGCCATGAGCGGACCCGGGTGGTCCTGCGCGTGCCGACCGAGAAGTACGACGAGGTGCTCGCCGGTCTCCAGGGCGCGGGCAAGCTGCTCGACCGCACTTCGAAGGCGCAGGACGTCACCGACCAGGTGGTGGACGTGGACAGCCGGATCAAGTCGCAGCGGGCCAGCGTGGACCGGGTCCGCGAGCTGATGGACCGGGCGACCAAACTCGGTGACGTGGTCACCCTGGAAGGGGAGTTGAGCAGCAGGGAGGCCGACCTGGAGGCGCTGCTCGCCCAGCAGGCGTCGCTGAAGGACCGCACCAGCCTGGCCACCATCACCCTGTCGCTCACCCAGACGCCGGTGAAGAAGGCGGCCGCGAAGGACGACTCCCCGGGGTTCGTGGACGCCCTGTCCGGCGGCTGGCACGTCTTCGTCACGATGCTGCGCTGGATCGCCCTGGCCCTGGGCGCCGCCCTGCCGTTCGCGGCACTGGCGGCCCTGCTGGCGCTGGTGTGGTGGAAGCTCGTACGCCGCCGTCGTACCACCGCCGAGTCCGGCAGCGAGACCTGAGCGAGCCCGAAATTCCCGCTGCCCGTAGCGTGTTCGCATGAGCATGAACAGTGGGCGGGAACGGCTGGTCGTGATCGGCGGGGACGCCGCGGGTATGTCCGCGGCGTCCCAGGCGCGCCGGCTGCGGGGACCGGACGAGCTGGAGATCGTGGCGTTCGAGCGCGGTCACTTCTCCTCCTACTCGGCGTGCGGCATCCCGTACTGGGTCGGCGGGGACGTCGAGGAACGGGACCGGCTGGTCGCCCGCTCGCCCGAGGAGCACCGGGCACGCGGGATCGACCTGCGGATGCGCACCGAGGTCACGGAGATCGACGTGGCCGGGAAACGGGTACGCGCGCGTGACGTCGATTCCGGCGCCGAGTCCTGGACGTCCTACGACAAGCTCGTCATCGGCACCGGCGCCCGCCCGATCCGCCCCGACATGCCGGGCGCGGCCGCGCCGGGCGTGCACGGTGTGCAGACCCTGGACGACGGCCAGGCCCTGCTGGACACGCTGGCACGCACGCGTGGCCGTCGGGCCGTGGTGGTCGGCGCCGGTTACATCGGCGTCGAGATGGCCGAGGCGATGATCAACCGGGGCTACGAGGTGACGGTCGTCAACCGCGGCAGCGAGCCCATGTCCACGCTCGACCCGGACATGGGCCGCCTGGTGCACAAGGCCATGGAGGGCCTCGGCATCACCATGGTCAACGAAACCGAGGTCACCGAGGTGCTCACCGGCCAGGACGGCAGGGTGCGCGCGGTGGCCACGGAGGACGCCGAGTATCCGGCGGACGTGGTGATCCTGGGCATCGGTGTGCGCCCCGAGACCCGCCTCGCCGCGGCGGCGGGCCTGCCCCTCGGCGGGCGCGGGGGTCTGCTGACCGACCTCGCGATGCGGGTGCGCGGCCATGAGGACATCTGGGCGGGCGGCGACTGCGTGGAGGTCCTGAACCTGGTCTCGGGCCAGGAGCAGTACATTCCGCTGGGCACCCACGCCAACAAGCACGGCCAGGTCATCGGCACCAACGTGGGTGGCGGTTACGCCACGTTCCCGGGTGTCGTCGGCACGGCGGTGAGCAAGGTCTGTGACCTGGAGATCGCCCGCACCGGTCTGCGCGAGAAGGATGCCCTCCGGGTGGGCCTGCAGTTCGAGACGGTCACCATCGAGTCCACGAGCCGCGCCGGCTACTACCCCGGCGCGAGCCCCATGACGGTCAAGATGCTCGCGGAACGCCGCACGGGCCGCCTCCTGGGCGTCCAGATCGTGGGCCGGGAGGGCGCGGGCAAGCGGGTCGACATCGCGGCGGTGGCCCTGACGGCGGAGATGACGGTGGAACAGATGACGGCCCTGGACCTGGGCTACGCCCCGCCGTTCTCACCGGTGTGGGACCCCGTACTGGTGGCGGCGAGAAAAGCGGTAGTAAAGGTGCGCAAGGGGACTTACTGACGGGGGACGCCTGTCCCCGCCCAGGAGCGCGGGGCTGTGCCGATTTGCGGCTGCCGCCGCGTGGGCGCGACCAGCCACACTCCACCCGCACCCCGCAACGCCTCCTAGGCCGTCCCACTGATCCGCGGCAGAGAAGTGACCCCCGCCCCTCCCGGCGCGGCCGCGGGCTGCTCCGCCCCGGGACGGGCATGCGCCGCCGCCGGCCGGGTCGACCGCAGCCGGCTGCTCACCGCCTCGTCCAGCGTCACCGGCCGCTGCATCTGCGCGGCCAGTCGCCCCGCCTCCTGACCGAGCCGTGCCACGTCCTCCCAGGGGAGCCGCACCACCAGGGAGATCTCCGCCTCGCCGTCGGGAAGCGCCTGCATGGGAGGGAATGCCTGAGGAGTAACCCGCTCGTTCATCGCCTGTTCCTCACGTCGCCTGGACCGCACGTCGGTTTCACACACATACGCACGCGACCGTGGCGACGTTCACCGAAACGCCCCCTGCTTCGGCCCACCCTTCCCTGGGCACTACTTACCTGTGGTCATACCCGTCCATGACGTGAACCCGGTGCGCCGCACGCCGTATGTGACGTACGCACTCATAGCCGCGAACATCCTGGTGTTCCTGTTCACACCCGGCATAGCCGGCTCCGTGGCGGGCGGCAGCGATCTGGCGCAGCTGTGTCATCTGCAGGCCTTCATGGACCACTACGCCGCGGTCCCCAGAGAGCTGATCCACCATCAGATGCCCCAGGTGGTACCGACCGGGCAGGTGGGGCTCGGCCGGAGCGGTCCCGGCTGTGTCATCGGGCCGCCGAGCTACGACAAGTCGCCCGCGCTGTCCGTCTTCACGGCGATGTTCCTGCACGGCAGCTGGCTGCACCTGCTGGGCAACATGCTGTTCCTGCTGATCTTCGGCAACAACGTCGAGGACCGGATGGGCCACGTCCGGTACTTCCTCTTCTACGTCGTCTGCGGCTACGCGGCCGGCTACGGCTTCGCGCTCGTCAACGACACCTCGGGCGACCCGCTGATCGGCGCGTCCGGTGCGATCGCCGGCGTCCTGGGCGCCTATCTGGTCCTCTACCCGAGGGCCAGGGTGTGGGTGCTGGTGCCGTTCCTGATCTTCCTGCCGCTGCGGCTGCCGGCCTGGCTGGTGCTGGGCTTCTGGTTCGTGCTCCAGGCCCTGTACTCGTCCGGCGAGGGCGTCTCGGACGCCGGGACCGTGGCGTACGCGGCGCACGTGGTCGGCTTCCTCGTGGGCATGGTGCTCGCCCTGCCGCTCAAGCCGGGCACACCTCCGCCACCGGAGCCGCGCGGCCTGCTGTTCGGCAGGCGGGCCCGGCCCCGGCCCGGCTGGTAGGCGGGTTCAGCGAGCGGTCTGGGAGTGGACGTACTCCACGAGCCGGGTCAGCTCGTCCGGGTCGGTGGACGGCATGACGCCGTGCCCGAGGTTGAAGACATGGCCTTCGAGGCCGGCGGCCGCGTCGAGCACCTCGCGCGCCTTGGTCTCCACCACGTCCTTGCCGGCGAACAGGACCGTCGGGTCGAGGTTGCCCTGGAGCGCCTTGCCGGGGCCGATCCGGCGGGCGGCCTCGTCGAGCGGAACGCGATAGTCGACGCCGACCACGTCCGCACCGGCCTCGCCCATGAGCCGGAGCAGTTCACCGGTGCCGACGCCGAAGTGGATGCGGGGGACGCCGTACCCGGCGACGGCGTCGAAGATCTTCGCGGAGAAGGGCAGCACCGAGCGGCGGTAGTCGGCGGGGGCCAGCGCACCTGCCCAGGAGTCGAAGAGCTGGACTGCCGAAGCCCCGGCCTCGATCTGCACCTTGAGGAACGCGGCCGTGATGTCGGCGAGGCGGTCGAGGAGGTCGGCCCAGAGCTCGGGGTCGCCGTACATCATCGCCTTGGCGTTCTCGTACGTGCGCGAGGGGCCGCCCTCGATGAGGTAGCTCGCGAGGGTGAACGGGGCGCCGGCGAAGCCGATCAGCGGGGTCGGGCCGAGCTCGGCGGTGAGCAGGCCGATCGCCTCGGTGACGTAGGAGACGTCCTCGGGGGTGAGGTCACGGAGCTGGGCGAGGTCGGCGCGGGTGCGGATCGGGTTCGCGACGACCGGGCCGACGCCGGGCTTGATGTCGAGGTCGACACCGATGGCCTTGAGCGGGACGACGATGTCGCTGAAGTAGATCGCCGCGTCCACGTTGTGCCGGCGCACGGGCTGGAGTGTGATCTCGGCGACCAGTTCGGGCCGCGTGCAGGACTCCAGCATCGGGATGCCCTCGCGCACCTTGTGGTACTCCGGCAGCGAGCGCCCGGCCTGGCGCATGAACCACACGGGGGTGTGCGGCACGGGTTCACGCCTGCACGCCTTCAGGAAGGCGCTGTCGTACGTCGCTGTCGGCTGCTGGCCCGCGGGGCTTCCGTTCGCACTCACGACGGCAAGTCTCGCACGCCCCCGAAGCCGCCGTGGCCGCGCCCTGTGCGGCGCCTCGGGTGGTGCCTTAGGTGGTGTCTCTCCCTGCGCGAAGCCGTCGTTCCCCTTACTCTTCCCCGCATGGCTGCGGCTCAGGGACGACTGTCGGACGGCGCTGGCGGGACGGGCGAGGGGAAGGACACCGGGGAGGGGCAAGGGAATACGGGCAGTACGGCGCCGCCGGTACCGCAGGCCTTCCGGGCCGCGGTCGACGCGTTGCGCGGCGCACGGCTGCGGCCGCAGGTCGAGGTGGAGCCGACGCCCGCGCCGCAGCGGCTCGCCCCGTTCGCGTACGCCCTGGAGGCGGCGGTGGTCGACGGCGACCAGGATCTCGCCGACGGGCGTCTCGTGCTGCTGCACGACCCGGCCGGGCACGACGCCTGGCGCGGCACGTTCCGGCTGGTCACGCTGGTGCGCGCGGAGCTGGAGCCGGAGATGGCGGCCGACCCGCTGCTGCCGGAGGTCTGCTGGTCGTGGCTGACCGGGGCGCTCCAGGCGCGCGGTCTGTCGTACGGGGAGCCGAGCGGGACCGTGACGCGCGCGAGTTCGCACTACTTCGGCGGGCTCTCCGAGCGCCCCGCCGCCTCGCAGATCGAGATCCGGGCCTCCTGGACGCCTCGGGAGGGCCGCTCCGGCGTCCCGGACACCGCGGGGCACCTCGCCTCCTGGTGCGACCTGCTGGCACAGGTCGCAGGGCTGCCGCCGGCCGCCCCCGGCGACGCCTCGGTGGTGACGCTGCCGCAGCGCCGCGACCCGCAGGCCCGCTGAACCCTTACCACGCCCTTTCACCACCATGGAGCGGGACCCGTCCACCCGGGTCCCGTCGACTCACCCTTCATTGACCATCTCTTTGTCGATACGGCCACTTTCTGTCCCGTACCGCAACAGCCCGAACCGATTCGATCTTCGGATGATCGATCGCGTGTCCGAATTGCACGTATTGTTACTCACCAGATCGTGATCATTCTCTAAAGGCGGACGGGTTTGGTGCCGAAGACGACTGTGACCTTGAAAGCACGGTTCGTCCCGGCTTCATCCCCACAAGCCGGCCCCCCGTCCCCCACCCCAGGAGGCCTGGTGTCCGTTCTCCTAGAGCAGCCCGCAAGCCTGGTCGCCTACCGCCCGAACAAGCCCACCGCGATGGTGGTCGTGGCCGATCCGCGCGTCCGCTCCACCGTCACCCGCCACCTGTGGGCGCTCGGCGTGCGCGATGTGATCGAGGCCTCGTCCATCGCGGAGGCTCGTCCCCGCATCGGCAACCCCCGCGACATCTGCGTCGCCGACGTCCACCTCCCCGACGGCTCCGGCCTGACCCTCCTGTCCGAGACCAGGGCGGCGGGCTGGCCCAACGGCCTGGCCCTGTCCGCCGCCGACGACATCGGCGCCGTGCGCAACGCCCTGGCCGGCGGGGTCAAGGGCTATGTCGTCACCGGCACCCGCACCAACATCGGGCTCCCCACCCGACCGGGCGCCGCCCCCATCGGTTCCGCCGCCGCCCGTATGCACCGCCGTCCCCCGGGTGCCCCGAGCCACCCGGGTGGCTACCGCGAGCTCTCCGGCCGTGAGGTCGAGGTGCTCCGGCTGGTCGCGGAGGGCCAGTCGAACAAGGCGATCGGCGTCTCGATGGGCCTGTCCGCCCTGACCGTCAAGAGCCACCTCGCCCGTATCGCCCGCAAGCTCGGCACGGGCGACCGTGCCGGAATGGTCGCCGTGGCCCTCCGCACCGGCATCATCCACTGACCCGTCGAACGTTCACCGACGTGAACCGGATCGGCCGCCGGTCCCCCTCACGCCGTACTCCGCTGTCCCCCGTTCGTGGACCCGATCTTTCACCGACCTGACTGGTTTACGACCCTCCGGTGCCCGTCGACGGAACGTTCCGTCGACGGGCGCCGTCCACACACAGATACCCTTGACATGTGACCGACGCCCAAGAGACCGCAGCAGACAGTTCACTGCGCACCACCGGGGGCACCCCTCCGGACGACGCCGGATCTTCTGTGACGGGGGCGCCGATCCCTCTGCTGGAGCCGCGTGAGGGCATTCCGCCCGTGGTCGCGGACGAGGCCGCCCTCGCCCGCGTGATCGCCGCGTTCGCCGCCGGCTCCGGTCCGGTCGCCGTCGACGCCGAGCGTGCGTCCGGCTACCGCTACGGGCAGCGCGCCTACCTCGTCCAGCTGCGCCGCGAGGGCGCCGGGACCGCACTGATCGACCCGGCCGCCTGCCCCGATCTGTCCGGCCTCGGCGAAGCGCTCGCCGGCGTCGAGTGGGTGCTGCACGCGGCCACCCAGGACCTGCCCTGTCTGCGCGAGATAGGCATGGTGCCCAGCAGCCTCTTCGACACCGAGCTGGCGGGCCGTCTCGCCGGGTTCCCCCGGGTCGGGCTCGGCGCGATGGTCGAGAGCGTCCTCGGGTTCGTCCTGGAGAAGGGCCACTCCGCCGTCGACTGGTCGACCCGGCCGCTGCCCGAGCCCTGGCTGCGCTATGCGGCGCTCGACGTCGAGCTGCTCGTCGACCTGCGGGACGCGCTGGAGAAGGAGCTGGACCGGCAGGGGAAGCTGGAGTGGGCGCGGCAGGAGTTCGACGCGATCGCGGCCGCGCCGCCGGCCGAGCCGCGGAAGGATCCCTGGCGCCGCACGTCCGGGATGCACAAGGTGCGGCGGCGCCGGCAGCTGGGCGTGGTGCGGGAGCTCTGGGAGACCCGGGACCGGATCGCGCAGAAGCGGGACGTGTCGCCGGGCAAGGTGCTCGGCGACACGGCGATCGTGGAGGCGGCGCTCGCCCTGCCGGCCAATGTGCACGTCCTCGCCGGGCTGAACGGGTTCGGGCACCGGATGGGGCGGCGCCAGCTGGAGCAGTGGCAGGCCGCGGTGGACCGGGCGAAGGCACTGCCGGACACCGCGCTGCCGCAGCCGGGGCAGCCGGTCACGGGGCCGCCGCCGCCACGGGCCTGGGCCGACAAGGATCCCGCCGCGGCAGCTCGGCTGTCCGCGGCGCGCGCCGCGGTGTCGGCGCTGGCCGAGCAGCTGAACATGCCGCAGGAGAACCTGATCACGCCGGACACGGTGCGGCGCCTCTGCTGGGAACCCCCGCAGGTGGTGGACGCCGAGACGGTGGGAGCGGCGCTGGAGGGATACGGGGCACGGCCCTGGCAGGTGGAGCAGGTGACGCCGGTACTGGTGACGGCGCTCGCCGTCTAGGCCGCTTTCCCGGGTTCTCAGGCGCGCCGGGAGTTCAGGCGCGCCTGAGAACCCTTCGGTCACTCCGGGGGTTCCTCCGCCGTCTCGCCGTGCGACCGGTCGGGGGCAGGTGCGCCTTCCAGGAACGCGGTGTACAGATTCCTGCCCCGGTTCACCGAGAGGTCCAGCTCCGGCAGGACCTCGGGAACCGCGATCGCGGTCACCAGATTGCGGTACATGCGCGAAACGCGTTCTTCCACGTTCCCCAGGTGCCGGTCGAGGGTGTTCGAGATCAGCACCACTCCGGCCCACCCTCCCGCGATCTGGTGGGCCTGCTGCTCCGGGTCGACGAAAGGCTTCAGCTCACCGCGCCGCCGGGCCTCGGCCAACTGCCCTGCGTTGAAAACGATCCAGTCCGGCCACGGAGTTCCATAGGTTTCCGGCGCACTGCTGTGGAAAGACAGCATCAGAGCGGCCTGCAGGGCGCTCTCGTGGGAGATCCGGTGCGCCAGGATCATGCCGATGTCGACCACTTCCTGGAGCATGATCCGCTGCTCCACGAGCCCGTCCATGGTCAGCGTGTTTTCCATGATGGCCGTCGCCACATCGAGCTTTCCGCCGGGGAAATGCCGGTAGAAGGCGCCCTTGCTCGTCCGTGCGGCCGTGATGAGGTCGCTGATCGAGGTCCCCTCATAGCTGTCCGCCACGAAGAGCGCGCCGGCGGTGTCGAGGATGCGCTGCCTGGTGTCGATGGCACGCTGCTGCCGACGTCGCGGCCTGCGCGGGTTGCTCATTCGATCTCGCCTTCGAGGCCCGTCGGCCGATGAGGTGCCTGCCGATACTAGCGTGAAGTGGGGCGTAAGGCCCCCTCTGCAGATCAGTCCTGACCTGCCCTATTACGACGCCCCACTAAACCCGGTGTTCCCTTGACGTCACAGGGTCGGCGTTCCAGACTTGGCAGCACCAGAAGAGACCGAACGGTCGCTTCTGGCGTGGGCCGGCATCCGAGCGACATCGACATCTCATCCGAGTCAGGGCAATCACCGGTAGGAAAGCGGGCGGAGAAGAAGAGACCATATGGTCCCAACAAGCCCGGTCGGCCTCGTACCGGCAGGTCGAGCAGCGCAGCCTTCATGGGAGAGCACAGCAATGACCATCCCCTCCGGCACCGCAGCGGTGATCGCCCCGTACGACGGCGACGGTCCGTATCCGCGGGCCTTCGCCCGACAAGGCTGGCGGACGGTGGCCGTCGTACCGGAGCACCGTCTGCGGCCACCGGCGTACCGGACCGCCCCGGTACCCGCCGGGTACGCCGGCTCGGTCGTGCACCGGGGAGTCCGGCAGACGGTCAAGGCCCTGCGGGCACTGGGCGTGTCGGCCGTCGTCGCGGGCAGCGCCGAGGGCATCGAAGCGGCCGACCGGATCGCCTGGCAGCTCGGCCTGCCCGGCGCCGATCCGGCGTCGTCCCCGCTGAGGTACGACCGCGGTGCTCAGGCGGCCCGCCTGTCACGGGCGGGAATCCCCGCTCTACGGGGCATCCGCACGACGAGTCCGGCCGCCGCCGTGGCCTGGGCGCGCACCTGCCCGCTGCCCGGCTACCTGCTCGCCCCGGCCGTCGCCGGAATCCCGGTCGAGCCGGTGGAATGCGCGGACGCGCTCCAGATCAACAGTTCCTGGCCGGTCATGCGGCACGCGGCCGTCCGGTACTCCGGCAGCGCGCACCTGGTCCTGACCGAACTGCCCTCCCGCCGGCAGTACACGGTGCAGACCGTCACCCGTCCGGGCCCGGACGGGTGTCCCGAACACGTCGTCACCGGCGTGTGGGCGGACGCCCGCAGCGGGCCCGGCCGACCTGACCGTACCGGCCCGCTCTCCTCGGACAGCCCGCCGGCCCGGACCCTCACGCTCCGCACGGCGCGGGTGCTCGACGTGCTCGGCGTGGCCTGCGGCCCGGCGACCACCCGGTTCGCGTACGGGGCCGGCGACGAGCCGGTGCTGGTGCACTCGCTCGCGGCGCCCGTCGTGACACCCGCCGACGAAGCACTGCGCAGGACGACCGCGGTTCACCTGGTCGCTCCCCGCATGAAGCCGTTGTAGATGAAGCGTTGCAGGCAGAGGAAGACGACCAGCGTCGGCAGGATGACCAGGATCGCTCCGGCCGAGATGACCTCCCAGTGCGCTCCGTAGGGTCCCCGGAAGCGGAACAGTGACGTCGAGATCACGCCAAGGTTCTGGGAGGGCATGTAGAGGAACGGAATGTAGAAGTCGTTGTAGACGGCTATGCCCTTGACGATGACGACGGTCGCGATCGCCGGTTTCAGCAGCGGGAGGATGATCCTGAGGTAGATCGTGAACGCGTTCGCGCCGTCCAGGCGGGCCGATTCGTCCAGGGAGATCGGGATCGAGCGGACGAACTGCAGGAAGATGTAGATCGAGACGATGTCCGTGCCCATGTAGAGGGCGATCGGCGCCCAGCGGGTGTCGAAGAGGCCGAAGCTGTTGACGATCTGGAAGGTCGCCACCTGGGTGGTCACTCCGGGGACCAGCGCGGCCAGCAGGAAGAGCGCGACCACGGCCTTCCTGAAACGGAACGTGAAGCGGTCGATCGCGTACGCCGTCATCGAGCCGATCAGCACCGTTCCGCCGATCGAGAAGACGACGATGAACAGCGTGTTGCCGAAGGCGCGGAGCATGCCGCCGTCCTGGAACGCGGTCACGTAGTTGTGGAGGTTCAGCAGGTCGTCGGGGAGGGTCAGCGCCCCGCTGCCGTCCGCCATCTCCGACGAGGACTTGAGGGACGTCAGGAGGACCACGGTGAGCGGGAGCAGCACCACGACCGCGGCCGCTGCGAGGGAGACGTGGACCGCCGCGCGGGCCACCCGCCGCCGTGTCATACGAGGTCCACCCTCTCGTCGGGCACCAGCCGCCGTTGCAGCCAGGTCACCGCCAGGACGATCAGCAGCAGGACGACCGCGGCGGCCGAGGCGAGGCCCGTCTTGTTGTACTGGAAGGCCAGCTTCACGGTCTGGGTCACGAAGGTCTCCGTGCCGGTCGCCCCGCCGGTCATGATGTACGGCACCTCGAAGACCGACAGCGAGCCGGAGACGGAGAGGATGACGGTGAGGGTGACGACCGGTTTGATGCCCGGCGCGATGATGTGCCGGAACTGGTGCCAGCGGCCCGCTCCGTCCAGCTCGGCCGCCTCGTACAGCTCCCCTGGGATCGACTGGATCGCGCCCAGGAAGAGGATGAAGTTCAGGCCCAGGTAGCGCCAGACCGAGACGCCGGCCAGGGAGATGTTCGCCGACACCGGTGTACCCAGCCAGGCGTGGTGCGTGTGGACGCCGAACAACGCCAGGACGGAGTCGAGCGTGCCGCCGTCCTGGAAGAAGTAGAGGAAGACGAAGCCGATCGCGACCCCGTTGATCAGCGACGGGAAGAACAGCACTCCCTTGAAGAAGTTCCGGAAGCGGACTTTGAAGCTCAGGACCGTCGCGAAGTACAGGGCCGCGACGATCTGTACGACGGAGGCGGCCAGGTAGTACCCGCTGACCAGGAAGACCTCGAAGAGGTCGGGGCGGGTGAAGATCTCCGCGTAGTTGTGGGCGCCGGTGTAGTGGAGTTCGGGGCTGAGGCCGTCCCAGTCCGTGAAGCTGTACGCCAGCATGTTGACGATCGGCGCGTACGTGAAGGTGATCAGGAGGGCGAGCGGGGCCAGGAGGAAGAGCCAGGGGGTGAGGCGCCGCGCGTGCGTCATGACGTCCCCGCCGACTTCTCCGCCGCGGTCCACTTCTTGCCGAGGTCGCCGAGGAAACCGTCCAGAGTGCCGCCGCGGGCGCCGCGGGCCAGGTCGACGAGCTTCTGACGGTAGTCGGGGGCGTAGATGCCGACCTCGGACTCGGAGTCGATGAGCTTGACCCGGGCTCCGGCCGTGTCGTCCAGTTCGATGAGCTTCACGCCCGCGTCCTCGTACGGCTTGAGGACGGCCGGCAGGGGCGCGTTCCTGAGCGGGGAGATCGCCAGGTTGTCCTTGTCGTAGCCGGACTTGTCGGTGAACCAGTCGATCCAGGCGCGGGCGGCCGCCTTGTGCTGGGAGTGGATGTTGACGGCCTGGTTGTAGTCGGGGCCGACCGTGCCGCAGAACCTGCCGTCCGTCCGGTCCGGGAACGGCATGAAGCCGATGTCGTCGGGGTCCACGCCGGCCTTCTTCGCCGCGTCCCGGAACTGCACGATCGCCCAGGTGCCCAGCCACTGCGTGGCGAGCTTCCCCTTGGCCAACTGGGCTTTGGAAGCTTCCCAGTTGGTGGTCGTCGGATCGTTCTCGGCCAGGCCGTCGTGCACGATGTCGTAGAGCAGCGTGTCCCCCACCCGCAGGTCCGCCCCCTGCGCCCACGGGTCGCCCGCGGCGAGCTTGGTGGTGGCCCCGGTGTCGCAGTGCACCGAGCCGTTGACGAACGTCCAGGAGCTCAGGGGCCACTGGGCCGCGTAGTTGGTGTAGTACGGCGTCGCGCCGGTCTTCGCCTTGATCGCCTTGAGGTCGGCGATGAACTCGGCCGGGCTGGTGGGCCATCGGTCGACCTCGGCCGCCTTCCAGACCCGTTTGTTGTAGACGAAGCCGGGCATCACGCCGATCGGGCTCTGGCCGTAGACCTTGCCGCCGACCGTGGTGAAGCCGGTGAAGCGGTACTTCTTGGAGAGTTCGGCCTGACTGCCGAGCGAGGCGAAGAACTTCGGGTAGTCGCTCTTCTTCACGACCCCGGGGATCATCAGGACGTCGCCGTAGTTCTCCGTGTTCATCCGGATCTTGACTTCGGCCTCGTAGTCGGTGAGCGCCTGGAACTCGACCTTCACCTTCGGATAGACCTTGTTGAACTCGGCCGCGTACCTGTCCAGCGTGCCGTCCTGCTTGAGATCGGTCCGCTGGGTGAGAACCGTGATGGTCCCCGTCACCTTCGAGGGATCGTCCGGCGCCTTGGCGTCCGCGCCCTTCGTCGAACCTCCTGTACCGGTACAGCCGGCGAGGAGAAGCGCGGTTCCGGCGGCCAGCGCGGCGAGCGTACGGCGGTTCATGTGCATCAACTCCGTTCGGGGGACGGACGAGCACGTGCGGGGTTGGCTGATTCGGCACTCTGACAGCGCTTTCCTCGACCGGTAAAGTCCCAATCCCGCCAAGGATGCGGAAGGTACACCCAGTGCTGGAGTAGACCGGTTTAGGGAGTGCGCATGCTGGAGGTCACGCCGTTCGGCGAGGGATGGGTCCTGGAGTACGAGGGGGGCGGACTGCCGGCTGCGGTGCCGGGGTGCGTGCACACCGATCTGCTCGCCGCGGGCGTGATCCCGGACCCCTTTCTCGGGCGGAACGAGACCCAGGTGGCCTGGGTCGGCCGGCGGGAGTGGACGTACACGGCCGAGCTGGACGCACGGTCCGGACAGGAGCGCACCGACCTCGTCTTCGAGGGGCTCGACACCGCCGCCGAGATCACCCTGGACGGCCGGCTCCTGGGCCGCACGCGGAACATGCACCGGTCCTACCGCTTCGACGTGACCGGGCTGCACGGGCGGCTCGCGGTGCGGTTCGCCTCCGCCTACACCGAGGCGGCCGCGGTGCGCGACCGGCTGGGCGAGCGGCCCGCCGCCTACGCCGAGCCGTACCAGTACATCCGCAAGATGGCCTGTTCCTTCGGCTGGGACTGGGGGCCGACCCTGGTGACGGCCGGCATCTGGCGGCCGGTGCGGCTGGAGCACTGGTCGACGGCCCGGATCGGCCGGGTGCGCCCGGTGGTGACCGTCCGACAGAGCCTGGGTGTGGTGGAGTTGGACATCGAGGTAGAGCGGACCCGGGGTGAGACGGAGCTCGATGTCGAGGTGCGGGTGGGCGGCCAGGTGGCGCGGACGCGCGTCGACGGGACGGGAGCGGTCGTACGGGTGGAGGTACCGGAGGTACGGCTGTGGTGGCCGCGCGGATACGGCGAACAGCCGCAGTACGACGTTGAGTTGACGCTGTTGCACAGGGACGGGGTGCTCGACTCCTGGCGGCGGCGGATCGGCTTCCGGACGGTGGAACTGGACCGGCGGGCGGATGAGCACGGCACCGGGTTCGCCTTCGTGGTGAACGGCGAGCGGCTGTTCGCGCGGGGCGTCAACTGGATCCCGGACGACGTGTTCCCGTCCCGGGTGACCCGGGAGCGGTACCGGGAGCGGCTCGGGCGGGCCGCCGACGCGGGCGTGGACCTCGTACGGGTCTGGGGCGGCGGGATCTACGAGAGCGAGGACTTCTACGACGCCTGCGACGAGTTCGGGCTGCTGGTGTGGCAGGACTTCCCGTTCGCGTGTGCGGCCTATCCGGAGGAGCAGCCGCTGCGGGGCGAGGTGGAGGCGGAGGCCCGGGAGAACGTCGTACGGCTGATGCCGCATCCGTCGCTGGCACTGTGGAACGGCAACAACGAGAACCTGTGGGGCTTCCGGGACTGGGGGTGGGAGGAGCGGCTGGCCGGGGAGTCCTGGGGCGAGGGGTACTACCTGGGGCTGTTGCCGCGGGTGGTGTCCGAGCTGGATCCGACGCGGCCGTACACGGCGGGCAGTCCGTGGTCCGGGTCGTGGGACCGGCATCCGAACGATCCTGCGCACGGCACGCACCACTCCTGGGAGGTGTGGAACCGGGCGGACTACGCGGAGTACCGCGCCGAAGTGCCGCGGTTCGTGGCCGAGTTCGGGTGGCAGGCGCCGTCCGCGTACGCCACGCTGCGGCGGGCGCTGCCGGGTGAGGCGCTCGCGGCGGACTCCCCCGGGATGCTGCACCACCAGAAGGCGGACGACGGGAACGGGAAACTGCGGCGCGGCCTGGAGCGGCATTTCGCCTTTCCCGAGGGGGACTTCGACCGTTGGCACTACCTCACGCAGGTCAACCAGGCGCGTGCCGTGGCCGCCGGGATCGAGCACTGGCGTTCACACTGGCCGGTGTGTGCGGGCACGGTGGTCTGGCAGCTCAACGACTGCTGGCCGGTGACCTCCTGGGCGGCCCTCGACGGGGACGGACGGGAGAAACCGCTCTGGCACGAGCTGCGGCGGCTGTACGCGGATCGGTTGCTGACGCTTCAAGTTCGGGAGCGGGGGCTGGTGTTGGCCGCCGTCAACCAGGCCGCACGGGGGTGGCACGGCGACCTGGCGATGCGCCGGATGACCGTGGACGGGGTGCTGGTCGGGAGGGCGACGGTGCCGCTGGCGGCGGGGGCGCGGGCGGTCGCGGTCGTCGACGTACCGCAGGGGCTGCGGCCCGAGGGACCGGCGGAGTTCCTGGTGGCCGACGCATGGGGGTCCCCCCGATCGAGCGAAGTCGAGAGCGGGGGAGAGCTGCGGGCCCTGTACTTCCCCGTGCCGGACCGGGAAATCCCCTACCCCAAGCCCGAGTTCGAGGTGACCGTCGCGCCGGGCGCGGTGACGGTGACGGCCCACACCCTCGTACGGGACCTGCTCCTCCAGGCCGACCGGCTGGCCCCGGCCGCGCGGGCCGACCGCGGGCTGGTCACGCTGCTTCCCGGGGAACGGGTCACGATCGGGGTGACCGGCTGGAAGACTCCCGACGTGGCCGCCGCCCGGGCCGCCCTGTACTGCGTGGAGCCCGCCCGATGACAGCACCCCGCGTCACCATCAAGGACGTCGCCGCGCGCGCGGGCGTGTCCAAGGGGGCCGTGTCGCTCGCCTTCAACCACAAGCCGGGGCTCGCGGAGGCGACCCGGGACCGGATCTTCGCGGCGGCCCGGGAGCTGGGCTGGGCGCCGGACACCACGGCACGCTCGCTGGCCGGGGCGCGGGTGGACGTGGTCGGCCTCGCGATCTGCCGGCCGGCGCGGATGCTCGGGCTCGAACCCTTCTACATGGAGTTCATCTCGGGGGTGGAGAGCGTGCTGACCGAGCACTCCTGCTCGCTGCTGCTCCGGCTGGTGCGGAGCGCGGAGGAGGAGGCTGGGCTGCTGGACTCCTGGTCGAAGGGGCGGCACATCGGCGGGGCGATCCTCGTCGACTTCCGGGCGGACGACCCCCGGGTGGCGGCGGCGCGGCGGCTGGGGCTGCCGGTGGTGGCCGTGGGGCATCCCTCGCTGACGGGCGGGCTGACGTCCGTGTGGACGGAGGACGGCGATGCCGTCAAGGAGGCTGTGCGGTATCTGGCGGCGCTGGGGCACCGGCGGATCGCCCGGGTGGGGGGCGCGGCCGAGCTGGGGCACACGGCGATGCGGGGCACCGCGTTCGCGGAGGCCGCGCTGGAGCTGGAGCTGGCGGGGGCGGCGCAGGTGACGACCGACTACTCGGGGGAGGCGGGGGCGCGGGCGACGCGGTCGCTGCTGGCCGCTACCGCGGGGGACCGGCCGACCGCGATCATGTACGACAACGACATCATGGCGGTGGCGGGGCTGGCGGTGGCCGCGGAGATGGGGTTGCGGGTGCCGGAGGACGTGTCGTTGCTGGCGTGGGACGACTCGCAGTTGTGCCGGCTGACGCATCCCACGTTGTCGGCGATGAGTCACGATGTGCACGGGTTCGGGGTGGATGTGGCTCGGACGTTGTTCGGGGAGCTGTGGTCACATCCGGTGGCTACTCCGGTACTGACGCCGAGAGGGTCCACTGCGCCGCCTCGGTAGAGCGCCGTAGGGGTCTGCGGGTCCGATGTGGCTGGTCGCGCAGTTCCCCGCGCCCCTCGCGGGGCGCTCACATCGACGGCGTTTCAAGTGTGACCTTCGCCGCTCCCGGCGTCGGGACTGGGCAGTCACGTTACTCATAAGTAGCATGGGCTCTGAGCGCGCGCTCAGCGCATGCAGCAGTGCCATCCCGCACCCTGGAGGAGAGCCAATCGTGCCTCGTACCGTCAGGGATGTCGTCTTCGTCGACGGCGTCCGTACCCCGTTCGGCAAGGCGGGCCCGAAGGGCATCTACCACGAGACCCGTGCCGACGACCTCGTCGTGAAGGCGATCCGGGAGCTGCTGCGCCGCAACCCCGGTCTGGACACCAAGAAGATCGACGAGGTCGCCATCGCCGCGACCACGCAGATCGGTGACCAGGGTCTGACCATCGGCCGTACGGCGGGGATCCTCGCGGGTCTGCCGCAGTCCGTGCCGGGCTACTCCATCGACCGGATGTGCGCGGGCGCCCTGACCGCCGTCACCACGGTCGCCGGTTCCGTCGCGTTCGGCGCGTACGACGTCGCCATCGCCGGCGGTGTCGAGCACATGGGCCGTCACCCGATGGGCGAGGGCGTGGACCCGAACCCGCGGTTCGTCAGCGAGAAGCTGGTCGACGAGTCGGCGCTGTTCATGGGCATGACCGCGGAGAACCTGCACGACCGCTACCCGACGATCACCAAGCAGCGCGCGGACGAGTACGCGGTCCGCTCCCAGGAGAAGGCCGCCAAGGCGTACGCCAACGGCAAGATCCAGGCCGACCTGGTACCGATCTCGGTGCGCCGGACCAACCCGGAGGGCGGCGAGACCGGTTGGGGTCTCGTGACCGCCGACGAGCCGATGCGGCCGGGGACCACCCTGGAGAACCTGTCGGGTCTGAAGACGCCGTTCCGTGTGCACGGGCGGGTCACCGCCGGTAACGCGGCCGGTCTGAACGACGGTGCGACCGCCTCGCTGATCGCCTCCGAGGACTTCGCCCGCGAGAACAACCTGCCGGTGAAGATGCGACTCGTGGCGTACTCCTTCGCGGGTGTGGAGCCGGAGGTCATGGGCTACGGCCCGATCCCGGCCACGGAGAAGGCGCTCGCCCAGGCGGGGCTCAGCATCTCCGACATCGGTCTCTTCGAGATCAACGAGGCCTTCGCCGTGCAGGTGCTGGCCTTCCTGGAGCACTACGGCATCGCGGACGACGACGAGCGCGTCAACCAGTACGGCGGCGCGATCGCCTTCGGTCACCCGCTGGCCTCCTCGGGTGTGCGTCTGATGACGCAGCTGGCCCGTCAGTTCGAGGAGCAGCCGAACGTCCGCTACGGCCTGACCACCATGTGCGTCGGCTTCGGCATGGGCGCGACGGTCATCTGGGAGAACCCGCACTTCGAGGGGGACAAGTGAGCACCACCACCGAGCTTCTGAAGCAGGCCTCGGACCTGTTCCCCGACGAGGTCGTCACCAGCGCCCACGTACGCCACTTCGACCTGCCCTTCGGGGCCGGCCGTTTCGCGCTGATCACCCTCGACAACGGGCTCGACCACACCAAGCCGACCACCTTCGGCCCGGCCTCGCTGGCGAACCTCGACACCGCCATCGACCAGGTCGAGAAGGAGGCCGCCGACGGCACGATCGTCGGTATCGGCATCACCGGCAAGCCGTTCATCTTCGCGGTCGGCGCCGACCTCAAGGGTGTCGAGCTCCTCAAGGAGCACGAGCACGCGCTCGCCATCGGCAAGGGCGGCCACGAGGTCTTCAAGCGGCTGTCGGGCCTCGCGGTGCCGACCTTCGCGTACTACAACGGTGCCGCCATGGGCGGTGGCGTCGAGGTCGGTCTGCACTGCAAGTACCGCACCGTCTCGAAGGCCATCCCGGCGTTCTCGCTGCCCGAGGTCTTCCTCGGCCTGGTTCCCGGCTGGGGCGGTTGCGCGCTCCTCCCGAACCTGATCGGCGCCGACAAGGCCGTCTCGGTGATCATCGAGAACAGCCTCAACCAGAACAAGCAGCTCAAGGGTCAGCAGGTCTTCGACCTCGGCATCGCCGACGCCCTCTTCGAGGGCGCCGACTTCCTGGAGCAGTCGCTGATCTGGACCGCCCACGTGCTGAAGGGCGACATCGCGGTCGAGCGCCCGGTGATCGACCGCGGCGAGGCCTGGGACCAGGCCGTCGCGCGCGGCCGGTTCATCGCCGACTCCAAGGTGCACGGCGCCGCCCCGGCCGCCTACCGCGCCCTGGACATCATCGCCGCCGCCAAGAACGGCGACCTGCAGCAGGGTTACGACGCCGAGGACCTGGCGCTCGCCGACCTGATCATGGGCGGCGAACTGCGCGCCGGCATCTACGCGTTCAACCTGGTGCAGAAGCGCGGCAAGCGGCCCGCCGGTGCCCCGGACAAGAACCTGGCGCGCCCGGTCACCAAGGTCGGTGTCGTCGGCGCCGGTCTGATGGCCTCCCAGCTCGCGCTGCTCTTCCTGCGCCGCCTGGAGGTGCCGGTCGTGCTGACCGACATCGACCAGGAGCGCGTCGACAAGGGTGTGGGCTACGTCCACGCCGAGATCGAGAAGCTGCTCGGCAAGGGCCGTATCAACCAGGACAAGGCCAACCGCCTGAAGGCCCTGGTCACCGGTGTGCTGGACAAGGCCGAGGGCTTCTCCGACGCGGACTTCATCATCGAGGCCGTGTTCGAGGAGATCGGCGTCAAGCAGACGGTCTTCGCCGAGGTCGAGGCGGTCGCCCCGGCGCACGCGATCCTCGCCACCAACACCTCCTCGCTGTCGGTGACGGAGATGGCGTCGAAGCTCAAGAACCCCGAGCGGGTCGTGGGCTTCCACTTCTTCAACCCGGTCGCGATCCTCCCCCTCCTGGAGATCGTGCGCGGCGAGCAGACCGACGACGCGTCGCTCGCCACCGCGTTCGCCGTCGCCAAGAAGCTGAAGAAGACCGCGGTTCTGGTGAAGGACGCCCCGGCGTTCGTCGTGAACCGCATCCTCACCCGCTTCATGGGCGAGATCCAGAACGTCATCGACGAGGGCACGCCCGTCGAGGTCGCCGAGAAGGCGGTCGAGCCGCTGGGCCTGCCGATGTCGCCGCTGGTGCTGCTGGAGCTGGTCGGTCCGGCCATCGGCCTGCATGTCTCGGAGACCCTCAACCGGGCCTTCCCGGACCGCTTCACGGTCTCCCCGAACCTCGCGGCCGTCGTCAAGGCGGGCAAGCGCGGCTTCTACGTGTACGACAGCGGGAAGCCGGAGCTGGACCCCGAGGTCGCCGCGCTGCTCAAGCAGGGTGACGTGGTCCTCTCCGAGGAGCAGGTCCGGGACCGCGTCCTGGACGCCGTCGCCCAGGAGATCGGGCTCATGCTCGACGAGGGTGTCGTCGCCGAGGCGCAGGACATCGACCTCTGCCTGATCACGGGCGCCGGCTGGCCCTTCCACCTGGGCGGTATCACTCCGTACCTGGACCGCGAGGGTGTCTCGGAGCGCGTGAACGGCAAGAAGTTCCTGGCGCCGGGTGTGGCGAGCGTCCCGGCGTAACACCCGGACCGCGCCGCTCGTACGACCGTTCCGCCCCTGTCGCCCTTCGTGGTGGCAGGGGCGGACGCATACCGTGGAAGCCGATCCGCCGTCAGGTCACCACGCCGGCATCGCCGGGTAGTGCTCGCACGCGCCGGAGCAGGGCTCGCGGGACGACAGCGAGGTGTGCAGCCAGTTGTCCTCGGGGATGCCGTGGACGCGCAGCGTCAGCGGGACGGACGGCGAGTGGATGGCGCTGAACACGGCCACGAACTCGACCGTGTAGGTGCCCGGCCGCCAGTCGTGGGCATGGGTGACCCGCCAGCTGCCGTCCTCCTGGACGGGGGCCTCGGCGATGAGCCTGCCCTGCTCCAGGACCATGATCTTCGTCGCGCCTCGGGGCGCCTTGCCGGAGAAACGGGGGCGCGGACCGCACCAGGCGTTCGGCCGCGGGCCGATGACCTGGGGCGGGTCCAGACGGTCGAGGACGTGGAAGTCCACCGCGGAGGTCCGCGAGACGTTGTTGCCCGCGACCCCGAGCACCTCGACGGTGTGCGGTCCTGCGGGCCAGTTGACGACCCGGCGCCACCGCCATGTCCCCGAGGCGGAGACGGACGTGCCACCGAGGTAGCGGCCCTGTTCGTAGAAGAGGACGTAGTCGGTGCCGGCCGGGGCCTTGCCGGTCAGCTTCCGTGCGGCACCGATGAGTTCACCGGGTGTGGGCGAGGAGAAGACCGGTGCGTCCGGCAGGCTCGGCGCCATGGTGAGGGCCAGTTCGGGACGGTTCACCTTGAACTCGGCGAGCACCGGGGGAATCGTGCCGGGAGCGAGCCGCTGCGGGTCGACCATGTCGCCCGGCAGGGCCGGGGTGTCGAGGATGCCCACGGCCAGCCGCCGGGCCACCTCGCGCGCTCCTGCCTCGTTGTGGTGGCTGGCGTCGATGATGCCGTCGGGGTGGTTCGGGTGCTCGCCCGGGTCCAGCCACCGGTAGAGCCGGCGGGCTCGCGTGGGCCCGAGTTCCGCGAGCATCGTGGTCGTGAACGCGGTCATGTCGATCAGCGGCGCGCCCGTCTCGGCGGCGGCCTCGCGGGTGAGTTCGGGGTATCCGTCATGGGTGTCCCGGACGTTCCCGGCCTCGTCGAAGGCGCAGCGGGCCACCGGGGTGAGCAGCACGGGTACGGCCCCCTCCCCCTGGACGGCCTCCACGTACAGGCGCAGGTACTCCTTGTACTCGCGAGGCCCGTGGTACCGGTTGAGCTGGTTGATGCGCTGCTCGACGGCCCCGAAGGCCATGAACACCAGATCGCCGGGGTTGAGGACGCTGAGGAGCGTGGCGAGGCGCTCGGTGAAGTAGCCACGCAGCGTCATGGCGTCACGGGCGTAGTTGCGGACCTCGTAGCCCTCGCCCAGGAACTCGCCGAGGTACTGGCCCCAGCCGGCGAGCGGTGCCTCCTCCTCGGTCCGCGAGGCGGCCACCGAGTTCCCGATGATGCAGATCTTCCTCATGTCTTCCTCACATCCTCACCCGGCCGGTGTCGGCGCCGGTCACACCACCGTCAGGGGCCCGAAGCCGTCAAAGACGTACGGCGTCTTCTGCCGCATCACCCGCAGCCGGGAGTCCGTGCCCAGCACCGCCACCACGACCCGTCCCGCCTGGTCCAGCGCGAGGGCGGGCGGACGGGCGATCAGCACGTCGTGGTCGGTCCACTCCGGCACCTCCGCTCGGCCCTGCGTGGCGATGACCGCGGTGCTGAGCCGGTTGCCGGCGTTCCGGCGGGCGAGGACCACGCAGTCCTGCCGGTCGGTCAGCTGCCGCAGGGCCGCGATCCTGCCGGTCCCGCCATGACCGCCGAGCCGTTCGACGCGCTCGTTCCACCGGCCGTCGGGCCGCTGCCGGACGCAGACCACCTCACCGGAGTCCTCCTCGCGGTAGAAGACCGCCATCCGCGAGCGTCCGATCTGCAGGGGCGTGAGACCGCCCACGGGGCGCCAGGCGTCCGGGTCGGCCGACGTCACACCGTCCTGCAGCTTGTACGGGCCGTACACGTCCTCCTGGTACCAGTGCACGCCGTTGACACGGTTCGCGGCGAACATCTGGATCCTGCCGGTGGACTTCAGCACCGCGGTCAGGCAGTCCTGCATCCCGCGGCCTCCCAGGTCCTCCCAGGCGGCCCAGCCCTCGCCGGTCTCACGGCGGGCGCTGACACCGGATCCGAAGTTGCGCATGAACACGTGCAGCCTTCCCGAGGGGTCGACGACGGCCTCGGGAACACCCACCTCCCGGCAGCGCCGCCAGTCCTTCGAGCGCTCGTTGGGGTTGCCGACGCTCTCCCAGGGCACCGTCGACCGGGTGTGGGCCTGCCGCCACATCCGTACGACGTCCACGTCCACCTGACCACCCTGCCCCGGTGTGCGGCGCAGACCGACGAGGTGTACCCCGCCCTCGCGGTCCGGGGCCACGGACAGCGCCGGGGTCAGGCCCGCACCGGGCAGCAGGGCCGGCCGGCCCCAGCTGTCGCTGCCCGGCGCGCTCTCGGTCCAGACCGCGACCCGGCCGCCGAGCACTGCGTAGGCGGCGAGCCGGCCGTCGGCCTGCAGGTGGAGCCAGTCGGTGCCGCCCTCGTACCGGGCCCGGGTGCTCCAGCCGTAACGGCGGATGTCGGACCCGTCGCCGAGCTGCCGGTCACCGCAGTGGCGGTGCCGGCAGTCGTGTCCGTCGGCGGAGGTGTACACCTCGATCACGCGCTTCTTCTCGGCCCAGGCCTGCTCGGTGAGGTTGCTGGGCCAGAGCTTGTTGCCGTAGCCGACGCAGTGGTCCACGAGCGGGGGCACACCGCCCTCCGCGATGTACTGCTCCAGGGCGGCCAGCGCGAACTGCGTCGTCGCGGTGTGGTCCTGGTGGTCGCTGGACGTCGCCCCTCGCTCGTCGTCCCAGGCGGTGTGCCAGGGGTCCGGGTCCATGGTCCAGAAATGGTCGGGCCGCGTGTGGTGGAGCAGCTCGGCCAGGGAACGGAGCAGCCCGTCCCGCGTGACCTCCTGCAGCTCGCGCAGCGGGGACTCCGCGGCGTTCAGGGTGAGCTGGGCGGCGGCCTGCCCGGTCCAGAGCGTGGCCAGCCGGGCGGGTGGCACGTCGGCCGCGAACCCGTGCCGGGTGTCGACCATGCGCAGCCCGAAGAAGAACAGCTGGACCCGGGGCGCGGCCAGCAGGGTCGAGCGCTCCACCGTCACCCCGGTCGAGAACGAGACGACGTCACGTGCCCACTCGCTCTCCCGACTGCCCGTCACCATGGTCGCGTACGCCGCGCGCAGCCCCTGCTGACGTGCCTCCGAGTAGCCCTCGTAGTCCGGCGGACTGTCCAGGCGGTGGGGGTCGCGGGTGTCGATGTTGCGCCCGTCGGCCTCCGCGGCCGTCAGGTACACGCTGGTGACCCGATGACCCGCCTCAAGGGCCCGCTGCAGGTCGGGGTTGATGAAGTAGAGGTCGTCGTCCGGGTGCGCCAGGATCTGGACCAGCGATGCGTGCGGCATGGTTCCGTCAGCGGACTGCATGGCGGTTTCCCTTCGGCTTCGGGCGGGACGGGCGACGGCGCGGTGCCGGGACGGCGGACATCGGCGCGGATGTCGGAGCGGATGCCGGCGTGGATGTGGGAGCGGACATCACAGCGGCCAGTCCGGCAGCCGGCCCGCGTGGGCGCGCTGGTTGCGCTGCGATCCGGTCTCGAACTGGCTCGGCACCGGGAAGTAGCTCGGCAGGAAGGCCGCGAGGACCGCGTCCTGCTCGTCCTCGGGCACATCGCCGTCGTGGTAGTCGTTCAGGCAGAAGACGTCGTGCGGGCGTGCCGTCAGCAGCCGGTTCAGCCTGGGTTTGTGCTCGCTGAGCCCCACGTTGACGAAACCGCACGAGATGCTCCCCGGCACGCTGCGCAGCGTGTGGAAGCCGAAGTAGTGGTGCAGCGAGGAGGCGACCGACACGTCGTTGTGGCTGCGCAGCCGGTTGGCCGCGGTGGTCGCCACCGCCTGGTGGTAGTGCTCCTCGATGTCCGCCAGGACGCTGCGCCGCAGCGGATGCGGGGCGTGCAGGAACGAGTGCACCAGCGTCTGCCCGAAGGACTGCTCAATCAGGGCGCGGTTGTTCTTCGCGGCGCTGATGTTGAACTCGTCCTCGTACGAGGACGGGGCCATCGGGACGGAGGTGGGCGACATGAAGTGCTTGGCCTGCCCGTTGCCGAGGAAGAAGGTGCCCGGCTGGAGGGTCCGTCCGACGAACACGTCGTCGTTGAAGTAGAGGAAGTGCTCGGCCAGTCCGTCGATGTGGTGCAGCTGGCTCTCGATGGCATGGGAGTTGTACGTCGGAAGCGCGCCGTTCGCGCCGAAGATCTCGGTGTGGTCCACGACGCGTACGCGCGGGTGGGAGAGGTCCAGCCAGTGCGGGACCTGCTGGTCGGTGACGAGGTAGATGTTCCGGATCCAGGGGGCGTACATGTCGATGGAGCGCAGGGAGTACCGCAGTTCGTCGCGGTCCCGGAAGCGGGCCGCGCTCGTCGCCGCGTCCTCGGTCTCCATGCCCATGGCGGCCAGCACCGCGTTCTTCCGTTCCAGCCACGAGACGTCGGCGCCGTCGACCCAGGTGTAGACGGCGTCCACGGGGAAGTCGACGTCTCCGTGGAGCACCTGCCCGAAGGCGGGGATGGTCGGGTAGGAGCGGCCCCCCACGGTCAGGGTGGAGCGGCGCATGGCGCTGTTGGGTACCCGGTCGCCGATCAGGGTGCGGGCAGGTGCCTTGATGTGGGACTCGTCCTCGGGGTCGTTGTCCCAGAAGGAGACGGTGCAGCCGTAGACCGCGCCGAGGCGCAGGATGCGGGAGTGCGAGACGACGTTCTGGTAGATCCGGACACCCGAGGAGGGGGTGTCGGCGTACGGCAGGACAAGTCCGGCGAGGACCGTGGCCACCGTGCTCTGTCCCTCGTTGAGTACGGCGGCGTACACGGCCTCCGTGGCATACCGCTCGGCGAGGGCCTTGAAGACCGCCTCGCGGTGCACGGTGTGCACCGCGACCGTGTGCCGCACGAGGTGGTCGCGCGTCACGAGGTAGGGGATGCCGGCGCCTTCGAGCGCGTCGGCGACCAGGGCGAGGTTCTGCTGCACGACGTCCCAGGGCGACTCCCAGTCCAGCAGGCGGCACAGCTGGCCGCCGTCGCTGACCAGGCCGCGCCGTTTGAGGAGGCGCTGTTCCAGGGCCCGTTGGTCGGAGGTGCGCACGGTGGTGGCCGGGGCGGGGGTCGCGGCGGGCACGATGCCGTCGGCGCCGCTGTAGTAGGCGAGCACGGCCTGGCGTTCGGCCTTGGTCACGGCACGGCGGCCGCTGTCGCGTTCGGCGACGAGTTCGTGGAAGATCCGCTCCCAGTGCGCGGTCACCACGGCGGGCGAGAAGCGGTTGACGGAGGCGAGGGCCGCGGTGCCCATGCGCTGGCGCAGTTCGACGTCCTCGATGAGGTGCAGCAGGGCCGAGGCGAGGGCGTCGGTGTCGCCGGGCGGGACGAGGATGCCGGTGTGCCCGTCGATGACGACTTCACGGGGGCCGTTGGGAGAGTCGTACGACACCACCGGAACGCCGGCCGCGTGGGCCTCGGCGAGGACCAGGCCGAACGCCTCGTTGCGTGAGGTGAGGGTGGCGATGCTGGCCTTGGCCCACTCCTCCGCGAGGTGCTTGGAGTTGCCGTTGAGCTGGATGCAGTCGTGCAGTCCGAGCATGTCGATCTGCCGGCGCAGGGCGCCGCTGAGCGGGCCGTCGCCGAAGATGCGCAGCTGCCAGTCCGGGCGGTGCCGGGCGACCGTCGCCCAGGCCGTGACGGCGTGGTCGATCTGCTTCTCCGCCACCAGCCGGCCGGCGATCACGACGGTGCGGGTCTGCAGGGTGGAGCGCGGCCGGAAGCCGCTGGGCAGGGCGTTGGGCACCACTTCCAGGCGGGGCGCGGCGTCGCGCAGGGTCTCGGCGAACCAGTCCCGGGTGCGCTCGCTGAGCACGGCCAGCGCGTCCAGCCGGGCGGCGAAGCGGCGCAGCGGTTCACCGCTGGTGCCGCGCAGTTCGGAGACCCGGTGTTCCTGGTGCACGGTGATGACGTGGGCCGGTGCGAGCTGCACGGCGAGGGCCATCAGTGCCGGGGTGGTGGTGACCAGGACGTCGGTGTCGGTGTCCTGGAGGGCGAGTTCGAGTTCGAGGTCGGCGAGCCGGTTGAAGGCCGACTCCCAGGACCGGTCGACGATCTGGCTGGGCTGCGCGGCGAGCCCGGCCCACACCGAGTCGGCCACGGTGGTGGAGCGCACCGGGCGGGGGGTGCGGGCGGTGGCGTCGACGAGATAGTCGACGCGGACCCGTTCGTCGGGGGTGAAGAACTGGTCGCGCTTGCTCCGGAAGACGCTGAGGACCCGGACGTCGTGCCGCGTGGCGAGTTCGGACGCCTGGTTGAACACCGCGCGTTCGGTGCCGCCCACGGCGTCCGCCGTGGTCAGCAGGAAGGTGATCTTCATCTGTCGGTTCAGCCTGCCTCGGGCATGCGCGTGCAGGTGACCCGGAGATTTCCTGCGGGGGTGTAGCGCGGTTGGACGATCATGGGCGGGTGGCCCTGGGGGGTGATGGCGAGGCTGCGCATGGCGAAGACGCGCAGCGGGTTGCGTACGTCGTGGAGGCGACGGCCCAGGCGCATGGAGCGGCCGGCGCGGTCGTGGAGTTCGATGTCCCAGTGTTCGGGGCGGGCGCCGCGCGGCGGCATCTGCGCCAGCGGGACCTCCACCCGGAAGGTGTCAGGGCCGAGCGCCGTGACCGGCTGCTCGATACGACGTCCGGAGGCGACGAACTCGGCCCAGGGCTCCTCGACCCGGGTGCCGAGCACCCGGAAGTCGACGGTGACGCCGGCATGGGTCAGATGCACCTTGGCCACCTCGACGGCCGCCCGGGCGCCGCTGCTGACGACCCGGGCGCTGCCCCGCACGGAACGGCCGAGCCGGTGGCGTTCGCCGGTCACCGGGGACGCCGCCATGGGCTTGGTCGGGCCCTCGTACGGCACCGGCGGCTGGAGCAGCAGCAGGGACAGCGAGCGCTTGCGGCGCCCGGTGTACAGGCGCAGGCGCAGCCGCCAGCGACCGGCGGTGACGGGCACTCCGCCGACCTCGGCGCCCAGCAGGACGGCCGCGTCGACCAGGCCCTGGCCGGCCGGGCCCTCGTAGACGCGGGCGTCGGTGGTGTGGCGGCGCCGGCCGCGGCGCAGCACGATCTCGGCCCGGTCGGGCAGCCGGGTGGACGGCGGGAGTTCGGCGTGCAGGTTCACCGTCTGGCCGTCGAGGATGGCGGCGTAGTGCAGCAGCGCCGTGCGCCGGCGGCGCAGCGGGATGAAGACGCCGAGCATGAGCCGGTTGCGCAGGGCGGCGACGCGGGCGCGCGGGCGGACGGTCCCGCCTGCCTTTGCGGCGGGACTCTTCGGAGAAGCGGTCATGAGCCGACGGGCCCCAGCTGGGCGGTGCGCGCCGGGGTGCGCGGTGCGGTGATGCCGGACGCGGTCTCGAACGGGCTGTGGACCGGGAAATAGGCGTCCAGAAACGTTTCGACCATGCGGTTCTGAGCCTCGGGGTCGGCCGCTGTGACGGTGTCGTTCATGCAGAAGGTGTCGAAGTTGCGGCGCGCGAGCAGGTTGTTGAGCCGGCGCTCGGCGAGGTCGTCGGCGAGGTCGACGTAGACGTACCGGATCTCGCCGACCGTGGCCCGCGCGGACTGGTAGGCGTAGTAGTGGTGCAGCGAGGAGGCGATCGGTACGTCGTTCGGCGAGCGGAAGCGGGAGTGCTGGGTGACCCGGTGAGCCTTGGCGTAGACGTGCTCGATCTCGGCCAGCACGCTGCGGCGCAGGGCGTGCGGGGTGTGCTTCATCTTCTGCGAGATGACGGTGCCGAACTGCTGGGCGATCAGCCCTCGGCTGTTCTTGCCCGCCGCGTTGACGGGCAGGTCCTCGGTGCTCGCCCGGCCGGACGGGATGAGCGCCTTGGACTGGAAGAACTTGGTCAGGCCATTGGGATGGAAGAAGTGGCCGGGCTGGACCGGGCGGCCGAAGAACACGTCGTCGTTGAGGTAGAGGAAGTGTTCCGAGAGGTCCGGGATGTGGTGCAACTGACTCTCGATGGCGTGCGAGTTGAAGGTGGGCAGCGCATAGGGGTCGGAGAAGATCTCCCGGTGGTCCACCACCCGGATTCCGGGGAACTCGGTGTTCAGCCAGGCGGGCACCTGGCCGGCGGTGACCAGGAAGATGTTGCGCACCCAAGGGGCGTACTGGTGGATGGAGCGCAGCGAGTACCGCAGCTCGTCGCGGCTGGTGAACCGGGAGTCGTTGGCGGCCTGCTCGTGCAGCTGGCCGGCGGGGCTGCCGTCGAGCTCGCGCCGGAAGGCGTCCCGGCCCGCGCGCCACACCGGGTCGGAGTCGTCGACCCAGGTGTAGACGACGTCGATCGGGAAGAGGTGGTCGTCGGGGAGCGCGGCCGCGAACTCGGGCAGGGTGCGGGCATGGCCGGTGACATAGACGGCCGGCACCGGGCTGAAGCGCTTCTGCTCGGTCCAGCAGCGGCCGGCGTCCACCGGGACCTCGGTCACCACGCGGTTGGGCCGGGGCGCGACGAACTGTCCGTCCCGCTCCTCCCAGAACTCGATGTCGCAGCCGGACTCCCGGCCGAAGACCAGGTTCCCGGTCGGGTCGCAGACGTGCCAGGCGATACGCAGCACCCGCTGGTCGCGCAGCCCCCGCCAGCTCCCCGGGAGCTCGCCGGGCCGCGACTGGCCGGGCGCGACGGTGCCGATGTAGCCGGCCCGGTCCTCACAGGCCAGCCGCAGGACGGCCTCCAGCTCCGGGCGCCGGGCGGCCGGTACGGCGATGCCGGGCACGGCGGCCGAGGTGCCGCGGACGCAGAAGTAGTCGATCCCGGCTTCTTCCAGGACCGCGACGAGCAGGTGGAGGTTACGGGCGCGGGCGGCCCAGGCGGTGGCTCCGGGCACCTCGAAGGCGCGGACGTGCTTACCGCCGATGCGGACGACCCGCATCCGGCCTTCGGTGGAGTTCCGGGCGGCCTTGCGACTGCCGCCCAGCGCCCGGACCACCATCGCGGAACGCACCGCGTCGGCGGAGGCCAGAGAGCGCTTCAACGACTTGCGCAGGGGGTTCGGTACCCGCTTGACGATGCTGCGGCGGGCTCCCACCGGCACCACGGATCGATATGTCGACACGAACGTGCTCGCCTCGGGATTATTGAGGCTCACCTGTTTCCCCCTGTGTGACTGTCGACATACCGGCCAGCAGACCCTCATGTTCACCGAAGTCACATGTTTGACTTACCCGGGTCTTACTGAACCTTCAGAATGTTTACATCCGAACGGCAAACTGTCCAGAAGTAATCGGTTGCCCCGGGCTCTCTGTCACGAAGGCCACATCCGTACAACCATCCGGCCCGACGGAGCGTCAGACGCGGACCCAGTCCGCGAGGACCAGGCCGGGCTCCGGCGCCTGCCGTCCCACCCACAGGGCGCCTTCGGCGCCGAAGGCGGCGAGCACCACGCGCCCCCGGGCGTCATGGGCCAGCGCGGGCGTGCCCGTCCCCGGCCTGCCGGTGTCGGTCCACCACAGCCCGGACGCCTCGGCCTCCGTGCCGCACACTCCGACCAGGACGCTCCCGGCCGCACCGCGGTAAGCGACGACTGTGCAGTCGTAACCGTCGAGAGCGGTGCGCAGTACCGCGTTGCCGCCCTCCCCCGGTGCGCCACCGAGCGGAACCAGCCAGCCGCCGGACCGGTGACACAGCAGACCCGAGCCGGCCGGATCGGTCCAGAGATGGGTGAGCCGGCCGGGCGCGGTCTCCAGCGCGGCGACGGAGCCGGGCAGCGCGCCAGGCCGGATGTCGTACGAACGCCGCGGTACGGCTCCGGGTTCCGGCTGCGTCCAGTGCAGCGCGACGTCACCGGCCGGGGCGAACACCTCGATCCGGCCGTCCGAGACGGCCGTCGCGGTCAGTCCGTCCCGGACGTCGGCGCCCCGCAGATCGGTCCAGGGCTCCCACTTACCGCCCCTGCCCTCCCGGCGCATCATCAGGCCGCCGCCCGCGTTCCGTACGAAGACGTACAGATCGCCCTTGGCGTCCACGGCCCCGGCCGGCACGCCGAACCTCCGAGCCTTCTCCGGCTCCCGGTGCGGATTGCCCAGCGAACGCCACTCGGTGACGGGCCGTCCGGACTGGTACTGGATGGCGTGCACGATGTCCACGGCGGCGGAGCCGTCGGCCCGGCGCCGCTCCCGGCGCCCGAGGAAGTGGACGTAGGTGTCGGCGCCCTGGACGACGGCGAGATGGGTCAGGTCCGCGACCGCGACGAACTCCGGCCCCGACCACTCGGGACCGCCCGGGCGGGTCTCGGTCCAGCGCAGCAGTCCGCCGGCGGTGGGCGCGTACGCGGTGAGCCGGCCGTCCTTGCCGCGCGCCAGCCACGAGCCCGCGGCCGTACCCGTCGCGGTGACCGCCGGGGCGGCAGCACCGGGCGCGGCCGAAAGACGCCGCTGCGCGGAGCGACCCCGCATCACCATCACGGCCCCCCTGGAGACGTAGCCGACCGGTCCGACCGCGGCGGACCCGAAATTCGCCACATCATATGCATGGCACCTACACTGCCCGGGCTCGGACTGCGGGCCCGCGGCCGCCGCGGGAACGGACACGTCACCTGGCTTCACCGCCCTTCGGAGAAGTCTTTCGATGAAGTGAACGTGACGTGGATCACTGACATACAACTCAAGTCGGCTGTCACCGGTCTGTCCGATCGCCCGATCATTTTCGGCCCCGGCCCGAAGCAGACGAGGACAGCATCCGATGACGACCCCCGCCGCCGACAGCCCGAGCACCTCGGACCGCCCCTCGCGGCGCGGCGCACCCCGCCGACGCCGTACCGGCCGGTGGATCCTGCTCTCCCTGGCCGTCCTGGTCCTCGCCGGAGCGGGTACCGCCTACTGGCTGTACAGCGGGATCGACGGCAACATCAAGGGCGTCGACATCGACCGGGCGATCGGCGACGACCGCCCGGAGAAGCTGCCCACCTCGGGCCAGAACATCCTGATCCTGGGTTCGGACTCACGCGCCGGCGCCAACGCGAAGCTGGACAACGCCAAGGTCTCCGGCGCCCGTTCGGACACCGCGCTGGTGATGCACATACCCGAGGGCCGCAAGAAGGCCGTCGCGATCAGCATCCCCCGCGACACCCTGGTGACCCGCCCCGAGTGCACCAAGGCGGACGGCTCCCAGGTCGCCTCCGCGAAGCGCGTGATGTTCAACTCCATCTACTCACAGGTCGGTCCGGCCTGTGTCGTCAAGACGGTGGAGCAGATGTCGGGGGTCCGGATGGACCACTACGTCGAGATCGACTTCGCCGGCTTCAAGGACCTGGTGGACGCGATCGGCGGGGTGACCGTCACCGTCGACCAGGACATCCACGACTCCTCCAGCGGCCTGAACATCACCAAGGGCACGCACAGGCTGGACGGCACCCAGTCCCTCCAGTTCGTCCGTACCCGGCACGGCATCGGCGACGGCAGCGACCTCGGCCGGATCGGCCTCCAGCAGCAGTTCATGATCGCGCTGCTCGGGGAGATCCAGAAGCAGGACCTGCTGGGCAGCCCGGTCAAGGCGTACAAGATCGCCGACAAGCTGACCGCCGCGCTCACCACCGACTCCGAACTCGCCTCCCTCACCAAGCTCGCGGAGTTCGGCCGCAGCCTGAACGGCGTCAACCCGTCCACCATGGAGACGATCATGCTCCCGGTGGCGTACGACAAGGTCGACCCGAACCGCGTGGTGGCCGCCGAACCGCAGGCGACGACCCTGTGGAAGGCGATCCGCACCGACTCCACGATCCCCGAGTCGGCCAAGAAGTCCCCGGCCACCGGCGGAAACTGACCCCTGTCACACCGCGCGCCGGGCCTCAAGAGCCGGGCCCGGGGCGCTCTTGAGACGTTCCGTCGGTTTCGCCGTCCCCGAGCCGGCGAGGAAGTCCCCGGATACCGACGGGAGTCGGCGGTCTGTCAGATCTCGTGCCAGGCCTCCAGGGCCAGGCCCGGCTCGTTCTTGCGGTGGGTGAGGAGGAGTTGGGCGGTGGACGGGGCGAGACTCGCCGCGGTCACCCGGCCGTTCTCGTCCGTGGTCAGGGCGACCGTCGCGTCCGCGGGGAGCTGCGGGCCGGACTCGGTCCACCAGGCGCCGGCCCGCTCGTCCTCGGTCGGATACGCGGCGAAGGCCACCCGGCCGCTCGCCGAACGCTGGGCGAGCAGCGTGCAGTCGGCCCCGTCGAGTTCACAGCGGACCGCGGCGACCGGGCCGGGTCCGGCGGAGGGCAGCAGGGTGTGCGGCTTGCCGCCGGGGCGCCAGGCGCGGAGGTCGCCGGACTCGTCGGTGAAGTAGAGGGTCGTGCTCGTGGGCGAGGTGGCGAGGGCGGTCAGCGTGCCCGGCCGGACCGGGGACTCCAGGGCCTCCCGCAGCACGGGCGGCTCGCCCGCCTCCTCCTGGCACCAGTACGCGATCCCGCCGGACACCGCCGCGTACACCTCGACCAGCCCGGACTCCCCGGTCACCGCCGCGAGCCCGTCCTCGACCTGCCGTCCCTTCAGGTCACGCCACGGATCCCAGCCGCCCTTCTCCTTCTGGGCGACCATGCTCACCCCGCGCCCCGGGTTGCGGACGAAGACATGGGCGCGGCCCTCCGCGTCCACCGCGACGGCCGGGACACCGGTGACCTCGCCCTTCTTTCCGGGGTGGCCGATCGACTGCCAGTCCAGGGCGGCCAGATGCGGCCGGTAGTGGGTGGAGTGGACGAGCCCCGACTCGCCGTTCGCGGTGGGCCGCCAGGCGACCAGGTGGGCGTATCCGTCAGCGCCCTGCCCCACCGAGAAACCGGGGTGCAGCCGCTGTTCGCCGCCCGTCCTGCGGGGAGCGCCCCAGGGCCCGCCGGGACCGCGTTCCGCCCGGCACAGTACGGCGTCGCCCGACGGCAGATAGACACTGAGCCGGCCGTCACGGCCGCGGAGGAGCCAGTCGCCGTTCACCGCTTCACTGTATGCCGGGCCGTTCGGGGCAGTGCCGCGGCCCCTGGCGTGCGAGGCTGGGGGCATGGAAGACGAAGCTCCCCTGCTGGTGATCGTCGACGGCGCCAATGTCGTCGGGTCACGGCCGGACGGCTGGTGGCGGGACCGCAAGGGTGCCGCCGAGCGGTTGCGCGACCGGCTGGCCGAGCAGGGACTGCCCGGCCACCCGACCCCGGTGGAGCTGGTGCTCGTCGTCGAGGGCGCGGCCCGCGGGGTGGCGTCGGTGCCCGGGGTACGGGTGGAGTCGGCGCCCGGCAGCGGCGACGACCGGATCGTGGAACTGGCCGCGCAGGACACCGGCCGGCCCCGGCTCGTCGTCACCGCCGACCGCGAACTACGGCGCAGGGTCTCGGAACTGGGCGCCGATGTGATCGGCCCGAGCGCCCTGCTCCACTGACCTACTCCGGCGGCACCCTGGCATACAGCACCGCCCCGTCCACCTCCCCCACCTGCTCGTACCGTGCCGCGAGGAGCCGGCGCAGACCGGGCACGCGGTCGGGGCCGTACGGCTTGCCGCGTGAGTCGTCGACCACCAGGGCCGGAGGGCTGCCGGCCAGTTCCTCGCGGAAGACCGGCCAGGTGCCCTCGACGGCGTACTTCTCGCCGACCTGGGGGCCGTCCCGGCCGCCGCTGAAGTTGGTGAGAAGGCCGGCGGTGAGGTAGCGGGTGGCGGGGGTGCGGTCGGCGAGCCAGTACGTCTCCGGGTGTATGCCCCAGACCAGGACCCGGTCGCCGGGTGCGGTGCGGCGGTCGAGGGCGAGCGCGAGCCGCTGGGCGTGGGCGAGTTCGGGGCGCGGGGCGAGCAGGCCCCAGGTCAGGAACAGGGCGCAGGCGCAGCAGGAGGTGAGGACGGCGGCCGAGGCCCGCTCACGCGGCAGGATCTGCAGCGCGGCCGTGGCCAACAGGGCGATGGACGGGGTGAGTTGCAGGAAGTAGTGGCCGAAGAAGTGGAAGCCCAGGGTGACGGCGACCGCCGAAGCGGCCAGCCACAGCCACAGGTCGACGGCGCCGGTGCGGGCGATGCGCAAGGCGCGTACAACGGGCGGGAACAGTCCGGCGCAGGCCGTGGCCAGGATCGCGGAGTTGGTCAACGCCCGTGCCATGAAGTGGAGTTCGGAGCCGGTGAAGGACGCGTAGGCGCCGGAGCCGGTGACCGTCCAGAAGGCGAAGCCCGCCGGGTCGGTGACCAGGGCCGCGCCCAGCACGGGCAGGGCCGCGCCGGCCGCCAGTCTGAGCAGCCCCGCGCGGGCGCCGCCGTACCGGTTGAGCAGGTACACCACCGGCAGCAGGACCGCGCCGCCGGTCTGCTTGGTGAGAAAGGCGCAGGCGACGGCGGTCCCGGCGGCGCCCCAGCGGCGGCGGTCGGCACACCACATCGCGGCGGCCGTGCAGGGCAGCATGAAGACCTCGAAGGTGGCCGCCTGCGCGTCCTCGGGATTGAGCCCCACGGAGACCAGCAGATACAGCGCCCCTGCGGTCCGGCCCGCCCGGTCGCCCCACCGGCGCCGGGCGAGTGAGGCCAGCAGCACGGCGGTGACCAGCTGCGCGAGCACGGCGAGGACCCGGACCGGGGTGAGCGACCCGGACCCGAAGACCGCGAACACCCCTTCGTACAGCCACGGCGCCAGCGGCGGCTTGCGGTCCACGACCGTCTCGTACAGCTGTCCGCCCTGCGCCAGCATCCGCGCCTGTACGGCGAGATAGCCCTCGTCGGGGTTCCAGAGCGGCCGGACGAAGGACGGCACCCGGGTGACACCGGCCAGCACGGCGAGCAGCGGCAGCAGCCGCGTCCAGTACCCGTTCGGTACGACTACGGACCGTGGCGGGGCGAAGGGCGCGGCGAGCATGGAGAGCACGCTATCCGGCCCCCCACTCTCACCCGGACGGGACATACGGGACCGGAGTGGCGAGCCTGGCGATCACGGGGCGTCGCCGGCGGTCCGTTCCCGCTGGGCCAGACGGCTGTGCGAACGACCGTAGAGGAAGTAGACGACGAAGCCGATGACCATCCAGATCGCGAACCGCAGCCAGGTCTCGGCGGGCAGGTTGAGCATCAGCCACAACGAGGCCAGCACCGACACGATCGGCAGCACCGGCACCCACGGGGTGCGGAAGGAGCGTTCCAGGTCGGGGCGGGTGTTGCGCAGGATGATCACGCTGATCGCGACCACGATGAAGGCGAAGAGCGTGCCGATGTTCACCAGTTCGGCGAGTTCGCTCAGACTGGTGAAACCGGCGACGATCGCGATGACGACACCGAGCAGGATGGTCGGCCGGTACGGGGTGCGGAACCGCGGGTGGGTGTGCGAGAAGAACCGGGGCAGCAGCCCGTCCCGGCTCATCGCGAAGAACACCCGGGACTGTCCGAGCAGCAGGATCATGCACACGGTGGTCAGGCCGATCGCGGCGCCGAAGCTGATCAGACCGGCGAACCAGGGGTGCCCGGTGGCCTTGAACGCGTCGGCGAGCGGGGCGTCCACGGACAGCTCGCTGTACTTCTGCATGCCGGTCACCACGACGGCCACGGCCACGTACAGCGCGGTGCAGATGATGAGGGAGCCGATGATGCCGCGCGGGACGTCCCGCTGGGGGTTGCGGGTCTCCTCGGCGGCGGTGGCGACGACGTCGAAGCCGATGAAGGCGAAGAAGACGACGGACGCGGCGGTGAAGATGCCCATGACGCCGAAGTTGGACGGCGCCCAGCCGAACATCAGCTGGATCAGCGGCGCCTTGAGGGTGCCGCCCGCCGGCACCGGCTGCTTCGGGGGGATGAACGGCTCGTAGTTGCCGCCGTGCACGTAGAAGGCGCCCGCGATGATGACGACCAGGACGACGGCGACCTTGATGGCGACGACGACCGAGGTGACCCGGGCGGAGAGCTTCATGCCGACGACGAGGATCGCGGTGAGGACGAGGACCAGGGCGGCGGCGAGGATGTCGAAGCCGAAGCCGTGTGCGGCGTCCCTGCCGCTGAGGTACTCGGGCAGGTGCCAGCCTGCGTTGTCGAGGAGCGAGTGGATGTACCCCGACCAGCCGACGGCGACCACCGCCGTGCCGAGCGCCAGCTCCAGGACCAGGTCCCAGCCGATGATCCAGGCGGGGAACTCGCCGAGCGAGGCGTACGAGAAGGTGTACGCGGAGCCGGCGACCGGGACGGTGGAGGCGAACTCGGCGTAGCACAGCGCGGCGAGTCCGCAGACGACACCGGCCACGACGAAGGACAGGGCGACGGCGGGTCCCGCGGTGTTCTTGGCGGCCGTGCCGGTCAGGACGAAGATGCCGGTGCCGATGATGACACCCACGCCGAAGACCGTGAGGTCCAGGGCCGACAGGGACTTCCTGAGCGCGTGCTCCGGTTCCTCGGTGTCCCGGATGGACTGTTCGACGTTCTTGGTCCTGAAGAGGGTACTGCTCACGTGCCTACCTCCCACGTTTGTCGTCCTCGACATGATCGAGAGGGCCGGGTGGTGCGTATGCCCGGCAAAGGCAGGTTCACGCAGATGGGTCGGTCTCGCCACCGGAGAGGTGAGCAGGACCGACCCATCGGGGTGGTTCAGGTTCTGTCGGGGCTGCGGGCCGGTGGGGGCTGGTCGCGCCCACGCGGCGGTAGCCGCACATCGAATACGGCCCCGCGCCCCCTACGGGGCGCTTCGGCTGAGGCGTCTAATCCCTCGCGGGCTCCACCGAGTCGACTTCTGTCGTGCCGTCCAGCTTTGCGACCAGACCGGTGACCTGGCGGGCGATGTCCGGGGCCGTCAGGCCGATCTCGGCCATGACCTCGGCCCTCGACGCGTGGTCGAGGAAGCGGGGCGGGATGCCGAAGTCGCGGAGGGGGACGTCGACGCCCGCGTCGCGCAGGGCCTGGGCGACGGCGGAGCCGACGCCGCCGACGCGGCTGTTGTCCTCGACGGTGACGACCACCCGGTGGCGCTCGGCGAGCGGGGCCATGGCCTCGTCGACCGGCTTGACCCAGCGCGGGTCGACCACGGTCGTGGAGATGCCCTGCTTGTCGAGGAGGCCGGCGATCTCCAGGCACATGGGGGCCAGCGCGCCCACGGAGACGAGGAGCACGTCCGGGGTGTCGGTGCCCGGCTCGCGCAGCACGTCCATGCCGCCCACCGTGCCCACGGCGGGTACGGCGGGGCCGACCGCGCCCTTGGAGAAGCGGACGACCGTGGGGGCGTCGTCGACCTGGACGGCCTCGCGGAGCTGGGCGCGGACCTGGTCGGCGTCGCGCGGGGCGGCGAGCCTGAGGCCGGGGACGACCTGGAGGATCGACATGTCCCACATGCCGTTGTGGGAGGCGCCGTCGGTGCCGGTGACGCCGGCCCGGTCCAGGACGAAGGTCACCCCGCACTTGTGCAGCGCCACGTCCATCAGGACCTGGTCGAAGGCGCGGTTGAGGAAGGTGGCGTAGACGGCGAAGACGGGGTGCACCCCGGCGGTGGCGAGGCCGGCCGCGGAGACGGCACCGTGCTGCTCGGCGATGCCGACGTCGTAGATCCGGTCGGGGAACGTGTCCGCGAACTTCTTCAGGCCGACCGGCTGGAGCATGGCCGCGGTGATCGCGACGATGTCCTCGCGCTCCTTGCCGAGCTCGACCATCTCGTCGCCGAAGACGGAGGTCCAGTCGGCGCCGGAGGCCTTGACCGGCAGGCCGGTGTCGGGGTGGATGGGCCCGATGCCGTGGAAGCGGTCGGCCTCGTCCTGGAGGGCGGGCTGGTAGCCGCGGCCCTTCTCGGTGAGGCAGTGGACGATCACCGGGCCGCCGAACCGCTTGGCGCGGGCCAGGGCCGACTCCAGGGCCTCGATGTCGTGCCCGTCGATCGGGCCGACGTACTTGAGGCCGAGGTCCTCGAACATGCCCTGCGGGGCGATGAAGTCCTTGAGCCCCTTCTTGGCCCCGTGCAGGGTGTCGAAGAGGGGCTTGCCGACGACCGGGGTGCGCTCCAGCAGGTCCTTGCCACGGGCGAGGAAGCGCTCGTAGCCGTCGGTGGTGCGCAGGGTGGCCAGGTGGTTGGCGAGGCCGCCGATGGTCGGGGCGTACGACCGCTCGTTGTCGTTGACGACGATGACCAGGGGGCGGTCCTTGGCGTCGGCGATGTTGTTCAGCGCCTCCCAGGCCATACCGCCGGTCAGGGCGCCGTCACCGATGACGGCGACGACATGACTGTCACGGTCGAGCAGCTGGTTGCCCTTGGCGATGCCGTCGGCCCAGCCGAGCACCGTGGAGGCGTGGCTGTTCTCGATGACGTCGTGCTCGGACTCGGCCTGCGAGGGGTAGCCGGACAGGCCGCCCTTCTGTTTGAGCTTCGAGAAGTCCTGGCGGCCGGTGAGCAGCTTGTGCACATAGGACTGGTGGCCGGTGTCCCACAGCACCTTGTCCTTCGGCGACTCGAAGACGCGGTGCAGGGCGATGGTGAGCTCGACCACGCCCAGGTTGGGACCGAGGTGTCCGCCGGTCTTGGAGACCGCTTCCACGAGGAAGCTCCGGATCTCCTCTGCCAGCTGGACCAGCTCCTCGGTGCTGAGCCGGTCCAGATCGCGCGGTCCCCTGATACGGGTCAGCAGCGGCACCCGTGCCTCCTTGCAGTAGAGCTGATCGAGCTGTTGCCGGGCTCGTCGAGTCTAATGTTCCGCCTGGGCGGCCTGACTCCGGCCCATGGGTCATAGGTCACGCGATCGGCCGTACCCATCCTGGGCCCCATCCATGACACAGCTGTGGCCCGGTACCTGAAGGCACCGGGCCACTGGTCCTACCTGAAGGGGCGCGGGGAACTGCGCGACCAGCCACGACGGACCGGCACCCGCAATCCCACCGCACCCCCCACGGCGCTCGGCGCTATCCGCGCCCCGCCGCCTTCTGGCTCTTGCGGGAGACGGAGTCGATGACGACCGCACCCAGCAGAACACCACCGGTGATCATGTACTGGATCGACGTGTTCATGTTCAGCAGGTCGAGACCGGTCTGGATGGACTGGATGACCAGCATGCCCAGCAGCGCGGACCAGACGTTGCCCCGGCCACCGAACAGCGACGTACCACCGATGACGGCCGCGGCGATGGCGAGCATCAGCGTGTTGCCGCCACCGGCGTTGAGCGTGGCGCTCGCGGTCTGGCCGGCGAAGAACATACCGCCGATGGCCGCGAAGCCACCGGAGATCGCGAACACGGTGATCCGGACCATCGGCACGCTGATACCGGCACGGCGGGCCGCCTCGATGCCGCCGCCGACCGCGAAGACCTTGCGGCCGTACGTCGTACGACGCAGCACGAAGTCGACGATCACCAGGGACGCGAGGAAGATCACCAGCGCGTTGGAGACACCGGACGCGTTGTTCAGCACGGCCGCCGCCGCGAAGGACGCGATAGCCAGCAGGCCGACGCGGATCAGGATCTCGCTGGTGGGCCGGAATGGCACGCCCGCCGCACGGCGTCGGCGCTGCTCGTTGAACTGGCCCAGGGCCGACAGCACGACACCGAGGCCGGCCAGCAGGTACGCACCGACGATGGCCTGGTCCATGAAGAAGGAGCTCTGGCCGAGGAGCTGCACCGGGCCGCTGTCGGACGGGATGTTGATCGTGCCGCTGGAGCCCAGCAGCCACAGCATCAGACCGTTCCAGCCGAGGAAGCCGGCCAGGGTGACCACGAAGGCGGGTACGCCGATCCTGGCGAAGAACCAGCCGTGCAGGGCACCGATGCCGACGCCCGTGATGATCGTGAGGATCAGGGCGAGCCACTGGTTCATGCCGTGGTTGACCACGAAGACGGCGAACACCGTGGACGCCAGACCGCTCACCGAACCGACGGAGAGGTCGATCTCACCCAGCAGCAGCACGAACACCAGGCCGATGGCGAGCATGCCGGTGGCCGAGAGGAAGTAGCTGATGTTGGACAGGTTGTCCGCGCTGAGGAACAGGCTGTTCTTCAGCTGGAAGATCGTCCAGATGATGATCAGGCCGATGACCACCGGCAGCGAGCCCAGCTCGCCGCCCTTGATCCGACGCTTGAACTCCGTGAGGTAGCCCTTGAAGCCCTCTTCACGGACCAGCAGCCGCGGGTCGACGACCGTGACCGGCGCGGCCGTGGGGTCGTCGGCGGGGGCCACCGTCGTGGTGGCCTTCGCCGCCTCGGCCTTGTCGGCCTTGGCGGTCTCGGGCGTCTCGTCGCCCTTTACGGTCTTGTTCGACGTCTCGCTCACTTTGCCGCCTCCGTGGTGCGACGCTCCGCACGACGGGTCACGGCATTGTCCGTGGCGCCCGTGATCGCGGCGATGATCTCTTCGTGGCTGGTGCTCTTCACGGGGAAAGAGCCGTTGTTCTTGCCCAGGCGCAGGACGGCGACGGTGTCCGCGACCGCCTTCACATCGGCCATGTTGTGGCTGATGAGGATGACGCCGAGGTCGCGCTCGCGCAGCCGCTCGACCAGGTCGAGGACCTGTGCGGTCTGCTCGACACCGAGGGCGGCGGTGGGCTCGTCCAGGATGACGACCTTGGGGTCGCCGATCAGGGAGCGGGCGATCGCCACGACCTGGCGCTGACCGCCGGAGAGGCTGGCGATCGGGATGCGCACGCTGGGGATGCGGATGGAGAGCGTGCTCAGCAGCTCGCGCGCCTGCTTCTCCATCGTCACCTCGTCGATGACGCCCCGGTGCAGGAGCTCACGGCCGAGGAAGAGGTTGCCGACCACGTCGAGGTTGTCGCAGAGCGCGAGGTCCTGGTAGACGGTCGCGACGCCGAGGCCCTGGGCGTCGTGCGGCTTGTTGATGCTGACCGGGTTGCCTTCCCACTCGATGACGCCCTCATCGATGGGGTGCACACCGGCGATCGTCTTGACCAGGGTCGACTTTCCTGCGCCGTTGTCGCCCACCAGGGCGACCACTTCTCCGGCGTGGACCTCCAGATCGACATCGGTGAGGGCCTGGACCGCACCGAATCGCTTGGAGACTCCGCGCAACGCCAGCACGGGCGTAGCGGACACGTGAACCATCTCCTTCGCCGCCTGACCGGCGGGGATGCCGCGCTTGGTGATCAGGCGCGGAGGGACGTGCGGCATCCCGGGGTTTCCTCGGGTCTTCGCACGTGGTTTACAAGATGAACATGCGCGAATCCGCTGCGCTTGGCAACGGGTCCGTCCGACGCCCGCTCCGGCAGCGGGGTATGAAGGCCGGAGCGGGCGTCGGAGGGGTTTCGCGAGGCCGCCGGACGGACGGGGCACCTTGCGGAAGGGCCGGTCGTGTCGGGCGGCCGGGGCCCGGATGTCGTACTGCGATCACCCGGGCGCTGGCGGCCGGAGCCTTACGGCTCCAGGGCCGGACTACTGCAGGCCGGCAGCCTTGCAGGCCTTGGCGAACTCGCTGGTGCAGATGTCGGAGACGGTGTACAGACCGTCCTTGATCACCGTGTCCTTGATGTTGGCCTTGGTGACCGACACCGGGACCAGCAGCTGCGAGGGCACCTGGTCGCCGGAGCCGCTGGTCTGCGTGGAGGTGGCGAGCGAGGTGATGCTCTTGCCCTGCAGCAGGTCGACCGCGATCGTGGCGGCGGCGTCGGCCTCCGGCTTGAACGCCTTGTAGACGGTGGAGGACTGGGTGCCGGCGACGATGCGCTGGATGCCCGCGAGCTCCGCGTCCTGACCGGTCAGCGGGATGCCGCTGATGCCGGCGCCCTTGAGGGTGGTGGCGATACCACCGGCCATGCCGTCGTTGGCGGAGTAGACGCCCGCGATGTTCTTGGCGCCCAGCTGGGTGATGGCCGCCTTCACCTTCTGCGCGGCGACGGTGTCCTTCCACAGACCCGACTGCTCGTAGGCGACGGTGACCTTGCCGTCGAGGGCCTGGTGCGCGCCCTTCTTGAACTGGCCGGCGTTCGGGTCGGCGTCGTCACCGTTGATCATGACGATCTTGGACTTGGTGGTCGCCTTGGAGCCGAGGGCGCTCAGCAGGGCCTGGCCCTGGAGCTCGCCGACCTTGACGTTGTCGAAGGAGACATAGGCCGAGACCTTGCCCTGGGCGAGGCGGTCGTACGCGACGACCTTGACGCCCTTGGCCACGGCGGCGTCGATGGAGGACTTGATGGCCGCAGAGTCCTGGGCGGAGATCACGATGACCTTGACGCCCTTGGTGACCATGGTGCTGACCTGCTGGGCCTGCTTGGCCGCGTCACCCGCAGCGTTCGCGTAGTCGACGGTGCAGTCGGCACACAGCGACTTGACCTGCGCCTCGAAGTACGGGTGGTCGAACTTCTCGTAGCGCGCGGTGACGCTGTCGGGGAGCAGCAGGCCGATGGTCTTGCTGCCACCGGAGGAGCTGCTGCTGGACGAGTCGCTCTTCTTGTTGTCGCCGGCCTTGCCACAGGCGGCGAGCGACAGCGCCATGGAAACCGCGGCGGTGCCAATGACGACTCTACGCATCGTTGCGTTCATTTGGGGGTGCCTCCCTGACAGGGCCGCAACGCTGCGGCCGAGGTGGCTCGAAGTCAACTCGGCCGCAAGTTCGACGTCAAGAAGTAAATACTTAACGAGATGGCAACGGCGCCATTCGTTTTCTAAGTGAAGGCAGGTGCGATGGCAGGCAGTGAGCCGTCCAAAAGGGTCGAATCGCCCATCTCGCTGAGTGCGAGGGCGAGCGCGCCGAGCACCTCGGCGCGGCCGCCAAGTGCCCCCGGGAGCACCGAGAGTTGGCGGGCCGCACTGGGGATCGCATAGCGCCCCACGGACTCCCTTATGGGCGCCAGGACCAGCTCTCCGGCCTCGGCGAGATCGCCGCCGAGGACCACCCGGCTCGGGTTCAGCAGGTTGCAGAGATTGGCCACACCGCTGCCGATGTGGCGGCCGACATCGGCGACCACACGGCGACAGCCGGCGTCGCCGTCCCGGGCCAGCCGTACGACGCCCTCCATGGTCAGGTCGGTGCCGTGACTGGGCTGGAGCAGCGGCAGCACGTAGCGGGCCGCCGCGAAGGTCTCCAGGCAGCCGCGGTTGCCGCACCGGCAGACCGGGCCGGCCTCGTCGAGCGTGATGTGCCCGATCTCGCCGGCGGTGCCGCCGGGACCTCGGTAGATCTTCCCGTTGATCACCAGCCCGGCGCCGACACCGCTGGCGACCTTGATGTAAGCAAGATCACGTACGCCCTTGCCGCTGCCCCAGACCAGCTCGCCGAGGGCGCCGAGGTTCGCGTCGTTGTCCACGTGCACGGGGACTCCGAGGCGCAGTCTCAGCTCCTCCGCGGGTCTCGCGCCGATCCAGCCGGGCAGGATGGCGCTGGAACCGAGGGTGCCGGACTCGACGTCGATCGGACCGGGGACGCCGACACCCACGCCGGCGATCTTCGAACGGTCCACGCCGGTCGCCGCGATCAGGCGGTTGACCAGCTCTTCGGCCCTGTCGAAGCCCTGACTGGACGACGCGTCCACGTCCAGGGGCTCGGACTCCTCGGCCAGCACCTGGTGCGCGAGGTTGCCGATCGCGACACGCAGGTGGGTATGGCCGAAGTCGATCCCTATGACAATGCCGGCATCACCGCTCAGACTCACGCTGCGGGCCCTGCGGCCGCCCGCCGACGTGGGCGTGACCTCGACCGTTCCGCCGTCCTTGAGCTCGCGCACGATGTTGGAGACCGTCGCTGCCGACAGGCCGGTCGTGCGCGCGATCTCCGCCTGCGTGAGCGATCCGGCCAGACGTACGGCCCGTACGACACGTTCCAGGTTGGCTCGGTGCAGCGACGACTGCGACCCCGGAGTCTCCATCGACCCATCCACTCCCGCCATCGGAGGCGGCCACCGCGCCGCCAAGGTGACCCAGGTCACATCTGTGGAACCGGGTCACTTACAAGTTATGAACTCCAAGCTCTGCTGAACGGGTTACCGGCGTCAAGTCCTTGACAGAAATCATTGGCGGTTCGGTGGTTTCTCTGTGGACACGCCGTGGACATGTCTAGGCCACTGCAGAGCAGGTGGGAGGGGGTGGCCGGTGACGCCGAGTGGGTGGGTGCGGGTGCGTCGTGGCTGGTCGCGCAGTTCCCCGCGCCCCTTTACGTCGGCAAGCGTTCCGCTACTTCAAAGCGCCGGCCGTCAGACCCGCCACGACCTGGCGCTGGAAGACGATGTACGCGGCAAGTACCGGCAGCATCGCCATCACCAGGCCCGCGAAAAGACCGGACCAGTCGCCCTTGTAGCCCTGGCTGACCGCCAGCTGGACCAGGCCCTGGGTGAGGACGTGCTTGTCGGGGTCCGTGTTCAGGACCGTCGGAAGCATGTACTGGTTCCACTGGCCCAGGAAGTTGAAGATCCCGACGCTGATCAGGCCGGGCTTCGCCATCGGCAGCATGATCTGGAAGAACGTGCGGGTGTGCGAGGCGCCGTCGACGAAGGCGGCCTCGGCCACCGAGGTGGGCAGCGTGCGGAAGAACGCTGTGAGGAAGAACACCGTGAACGGCAACGAGTACGCGATGTAGACCAGGATCAGGCCGTGGATCGTGTTCAGCAGGCCCAGGTTGTTCACGACGTAGAACAGCGGGACCAGCGCGAGCATGATCGGGAAGCTCATGCCGCCGATGAACAGGTAGTAGATGAAGCGGTTGCCCGGGAAGTCGAAGCGGGCCAGGACATAGGCCGCCATCGAGCCGAGGACCAGGGTGCCGATGAGCGAACCGCCCACCACCAGGATGGTGTTCAGGAAGTAGTCGCTCATGTTGGCCTGGGTCCAGGCCCGCGACCAGTTGTCGAAGTGCAGCTTGTCGGGCAGCGCCCAGGGCGAGCTGAAGATCGACCTGTCGTCCTTGAACGATGTCATCACCGCCCAGAGCAGCGGTGTGACCACCATGATCGCCCAGATGACCAGGACGCCGTGGGAGAAGACGTTGAGGACCGCGCCCTCGCGCTTTCGCCGGGGCCGCTCCGGCGCGGGGGGTTCCGCCTCGGTGACAGTGACGTCGGTCTCGGTCGTCGTCATCGCTTCAGTACTCCAGCCGCTCGCGACGGCCCAGCCGCATCACGATCGCCGCGAAGGCGAGCGTGACGACCAGCAGGGCGACGCCGATGGTGGTGGCGTAGGCGGCCTGACCGTCCCGGAACGCCTTCTGGTACACGTACAGGACCATCACGGTCGTCGAGTAGTCGGGACCGCCCGGTCCGGTCGTCATGATCTGTACGACTGCGAACGACTCGGCGCCGAGCGCGAGGATGCCCATGTAGACCCAGCCGGACTGCACGGTGTCCCAGAGCAGCGGCAGGGTGATACGGAAGAAGGTGGCGGCGCGGCCGGCGCCGTCGAGCAGGGCGGCCTCGTAGAGGTCCGCGGGGATCGACGCCATACCGGCGGAGAAGAGGACCACGAAGAAACCGACCGTGGACCAGACCAGTACGGCCATCACACACCACAGGGCGAGGCTCGGGTCGCCGAGCCAGAGCGGCTGGACATGGTCCAGACCGATTCCGCGCAACAGTGAATTGATCGCGCCGCTGTCCGGGTTGTAGGCGAAGGCGAACAGCAGCGAGACGATCGCGATCGACAGCACCTGCGGGAAGAAATAGACGATCTTGTAGAAGGAGGAGCCCCGGACGCCGGTGATCGCGGGGCCGCCCTTCCTTCTCCGACCGCCGACATTGATCATGAAGGCGAAGAACAGTGCCAGGCTGATCGTCACCAGCGGCAGCACGACCGCGAACATCAAGCTGTGCTGCAAGGACTTCCAGAAGACGTCGTCGTGCAGCATCCTCTTGTAATTGTCCAGGCCGACCATCTTGAATTCGGGGCTCAGACCGGTCCAGTCCGTGAACGAGTAGTAGATGGACTGGACGAACGGCCAGACCACAAAGAGCGCGTACAGTCCGAGGGGCAACGCCAGAAACCCCACGATGAACCGGTACTTGCCGTGCTGCATCGCCACTCCGGTGCCGAGAGGGAATGTCCTGCCGGTGCTTACTGGTGCTTGTAGTGCTTGATCGTGGTGTCCTTGGCGGCCTCGTCGGCAAAGCCCTGGATCTTCTTGATGGTCTCCGCCGGGGTGGCCCGGCCGGCCATCATCTCGCCGAGGCCGGCAACCCCGATCTTCTCCTTCTGGAGCTGCACGTACCAGTCCTGCATCCGCGGATTGACCACGTTCGACCCGGCCAGCTTCAGCGCGGCCACACCGGAGGTGAGGCCCGGGGTGAGGGTGATGCCGTCGGTGCCGCCGTTGTACGCGGTCAGCGACTTCACCTTCGACGTGAAGTTCTTGGAGGAGGCCTCGCTGAGCATGATGCGCAGCTGCTCCATGCCGCCCGGGGCGTTCGCGGCCTTGGCCGGGACGATGAACGGCTCGCCGCCGGAGGCCCAGATGGTGCCGAAGGGCATCTTGTCGTTCTTGTCGATGCCGGTGGGCGCGGAGACGGCGAGGTTGAAGTCGGACGGGATGACGTTCGCCGACTCGTTCTCCACCCAGGAGCCGTTCGGGATGAACAGAGCCTTGCCCTGCGCCCAGGCGGTCTGCGACTGGATGTGGTCGAGGCCGGGGGTGCCCTGGAGGATGTAGCCCTTCTTGTAGAGCTCGTAGTAGGCCTCGAAACACGCCTTGACGGCCGGGTGTTTCCAGGCGTTCGGCTCCAGGTTGTCGATCGCGTTCAGGACTTCGACGCCACCGACCTTGCCGATCATCGGGTAGAGGGAGAAGGGGATGTAGTACGGGTACTTGCCCGCGTACGTCCAGCCCGCCATCCCCTTCTTCTTGGCCTTCTCGCAGACGGCGATCATCTGGTCCCAGGTCTGCGGGTACTCCGCGCCCAGCGAGTCCAGGGCCTTCTGCGAGTACCAGACGCCGTAGACCGTGTAGGCGTAGTACATGATCCAGATCGGGTTGCCGTCGAACTGGCCCATCTCGACGATGCCGGGCCGCAGTGTGTCGCGGACCTTCTTGTTCGGGTCGTCGTACGACGGCGCGTCGAACAGCGGGGTGAGATCGGCCAGCTGGTTCTTGCCGACCAGCACGCCCATGTCCATCTGCTCGGCACCGGAGTTGTCGATCAGGTCCGGCGGGGTGCCCTGGTTGAAGCGGGGCTGGAGGGTGGACTGGATCTTCTGGGTGGCGGAGAACTTGACCGTGGCCTTCGGGAAGTCCTTCTCGTAGATCTTCACGGCGTCCTGGGCGTACTCCTTGCCGAAACCGCCGTCGAAGAGGACGAATTCCATCTTCGCGGTCTCGTTGACGCCGAGCGGGTTCTTCGCCGTCTTCTTGCCCGTCTTGTCCTTCGACTGGCCACCGCCGCCACTGCTGGCACAGGCGGAGAGGAATCCGACGGCGGGGACCGAAAACAGGCCGAGTGCGGCGGACCGCTTGATCAGATCGCGACGGCCGACACCCTCGGAACCATGGTTCGCTGCGGAAGTGGATCCCATGCTCAAGTCCTCGCCTTCTCCAGGACTCAGGCGGTGAACCGGATCCTCCCGGCACCGCGGTCGGGTAGTGCTGGGTCGTGCAGGAAGTCATGCGGGAAACGCCGACAGGTATAGTCCACTTCCCGCCAGTGGGGCAAGATCGAATGCAAGGTTGGCTGCTGGTCTTTTCCTAGTTGAGACCTGTCGGAAATATGAGCGACCTGTGTACGCCTTGCCGGAAAAAGAGCCGACATAGCCCCCTGAATGCCGCACCCAACACCCTTGACATCACGGGCCACTTGACCACCTACTGGTTCCTGCGCCACTCGGCTGACAACGTTGTCTCATGTGGCAGGGAGGGTACCCGTTTTGATGCAGCGGAAGACGCAGCGAAGAACAGGACACAGATCCGGTACGGCGGTCGTGATCACGGCCGCCGTAGTCATGGCACTGGGTTCCCAGGGAGCCGCGGTCGCCCTGCCCGCCAAAGCACCGGCCGCCGCCACCCAGTTCGCATCCTCGTTCGAGTCCGGTGAACCGGCGCCGGACTGGACCGACACCGTCGACACGGATCCGGCCGGCGCCCCGCGCGCCTCGGGCGTCGACGGCGGCTACAGCACGGGCATCCCCGGCAATGTCACCGACCATGTGACCGACCTGCGGGCGAGCGGGGAGAACACCGGGGCGGGCGAGGTGAAGGAGAACCTCGTCGACGGCGAGCCGGGTACCAAGTGGCTCACCTTCCAGCCCACCGGCTGGGTGGAGTTCGACTTCGACAAGCCCATCAAGCTGGTGACCTACGCCCTCACCTCGGCGAACGACTACGCCGAACGCGACCCGCAGGACTGGACCCTCCAGGGCTCGACGGACGGCAAGGACTGGAAGACCGTCGACACCCGGACCGGCGAATCCTTCACGGAACGGTTCCAGACCCAGTCGTACGACCTCTCCGCCCCCGCCGAGTACCAGCACTTCCGCCTCGACGTCACGAAGAACAACGGCGCCTCGGACATCCTCCAGATCGCCGACGTCCAGTTCTCCACGGGCGGCAGCGGCGGGCCGGTGCCCCAGGACATGCTCTCGCTGGTCGACCACGGCCCGAGCGGCTCGCCGACCGCGAAGGCGCGGGCCGGGTTCACCGGGACACACGCGCTGCGCTACGCCGGACGGCACACGGCGAACGGCCGCGCGTACTCGTACAACAAGGTCTTCGACGTGAACGTGGCCGTCGGCCGCGACACGCGGTTGTCGTACCGGATCTTCCCGTCGATGGCCGACGGCGCCCTCGACTACGACGCCACCAACGTCTCCGTGGACCTGGCCTTCACCGACGGCACGTATCTGAGCGACCTGGGGGCCACGGACCAGCACGGTTTCGCGCTGTCCCCGCGCGGCCAGGGCGCGTCGAAGGCGCTGTACGTCAACCAGTGGAACAACGTCTCCTCGACGATCGGTTCGGTCGCGGCCGGCAAGACGGTCGACCGGATCCTGGTCGGGTACGACTCCCCCGCGCGCCCGGCCAAGTTCCGCGGCTGGATCGACGACGTGTCGCTGAAACCGGTGGCCCCCGAGAAGCCCAAGGCGCATCTGGCCGACTACGCGCTCACCACCCGGGGCACCAACTCCAGCGGCAGCTTCTCGCGCGGCAACGACTTCCCGGCGACGGCACTCCCGCACGGCTTCAACTTCTGGACGCCGGTGACCAACGCGTCCTCGCTCAGCTGGCTGTACGAGTACGCACATGCGAACAACGACGACAACCTGCCGACGATCCAGGCGTTCAGTGCGAGCCATGAGCCCAGCCCCTGGATGGGCGACCGGCAGACCTTCCAGGTGATGCCGTCGGCCGCCACGGGTGCCCCGGACACCGGCCGGACGGCACGGGAACTCGCCTTCCGGCACGAGAACGAGACCGCGCGGCCGTACTACTACGGGGTGCGGTTCGAGAACGGGCTCAAGGCGGAGATGGCGCCGACCGACCACGCGGCCTCGCTGCGCTTCACCTACCCGGGCACGGACGCGAGCGTGATCTTCGACAACGTGACCGAGCAGGCGGGACTGACCCTCGACAAGGAGCACGGGATCGTCACCGGCTTCTCGGACGTCAAGTCCGGACTGTCGACGGGTGCGACACGGCTGTTCGTGTACGGCGTCTTCGACAGGCCCGTGACGGGCGGCGACTCCAGCGGGGTCAAGGGCTACCTCCGCTTCGACACCGGCTCCGACCACACCGTCACCCTGCGCCTGGCCACCTCCCTCATCAGCATCGACCAGGCGAAGGACAACCTGCGCCAGGAGATCCCGGACGGCACCTCCTTCGACACGGTGAAGGCGCAGGCCCGGAAGGTCTGGGACCGGCTGCTGGGCAAGGTGGAGGTGGAGGGCGCCACGACCGACCAGCTGACCACCCTCTACTCCAGCATGTACCGGCTGTACCTGTACCCCGACTCCGGCTTCGAGAAGGTCGGTTCGGCCTACCAGTACGCCTCCCCCTTCTCGCCGATGACCAGCCAGGACACCCCGACGCACACCGGCGCGAAGATCGTGGACGGCAAGGTGTACGTCAACAACGGCTTCTGGGACACGTATCGCACGACCTGGCCGGCGTACAGCCTGCTGACTCCCTCTCAGGCGGGCGAGATGGTCGACGGGTTCGTACAGCAGTACAAGGACGGCGGCTGGACCTCGCGCTGGTCCTCCCCCGGCTACGCCGACCTGATGACCGGCACCTCCTCGGACGTGGCGTTCGCCGACGCGTACGTCAAGGGCGTGGACTTCGACGCGAAGGCGGCGTACGAGGCGGCGCTCAAGAACGCGACCGTCGTGCCCCCGTCGTCCGGCGTGGGCCGCAAGGGCATGACGACCTCCCCCTTCCTCGGCTACACCAGCGACGACACCCGAGAGGGCCTGTCGTGGGCGATGGAGGGCTACGTCAACGACTACGGCATCGCCGAGATGGGCAAGGCCCTCTACAAGAAGACGGGCGAGCAGCGCTACAAGGAGGAGTCGGACTACTTCCTCAACCGCGCCCGGGACTATGTGGACCTCTTCGACTCCAAGGCCGGTTTCTTCCAGGGCAAGGACGCGCAGGGCAAGTGGCGGGTGGACTCCTCGGCGTACGACCCGCGCGTGTGGGGCTACGACTACACGGAGACCAACGGCTGGGGCTACGCCTTCACCGCACCGCAGGACAGCCGCGGCCTCGCCAACCTGTACGGCGGCCGGAGTGGCCTCGCCGACAAGCTCGACGAGTTCTTCGCGACACCCGAGACGGCCTCCCCCGACTTCGTCGGCTCGTACGGCGGGGTCATCCACGAGATGACCGAGGCCCGTGACGTCCGGATGGGCATGTACGGCCACTCCAACCAGGTCGCCCACCACGTCATCTACATGTACGACGCGGCCGGCCGGCCCTGGAAGGCGCAGGCCTACGTCCGTGAGGCCATGTCCCGGCTCTACCTCGGCAGCGAGATCGGCCAGGGCTACCACGGCGACGAGGACAACGGCGAGCAGTCGGCCTGGTACCTCTTCTCGGCCCTCGGCATCTACCCGCTGGTGATGGGCAGCGGCGACTACACGATCGGCTCCCCGCTGTTCAAGAAGGCGACGGTCCACCTGGAGAACGGCCGTGACCTGGTGATCAGGGCGCCGCACAACAGCGCGGCCAACGTCTACATCCAGAACGTCCGCGTCAACGGCCGTGCCTGGAGCTCGACTTCACTCCCCCACTCGATCGTCTCCAAGGGCGGCGTCATCGACTTCACGATGGGTCCGAAGCCCTCGGCGTGGGGCACGGGCAAGAACGCCGGCCCGACCTCGATCACCCAGGACGACAAGGTCCCGGCCCCGCGCGCGGACGTCCTGCAGCCGGACGGCTCCCTGTTCGACAACACGTCGGCGACCCAGGCGACGGTGACATCGGTGGACCTGCCGGTGACCAGGTCGGTCAAGGGGGTCCAGTACACGCTCACCTCACCGTCGGACCACACGAAGGCCCCGACGGGCTGGACCCTCCAGGCCTCCACGGACGGCACCGACTGGACGACGGTGGACCGGCGGACGGGTCAGACCTTCGCCTGGGACCTGCAGACAAGGGCGTTCACGATCCAGAAGCCCGGGTCGTACGCCCACTACCGCCTGGTCCTCGACGGCGAATCGACGCTGGCGGAGGTCGAGTTGCTGGCCTGAGACAGCGACAGGGAAAGGCGGGCGGACCCGGTGCCGGTGCGCACCGGCACCGGGTCCGCCCGGAGCGGATCACACACGTCAACCGACCTGACAGGGCAGGTCGGTTGCACTGTCCCCGCCGTCGCCCTGGACGACGTAGCCGAACGTCGTACTCTGCCCCGGACTGAGCGAGCCGTTCCAGTCGGCGTTGTGGACCATCACGTCCTGCCCGCTGTAGGTCGCGTTGCCGTTCCAGAGGCTGGCCACCGACTGGCCGCCGGGGAGCGTCCAGTCGACCATCCAGCCGAGCATCGCGACGTCGCCGCTGTTGGTGACGGTGACCTCGGACTGGTAGCCGCCGGGCCAGCTGTTGGTCGTGGTGCGGGTGGCGGTGCAGGTGCCGGGCGGGGGCTGGGTGGGGTTGCCCGGGTCGTGGATGCCGGTGACCTCGCCGTTGCCGCCGTCGAAGACGACGTCGGAGCAGGAGTAGAAGGTCTCCGTGCTGTCCGAGCGCTGCCACACCATGTAGATGATGTGCCGCCCCGTCTTGTTGGCGGGGAGGGTGCCGGTCCAGGAGTAGTTGGCCTCGACCGTGCCCGGGGTGCCGTTGAGCGGCGGGTGGTCGACGGTCAGGAACGGCGTGTCCTCCATCTCGTCCCAGGTGAGGGGCTTCGTCGGGTCGTAGCCGTCCTTGGTGACGTAGACGTAGAACCAGCCCGGGTGCGCCGCCCAGGCGTTGTACGAGAAGTCGACGGTCGCGCCCGAGGTGAGGTGGGTGACCGGCCAGTCGCCGCGGGGCAGGTCGAAGCCGGTGAAGTTGGGGTTGCCGCCGCTGCAGAGCTCACCGTCGGGGACGAAGCCGCGGGTGCGGCCGGCGCCGTCCGAGCGCAGCACGGAGAACCAGTTGTAGAACGGCGTGGTCCCGCTGACCTGCTGGGCAGCCTTGCAGGCCGGGTTGACGGGCTTGATCTCACCGGTGTCGGTGAGCGCGTCCTGCCAGCACAGGAAGGTACGGCTGCCCGGCTTCATGGGGGTGCCGTGCGCCTGGGCCGGGGTGCCTGCGGCCAGGATCAGGGCGAGGGCCGGGACCGTGGTGAGAAGGGCGAGGAGGGCCAGGAAGAGGGCCCGGCCTCGGGTGGGGAGGGGTAATCGGAGGAGTTTCGGACGGCACGAAGGCCCGGTTCCGATGATTGTCATAGGCATGACACTTCAACCTCTGTGTGGGGTGAACGGTCGCGCGCGGGTCACGGAGACGAGAGTGGAGTGGGAGCGGGCCCGGTGCGCCGGACGGGTTCCGGTCCGCCGGACACAGGATGGGAGCGCTCCCACCCCACTCCTCTGTGAAGCTAGCGCGGACGGGGGCGGCTGTAAACGGCGTGGCATGGCTTCACTGCTTCGCGTGGCGATACCTTCGTACAGAGGATCACGACGCGTAACAGCGCCCGCACTCTCGCCCATGGGAGCGGTGATGACGCCACGCCAGCAGGGACCGGCCAACGAGGACAACTGGATGTTCCCGCCTGCTGACGGCTGGACATTCGACCAGGTCAAGAATCTGGAGCTGCCCTTCGACTGGGAACTCGTGGACGGATGGATCGTGGTCAAACGGCAGCCCAGGTTCTGGCACAACGACGTACGGGACGGCTTCGCCGACGCCCTGAAGGCGGCCCGCTCGAAGCCATATCGGGTCCTGAGCGAGCAGTGCGTGATGGTGGACGAGCAGAACGTCGTCAAGCCTGACGTGATCGTCTTCGACCCTCGGAACCTTGACTACTTCGAGGTGGAGTGCATCCCGACGTCGCACCTCACCCTCGTCGTCGAGGTCGTTTCCCCCGGCTCCCGCCAAGATGACCGTGTGAGCAAGCCCGCACAGTTCGCCGCCGCCAAGGTCCCGTGCTACTGGCGCGTCGAACTCGACCGCGACCAGAAGTTGGCGGTGCACGAATACTGGCTCAACGCCGACACCCTCTCGTACATCCCAGCCCCCCTGCACCCGTTCCACCGCGGCAAACTCGTCACCGAGCTGCCGTTTCCCGTCCAGATCGACCTCGACGCCCTCGTCGGATTCTGATCGCACTCATACGACCGAGGCATGATCGCAGCTGAAGGTCGGAGACACGATCACCGTCGACCCCCCGGTGTCGGCGACACCGTCCGCCCGGCGCCGCTCTCCTAGACCGGCGCCGGGCGGACGCGCATCGCCGCACCGGTGGGCGGGAGTTCGGTGACCGGGAGTTCGAGCCTGAACTCCGTACGGCCCGGCGCGCTCTGTACGTCGAGGTGGCCGCCGTGGGCCGTGGCGATGGCCGAGGCGATGGCGAGGCCCAGACCCGAGCCGCCCTCCAGGACACCGGCACGGGTGCGGGAGGTGTCCGCCCGGGTGAACCGTTCGAAGACGGTGGGAAGGAGGTCGGGCGGGATACCCGGTCCGTCGTCGCGGACGCGGATCACGCAGGTGGTGACGGTGGATTCGACCGTGGCGGTCACCGTTGTACCCGCGGGCGTGTGGACCCGCGCGTTGGCCAGCAGGTTGGCCACCAACTGGTGCAGCCGGGCCTCGTCGCCCAGCACCAGCGCCGGTTCGTCCAGACCGAGTTCGAGCTGCCAGTGGTGTCCGGCGCCGGCGGCCCGCGCGTCCCACACCGCCTCCGCGACGAGCGCGGCCAGGTCCACCTCGGCGGACTGCAGCGGGCGGCCCTCGTCGAGGCGGGCCAGGAGCAGCAGGTCCTCGACGAGGCTGCGCATCCGTGCCGACTCGGCGTTGACCCGCCGCCAGGCCAGGCCCGGTTCGATCCGGTCCGTGCCGCGGTTCATCAGCTCCGCGTACCCGGCGATCGAGGCGAGCGGGGTCCGCAGCTCATGGCTGGCGTCGGCCAGGAAGCGGCGCATGCGCTCCTCGCTGCGGCGCACCTGTTCCTCGCTGCGCTGGCGCTCGGCGAGGGAGGCCTCGACATGGTCGATCATCCGGTTGAGGGCGGCGCCGACCTGGCCGGCCTCGCTGCCGGGGTCGGTGTCCCGCTCGGGCACCCGGGTCAGACCGGCCACCTGACCACGGCCGAGGGGCGCGTGGGAGACCTCGACGGCGGTGGCGGCGACCCGGCCGAGGGGGCGCAACTGCCGTCGTATCACCACCGCGCACACGCAGCCCGCGACCGTGAGGCCGACCGCGGCGACCCCGATCTCGACCTCCACCAGGCCGCCGATGGTGTCCAGCACGTCGTCCATGGGGAGGCCGGCCAGGACCCGGATGCCGCTCGCGTCCAGAGCGGTGACCCGGTAGGTGCCGAGGCCGGGGAGCGTGCGGGTGTGGGTCGAGCCGTCCGGCGCGATGCCCTTGAGGGCGGTGGTCTGTGCGGTGGTCAGCGAGCGCGGGGGCGCGTCCTGGGTGACGACGGCCGCGCTGAGGATGTTGCCCTTGGCGTCGAGGCGGGCGGCGAGCGTGCCGGCCGGCTGGCCGCTCTCGTTGAGGAAGGTCAGGTCGCGGGTGAGTTCGGGGTGCAGGGCGGCACCGCCCACGCCACGCTCGGCCGCGTCGCCCACCCGGTTGTCCAGGTTGCCCAGCAGATAGGCGCGTTGGGCGAAGACAGTGGTCAGAGCCATCGCGGCGCACACGCAGACGAGAATGGCGGTGATGAAGACGAGCAGTCGCGTGCGCAGCGACCGGCTCCGCAGCCGGGCGGTCATCTGCCGTCCTCCACTGCTCGTACGACGTATCCCATGCCGCGCACGGTGTGGATCATCGGCGCGCGGCCCCGGTCGATCTTGCGGCGCAGGCTGGAGATGTAGACCTCGACCAGGTTGCCGCCGCCGTCGAAGGACGTGCTCCAGACGTGGTCGAGGATCTGGGCCTTGCTGAGCACCTGCCGCGGATGGTCGAGGAGCAGGCTGAGCAGGTCGAACTCCTTGACGGTGAGCCTGATCTGGATGCCGGCCCGCTGTACCTCGCGGGACTCCCCGCTCAGCATCAGGTCGCCGAGGACGCGTACGGAGCCGTTCACCGGGGTCTGTTCGGTGCCGGCCCGGCGCAGCAGTCCGCGCAGCCGCAGCACGACCTCCTCCAGGGAGAAGGGCTTGGTGACGTAGTCGTCGGCCCCGGCCTCCAGACCGTCGATACGGTGTTCGACGGCGTCGCGGGCGGTCAGCATCAGGACGGGCAGCCTGGGCATCTCGTAGCGGAGTCTGCGCAGGACCTGGAGGCCGTCGAGGTCCGGGAGCATGCCGTCGAGTACGACCGCGTGCGGGGCGCAGCCGCGGGCCAGCCGCAGGCCGGTCTGTCCGTCGAGGGCCGGGTAGGGGCGCCAGCCCGCGTCCGCGACGGCGGCGGCGAGCAGCTCGGTGAGACCGGGCTCGTCGTCGACGATCAGGACGCGGACGCGGCCGGTTCGGGACGCGGAGGTGCCAGACATGTCTCGATACTGTCCCGGTCCGCTGAGGGAATCCTGTGCTCCGACTGGGCCGCAGCCATGTGACCGGGCCGATTGCCTGGACGGCGTTCCGCGCCGGAGCGTCCCGAACCGGCCGTCGCCCCGGCCCGAGGCGAACCGTTCACTGCCGACCACCGTGGCCGAAGCGGGCATTGGCACGCCTCGGCCACAGGAATCCCTTGAGCCGCTTTCCGTGCGGCGCTCACTCTGATCACTGGCTTCCGCCCACCGGGCCGGAAGCGTTTCAGCGTTCAGGGGAGGAAGTCCACACATGCGAAGACTCCACGCCCTCTGGGCCGTGGCAGGAGCGGCCGGGTTGCTCGCGGGGACCGTTGTCCCAGCCGCGGCCGGTCCCGTGTCCCCGGTCGCCAAAGCGGCCGCCACGGACACCCGGAGCGTCACCGCGTCCGGCGCCACGAGCACACAGACCGTCACCCTCGTCACCGGCGACACCGTGACGCTCACCGCCGCGGCGGACGGCCGGTACGGCGTCGACGTCCGGCGCGGAAAGGGCCGTGAGGCCGTCACGTTCCTGTCCAGTGAGAAGAACGGCGAGGTCAGTGTCGTACCGTCGGACGCGATCCCGCTGCTCCAGGCGGGCCGCCTCGACCCGGCCCTGTTCAATGTCACTCAGTTGGTGAAGCAGGGGTACACGGACGCGAGGACCGGCGCCACCCCGGTGATCGCGACGTACAAGAAGGGCAGTGAGGTCCCCGAGGGTGCACGCCGCACGCTCGCGCTGCCCGGGATCGACGGTGCCGCCCTGACCGCGAAGAAGTCGACGGCCTTCTGGGCGGACGTCGCCCCCGCCGCCGGCACCGAGCCCACGGCGAAGGCCGCGCGGCAGCTGGGCGACGGCATCGACAAGATCTGGCTCGACGCCAGGGTGAAGGTGTCGCTCGACCAGAGCGTGCCGCAGATCGGCGCGCCCGAGGTGTGGAAGGCGGGCTACGACGGCACGGGCGTGAAGGTCGCGGTCCTGGACACGGGCGTCGACACCGGCCACCCGGACCTCGCCGGGAAGATCGCCGACTCGGAGAGCTTCGTACCGGACGAGACGGTGCAGGACGGCTTCGGCCACGGCACCCATGTGGCCGACACGATCGTCGGCTCGGGCGCCGCCTCGAACGGGAAGTACAAGGGCGTGGCGCCGGGCGCGCAGCTGCTGATCGGCAAGGTGCTCGACAACACGGGCTCGGGCCAGGAGTCCTGGATCATCTCCGGCATGGAGTGGGCGGCGAACTCAGGCGCGAAGATCGTCTCCATGTCCCTGGGCGGCACGGCCTCGGGTCCCTCGGACGTGATGAGCGAGACCGTCGACGACCTGTCCGCCGCCACGGGCACCCTCTTCGTGATCGCGGCGGGCAACACCGGCCCGTCCGACCAGACCGTCGGCACCCCCGGCATCGCGGACTCGGCCCTGACGGTCGGAGCGGTCGACAAGTCCGACAACCTGGCCTCGTTCTCCAGCCGCGGCCCGCGCACCGGCGACTACGCGGTCAAGCCGGAGATCACCGCGCCGGGCGTGAACATCACGGCGGCCCGCGCGGCCGGGACCAGCATGGGAACCCCGGTGAACGACTACTACACGACGGCGAGCGGTACGTCGATGGCGACCCCGCATGTCGCGGGCGCGGCGGCGCTGGTCGCCGAGGCGCATCCCGACTGGACCGGCCAGCAGATCAAGGCGGACCTGGCGAGCACCGCGAAGACCATGACCGACGCCACCGCCTTCGAGCAGGGCGACGGCAGGGTCGACGCCGTACGGGCGGTACAGCAGGGTGTCTTCGCGACCCCGACGCTGAGCTTCGGCAAGTTCGAGGACGGGGACAACGATGTCGTCACCAAGGACATCACGTACACCAACACCACTGACAAGGCAGTGGAGTTGAAGGTCGCGTCGAGCCTCGCGGACCTCGCGCTGGGCGCCGGTACGGTGACGGTACCCGCGAACGGCACCGCCACGGTCCCGGTCGGCGTCGACCCGGCGCAGGAGACCCAGGGCCGCTACACCGGTTACGTCACCGCGACCGCCGACGGCATCCAGGTCACCACGGGCGTCGGCTTCGAGAAGGCGCCGAAGACGTACGACCTCAAGGTGTCCCTCGTGAACCGGGAGGGCAACCCGTCCACCGGCGCCTCGCTCTTCACGCTCCAGGAGCTGAACGGCGCCTTCCCCGACGAGTACGGTTACCTCGGCTCGGGCTGGACCTGGCAGGTGCCCGCGGGTACCTACTCCATCGCGACCTGGATCCCGGACCGCGACGGGGCAGGAGTGGCGGTCGGTACGTCCGTCGTCGGCAATCCGGAGATCAAGGTCGACGGGGACACCGAGGTCGTCCTCGACGCCCGCAAGGCGGTGGAGATCAAGCCGAAAACCAAGGAGGACTCCGAGTTCCAGGGCTTCACCACCTCCTGGCACCGTGAAGGGCCGGGCGGCGCCTGGGGGCTGACGTACAGCCAGGGCTGGTGGACCGACCACGTCTATGTGGCGCCGACCCCGAAGGTCACCGAGGGAACCCTGGAGTTCTCCGCCAAGTTCCGCCTGTACGCGAAGGAGTTGACGGCGAGCGTCACGAGACCGGAGAAGACGACGCTGTCATCGCTCTACTACTCGCAGACCTACAACGGCTTCCCGCTGAAGATCAGCGGTGAGCACACCGTGCAGGCGGTGGACGCGGGCGGCGGTACCGCGGCCGACTTCGCGGGGCTCGACGTCAGGGGCAAGGTCGCGGTTGTCGGGGTCGGCTCCACGGAGCGGGCGCAGAGCGCCCTGGACAACGCGACCAAGGCCGGCGCCGGTTACCTCATCGTGTACCGCAAGACGCCCGGCTTCTGGATCGAGGCCGTGGACAAGGCCACCACCGTCCCGACGATGATCGCCACCGGCGAGGAGGGTGCCGAGCTCACCAGTCTGCTGCAGACCGGCAAGAAGGTCATGCTGAAGCTGACCGGCACACCGGTCAGCCCGTACGTCTACAACCTGCTCGCCGCGCAGAGCGGCTCCATCACGGCGGACCAGACCTACAACCTGGACAGTTCCAACACGACGAAGCTGACGGCCCGTTACTACGGGGCCACGGACGGCGAGATCGGCATGGACAGTCTGTACACGTTCCGCCCCTGGCAGCAGTTCAGCATCGAGACCGCCAAGTACCTGCAGCTCGGCATCAAGCGCACCGAGTACTACTACGCCGACCCCGACACCCGTACCCGGCACGCCGTCTACCCCGACTCGACGGCGCTCCTGGGCGAGTGGAGTCCCCTGAAGACCTACGACAAGGCGATCACCGAGCCCACCGAGAACTGGCTGCGTCAGGTCGTCCGCCCGGCGTCCAGCGAGGAGTACGGCGCCTCCCAGCGCACCGGCGACAAACTCACGTTCCGGATACCGGAGTTGACCGACTCGACACCGGGCCACTACGGATCCGTGGACGGCATCCAGAACACGGCGACCGGCACGCTGTACGCGAACGGGGAGGCGGTCGGCAACTCGGCCCTCGGCGGGTACGGCACCTTCGACGTACCGGCGGACAAGGCCTCGTACCGTTTCGTCCTGGACACACAGCGCAAAGCCGACTGGGCCGTGTACTCCACGGGCACGCACACCGAGTGGTCCTTCGCCTCGGCGCACACCGACACCGCGACGGCGCTGCCGCTGCTCAGCCTCGGGATCACCCCGAAGGGGCTCGACCTCCTCAACCGTGCCGACGGCGGACGGGAGTCGGTGGTCGGTCTCTCGGTCACCGATCAGCTGGGGAACGTCAGGGCATGCGGCCTGACGGCCTGGGTCTCGTACGACGACGGCACGTCCTGGAAGGAGGTGCCGGTCAGGCACGGCGAGGCGCGGTTCAAGCCCGCGAAGGGCGCGGAGTCCGTGTCTCTGCGGGTGCAGGCCACCGACAAGGACGGCAACCGGATCGACCAGACCGTGCTGCGGGCGTTCGGCCTGAAGTGAGCGGTGCGGCTTGAAGTGAGTCATGGCCCGGATCGGTGCGACGAGCCTTAACAAGGATCGCCTACCGTACCGGGCCATGGTGAACACCGCACACGACCCGGCAAGACAGACCCCTGCCACGAGCCCCTGGGCCGTGGTGGGGGTCTCCGCCTTCGACGAGCGGGTGTACCGGACGATCCTTCAGCAGCCGGATATCGGCGCGGGCGGCTGGGCGCTGCTGGCCGGGGCGTCCCCGGCCCAGGTCCGCGAGTCCTGCAACCGGCTGCTCGGGCTCGGGCTGCTCCAGGCGCCCGACTCGATGGGCGGGTTGCGGGCGGTCGACCCGCGGGTGGCGATCCGCGCGCTGATCCGGCGGCGCGAGACGGAGTCCGAACTGCTCGCCGCCACCGCCGAGGAGATGGCGACCGCGTACGAGGCGGGGCTGCTGCGCGAGGAGCCGTCCCGGCTGGTCGAGGTCGCCTCCGGCGAGGGCGCCATCGCGGCACGCCTGGAGGAGCTGTACGCGCGCGCCGAGTACGAGGTGTGTCTCTTCGACACGCCGCCGTATCTCGCCCCGCCCGCCCCGCAGGTGGATCTCCAGGCCGATCTGCTCAGACGCGGGATCGTCTCTCGTGGGGTCTACGCGGCGACCGCCCTGGAGGATCCGAAGGTCCTTGCGCGCGCCTGGACGATGGCGGAACTCGGCGAGCAGGCACGCGTGCTGCCGTCCGTGCCCCTCAAACTACTGGTGGTCGACGGATGCCGGGCGATGCTCCCGCTGACCGCTTCCGAGGCGGGCGGGTACTGCGCCGTCGTGGTGTGGCACTCAGCGGTGACCGAGGCCCTCCAGAAGCTCTTCGAGCTGGCCTGGCAGCAGGCGACGCCGCTCGGCCAGCCGGTCGGCGACGGTGAACTCCCTGAGGGCGAACAGACGTTGATCAGGTTGCTGTCGGCCGGGATGAAGGACGAGGCGGTGGCCCGTCATCTGGGTGTGAGCCTGAGGACGCTGCGGCGGCGGGTGAGTGAGCTGCAGGAGCGACTGGGGGCGGCGAGCAGGTTCCAACTGGGGGTGCGGGCCGCCCAGCGGGGCTGGGTGTAGCCGTACCGGTCCGGGTACGGCGAAGGGCCGTACCCCCGGCGAACCGGGGACGCGGCCCTCGACTGCGTTCCCTGCCGCTTACTTGCGGATCAGGCTGCGCAGCACGTACTGCATGATGCCGCCGTTGCGGTAGTAGTCGGCCTCACCGGGGGTGTCGATCCGGACGACCGCGTCGAACTCGACGCCCGTGTCAGTGGTGACCTTGACCGTGCGCGGGGTGGTGCCGTTGTTGAGCTCCTCGACACCGGTGAAGGAGAAGGTCTCCTCGCCGGTCAGACCGAGGGACTCGGCGTTGGCGCCCTCCGGGAACTGCAGCGGGAGGACGCCCATGCCGATGAGGTTCGAGCGGTGGATGCGCTCGTACGACTCGGCGATGACGGCCTTGACGCCCAGCAGCGCGGTGCCCTTGGCGGCCCAGTCGCGGGACGAGCCGGAGCCGTACTCCTTGCCGGCCAGGACGACCAGCGGGATGCCCTGCTCGATGTAGTTGCGGGAGGCGTCGTAGATGAACGCCACCGGCGCGTCGGCCTGCGTGAAGTCGCGGGTGTAACCGCCTTCCGTCCCCGGCGCGATCTGGTTGCGCAGGCGGATGTTGGCGAACGTGCCGCGGATCATGACCTCGTGGTTGCCTCGGCGGGAGCCGTAGGAGTTGAAGTCACGACGCTCCACACCGTGCTCGGTGAGGTACTTGCCGGCCGGGGTGTCGGCCTTGATGGCACCGGCGGGCGAGATGTGGTCGGTGGTGACCGAGTCGCCGAGCTTGGCGAGGACGCGGGCGCCGGCGATGTCGGTGACCGGGGACGGCTCGTGCTGCATGCCCTCGAAGTACGGGGGCTTGCGGACGTAGGTCGACTCGGCGTCCCACTCGAAGGTGTTGCCGGTCGGGACCGGGAGCGACTGCCACTGGGCGTCGCCGGCGAAGACGTCGGCGTAGGACTTGTTGAACATGTCCTCGCCGATCGCGTTGGCGACGACGTCGTTGACCTCGGCCTCGGTCGGCCAGATGTCGGACAGGTAGACCGGCTTGCCGTCCTGGTCGGTGCCGAGGGCGTCCTTGGTGATGTCCACCTTCATGGAGCCCGCGAGCGCGTAGGCGACCACCAGCGGCGGGGAGGCCAGGTAGTTCATCTTGACGTCGGGGTTGATACGGCCCTCGAAGTTCCGGTTGCCGGAGAGGACCGAGGTGACCGCGAGGTCGTGGTCGTTGACGGCCTTGGAGACCTCCTCCGGCAGCGGGCCGGAGTTGCCGATGCAGGTGGTGCAGCCGTAGCCGACGAGGTTGAAGCCGACCTTGTCGAGGTAGGGGGTGAGGCCCGCCTTCTCGAAGTAGTCGGTGACGACCTTGGAACCCGGGGCGAGGGTGGTCTTGACCCACGGCTTGCGGGTCAGGCCCTTCTCCACGGCCTTCTTCGCGACGAGCGCGGCGGCGACCATGACATACGGGTTCGAGGTGTTGGTGCAGGAGGTGATGGCCGCGACGGTGACCGCGCCGTGGTCGATCTCGTACGTGGTGCCGTCGGGGGCGGTCACGGTGACCGGGTTGGACGGAACGCCGTTGATGGACGCCGGGGCGTCGGAGGCCGGGAAGGACTCCTTGCCCGCCTCGTCGGCGGTGTCCACGTAGTTGCGGACGTCCGTCTTGAACTGCTCGGCGGCGTTGGCGAGGACGATACGGTCCTGCGGGCGCTTCGGGCCGGCGATCGACGGGACGACCGTGGAGAGGTCCAGCTCCAGCTTCTCGGAGAAGTCGGGCTCGGCCTTCGGGTCCAGCCAGAGGCCCTGCTCCTTGGCGTACGACTCGACGAGCGCGACCTGCTGGTCGGAGCGGCCGGTCAGGCGCAGGTAGTTCAGGGTCTCGTCGTCGATCGGGAAGATCGCGGCGGTGGAGCCGAACTCCGGCGACATGTTGCCGATGGTGGCGCGGTTGGCGAGGCTCGTGGCCGCCACCCCCTCGCCGTAGAACTCGACGAACTTGCCGACCACACCGTGCTTGCGGAGCATCTCGGTGATGGTGAGGACGAGGTCCGTGGCGGTCGTGCCCGGCTTGAGCTCACCGGTCAGCTTGAAGCCGACGACGCGCGGGATGAGCATGGAGACCGGCTGGCCGAGCATGGCGGCCTCGGCCTCGATGCCGCCGACGCCCCAGCCGAGCACGCCGAGGCCGTTGACCATGGTGGTGTGCGAGTCGGTGCCGACCAGGGTGTCCGGGTAGGCCTGGCCGCCCCGGACCATCACCGTGCGGGCCAGGTGCTCGATGTTCACCTGGTGGACGATGCCGGTGCCCGGGGGGACGACCTTGAACTCGTCGAACGCGGTCTGGCCCCAGCGCAGGAACTGGTAGCGCTCCTTGTTGCGGCCGTACTCCAGCTCGACGTTCTGCTTGAAGGCGTCGTTGGTGCCGAACTTGTCGGCGATGACGGAGTGGTCGATGACCAGCTCGGCCGGGGCCAGCGGGTTGATCTTCGCCGGGTCGCCGCCGAGCTCCTTGACGGCCTCACGCATGGTGGCGAGGTCGACGACACAGGGGACGCCGGTGAAGTCCTGCATGATCACGCGGGCCGGCGTGAACTGGATCTCCTGGCTGGGCTGGGCCTGCGAGTCCCAGCCGCCGAGGGCGCGGATGTGGTCGGCGGTGATGTTCGCGCCGTCCTCCGTGCGGAGCAGGTTCTCCAGCAGCACCTTCAGGCTGTACGGAAGGCGAGCCGAGCCTTCCACCTTGTCCAGCCGGAAGATCTCGTACGACTCGTCGCCCACCTGCAGCGTGCTGCGGGCGTCGAAGCTGTTCGCCGACACGACAGTCTCCTTCATTGATGTGCGCGTACCACCACGATCCTGCCGCCACGCCGACTTGGCCCATCCACTAAGGTAAGGCTAAGTTAGGTAACCCTTACTGACGGGGCGGGCACGGTGCGCCTGGCAGATATCTCGATGTCGAGATAACTCTAGTACACGGGGGCTGGATGGTCATGCCCGGACCGCGCCCCGTCGCGGCCTTCCCGGCCGGCCGGGCAGCTCACCTCACACCCTCGCGCGAACCGGCAGGAGTGCGGATGGGCCGAACGGGTACTCTCGCTGACGCGGCGTCACTCCAACAGACCCCCCAGCAGGTGGCATCTCATATCTGAGATAACCTCGACCTCATGTCAGACGACTACCTCGTACGCATCGGCAAGCTCATCCGTGACGCCCGGCAACACCGCGGCTGGACACAGGCACAGCTCGCGGAGGCGCTCGGCACCAGCCAGAGTGCTGTCAACCGCATCGAGCGGGGCAACCAAAACATCAGCCTTGAGATGATCGCTCGAATCGGTGAGGCCCTGGACAGTGAGATCGTCTCACTGGGCTACGCGGGTCCGATGCATCTGCGGGTGGTCGGCGGCCGTCGGCTCTCCGGCGCGATCGACGTGAAGACCAGCAAGAACGCGTGCGTGGCCCTGCTGTGCGCCTCGCTGCTCAACAAGGGGCGCACGGTGCTGCGCCGGGTGGCCCGGATCGAGGAGGTGTACCGCCTGCTGGAGGTGCTCAACTCCATCGGTGTGCGCACCCGCTGGATCAACGAGGGCGTCGACCTGGAACTGGTGCCGCCGGCCGACCTCGACATGGCGTCGATCGACGCGGAGGCCGCCGTACGCACCCGCTCGATCATCATGTTCTTCGGCCCGCTGCTGCACCGTATGGACCACTTCAAGCTGCCGTACGCGGGCGGCTGCGACCTCGGCACCCGGACCATCGAGCCGCACATGATCGCGCTGCGCCGGTTCGGGCTGGACATCGCGGCGACCGAGGGGCAGTACCACGCGCAGGTCGACCGGGCGATCCGGCCCGACCGCCCGATCGTCCTGACCGAGCGCGGCGACACGGTGACCGAGAACGCGCTGCTGGCCGCCGCCCGCCACGACGGTGTCACCGTCATCCGCAACGCCTCCTCCAACTACATGGTCCAGGACCTCTGCTTCTTCCTGGAGGCGCTCGGCGTCAAGGTCGAGGGCATCGGCACGACCACGCTGACCGTGCACGGCGTCCCGAACATCGACGTGGACGTGGACTACTCCCCCTCCGAGGACCCGGTCGAGGCGATGAGCCTGCTGGCCGCGGCGGTGGTGACGGAGTCGGAGCTGACGGTGCGCCGGGTGCCGATCGAGTTCCTGGAGATCGAGCTGGCGGTCCTGGAGGAGATGGGCCTCGACCACGACCGCAGCCCCGAGTACCACGCGGACAACGGCCGTACCCGCCTGATCGACCTCACGGTCCGCCCCTCCAAGCTGGAGGCGCCGATCGACAAGATCCACCCGATGCCGTTCCCCGGCCTGAACATCGACAACGTCCCGTTCTTCGCCGCCATCGCGGCGGTCGCGCAGGGCAAGACCCTGATCCACGACTGGGTCTACGACAACCGGGCGATCTATCTGACCGACCTGAACCGCCTCGGCGGCCGCCTGCAGCTCCTGGACCCGCACCGGGTGCTGGTGGAGGGCCCGACCCGCTGGCGCGCGGCCGAGATGATGTGCCCGCCGGCGCTGCGTCCCGCCGTCGTCGTCCTCCTCGCCATGATGGCCGCCGAGGGCACGTCCGTCCTCCGCAACGTGTACGTCATCAACCGCGGCTACGAGGACCTCGCGGAACGCCTGAACTCGATCGGGGCACAGATCGAGATCTTCCGGGACATCTGACCCACGAACGCCGGGCCGGCATCCACCGGCCCGGCAAGCCCGGTGCGCCTTCAGATCACCGGGCTGTCAGGCATGGACTGCCATCGCGGCACCCTGGCGAGCGGGCCCGCTTGCAGTCGCCGGGGAAGCGCGTTCCCCAGCCGGCACGCCTGGCACGACGACCGGGTCCGTGAGGCCGTCGAGGCCACCGGGCGGCGGAAGCTGATCTTCGCCGGGGTGTCGCTGGAGGTGTGCGCGGCACTGCCGGCGATCGCGGCGACGGCGGCCGGGTACGACGCGTACGTCGCCGTGGACGCCTCCGGCACCTTCAGCCGGACCAAGCGGGAGACCGGGCTGCTGCGCATGCAGCAGGCGGGGGTCGTCGTCAGCGACTACGCCACCCTCATGGTCGAGGCCCTGGCCGACAACGCCCTCCCCGAGTCCGGCGCGCTCTACACGGCTCTCGACATGCCGTTCGCCGTCCTGGTCGGCCAGATCTCCGCGGCCCACCGCGGCTGACGGCCGACCCTCAGGCTGCCCTCGGACCGGCCCTCGGACCGGCCCTCAGACCGTCGCGTCGGCGCCGGAGGTGTCCCGGCGGGAGACGGCCAGGTAGCCGACGAAACCGACGATGGCGACCGTCCAGGCCAGGGTGACCGGCGCCAGCCCCAGCGCGAGTCCGCCACGGGCGTGGCTGACCGCCATCCAGTCGGCGAAAGAGGCACCGAGGGGGCGGGTGATGACGTAGGCCGTCCAGAACGCGGGCACGGCGTTCAGGACGCCGCCCCGGTGGGCGAGTGCGGGAACGCAGATCGCGACGGCGTAGAGGACGCCCGAGCCGAGGTAGCCGAGGCCCATGGTGGCGCTCAGGTCACCGGCGGCGGTGCCCAGCGCGAAGGTGGCGAGGACGGCCGCCCAGTAGAAGATCTCGCGGCGGCGGGTGCGGATGCTGTGGATGGACAGGGTCCGCTCGACGGCGTACCAGAGGGAGAAGACCGCGGCCAGTGCGATGAGGAAGAACGGCGTGGAGATCGCGTAGGGCACACCGAGGCCGACGTGCAGGACGTCGGCGGCCATCGTGCCGAACACGCTGACCATGACGACGGCGGTCCAGTACACCCAGGCGATGTACCGGCGGACGGTGAACTGCACGGCCAGGGAGGCCACGAGGGCGAGACCGCCGAGACCGACCGCCGGCACCGGGCCGAGCACCTTGGCCAGCAGGTCCGACGCGGTCTCGCCCATCCCGGTGGTGAGCACCTTGATGATCCAGAAGTAGGCGGTCACCTCCGGCACCTTGTTCGCCATGGTGCGGAGGTTGACATGGGGACGGTCGTCGAGGAGGTGCTCCGTGGTCATGGTGGGCACCATGACACGGTGGAGCGCCGGTGCCACAGATGCCTTTGCCATTGTTTTGAAGGCTCTGGTGCATGAATTTCACCAGCACGCGACCAACCTGAACACGACCTGAGCGTGTCGGCATATCCCCTGTTCAGGTGGGCCGGGATGCTGATACGCAGGGAGTTTCGGGTCCCGTGGCCCGGGCCCCGCACGGATTTCGGATGCATGGCTCACGCACAGCGCCATCGACTACAGTCTTCGATGACGTCTACATGTCTGTAGTCATTCTTCTGTAGTCATTCTTCTGTAGTCATTCGGCGACTGCGTCCCGGTCTTCCCCAGGAGAGGTCCTCTGTCCATGACGACACCGATCACCGCTGCCTCGCAGCTGGCCGTGAACGTACTCGACGCCCACTCGCTGCTGGCGGCCTTCGGCGTGCTGGGCGTCGGCGTGGTGATGTTCGTCGAGACCGGGCTGCTGGTCGGGTTCTTCCTGCCGGGCGACTCCCTGCTGTTCACCGCCGGCCTGCTGTGCACGGGCACGGCCGAGAGCAATGTGCATCTGTCCCTGGGGCCGCTGCTCGCGGCGGCCGCGGTGGGGGCGCTGGCCGGGGCGCAGTGCGGCTACCTGCTCGGCCGGAAGGCGGGCACCACGTTGCTGGCCCGCTCCCGCTCACAGCGCCTGCACGAGGGCATGAAGCGCTCCGAGGAACTGCTGCAGCGGTACGGGTACGCGAAGGCCATCGTGCTGGCCCGGTTCGTGCCGGTGGTGCGGACGGTGCTCAATCCGATGGCGGGCGCGCTGGAGGTTCCGGTGCGGACCTTCACGGTCTGGCAGGCCGTCGGCGGCCTCGTGTGGAGCATGGGCCTCACTCTCGCGGGGTACGCACTGGGCTCGTCGATCCCCAATGTCGACCGCTACCTGCTGCCGCTGGTGGCACTGATCGTCGTCGTGTCGCTGCTCCCGCTGCTCGCCGAGGTGCTGCGGAGCCGCCGGGCCGCCCGGCCCGAGCGCGGCGACGGCTGACCCCGGCCCTCGGACGGGCGCCGACCGGCTCAGGCACGGCCCGCTCGGCCCGCACGGCACCAGACCCGACGGAGAACCATGCGCCACAAGATCCTCGTCGTCGAGGACGATCACGCCCTGCGTGACGTGCTGCGCCGCGGCCTGGCCGACGAGGGCTTCGAGCCGGTGCCCGCCGCCGACGGCGCCACCGCTCTGCGACTGATCACCGACGACATCGCCGCGGTCGTCCTGGACGTCGGACTGCCCGACGCGGACGGCCGGGACGTGTGCCAGGCGATGCGCGCCAACGGGTTCACGGCCCCGATCATCTTCCTGACCGCCCGCCACCACCTCACCGACCGGCTCTCCGGGTTCTCCGCCGGGGCCGACGACTACCTGCCCAAGCCCTTCCATCTCGCCGAACTCGTCGCCCGGCTGCGGGCCACGCTGAAACGTGCGGCCCCGCCGGCCGTGGCCACGGCCGGCGACCTGGTCCTGGACGCGACCCGGCACCGGGCGAGTGTCGGCGCCGTCCACGTCGACCTGTCCCCGACGGAGTTCCGGCTGCTGGCCACGCTCGTGGCCGCGGGCGGCGGCATCGTGAGCCGCCGCGACCTGGTCCGGGCCGCCTGGCCGGACGGCGCCCAGGTCAGCGACAACACGCTGGACCAGTATCTGAGCCGGCTGCGCCGCAAGCTGCGCGAGGCGGGCAGCGACCTGAGCCTGGGGACGGCACGCGGGATCGGTCACCGGCTGTCATGAACGGCCTGCTGCGGCACCTGGCTCCCCGTACGCTGCGCGGGCGGCTCTCGCTCGTGGCGCTGACCACCGCGGCGCTCCTGATCACCGTGCTGACCGTGGCGTTCAACACCGTGATGTCCCGGCACCTGCAGCACCAGGCGGACTACGAACTGCGCAACCGTGCGGCCGCCGTCGCCACGACCGTCGACACCAGCGGTCCCCGGGTGCGGGTCCTGGAGACCGTCAACGACAGCCTCCTGGACGCGAACGTGTGGATCTACTCGGGGACCGGGACACACCTGCTGGAGAAGCCGCCGGGGGCAGTCGGCACCGGCACGCTCCCCCGGGCCGTCGACCGCCTCGCCGCGCGGGGACACGGCGTCTGCGTGACCGTCGAGGCCGGAAACCCTCGCTTCGTCCGGCTGTGCTCCCGCCCGGTGACCGGCCGCCGCAGTACCGCGACCATCGTCACGGCCCTGGACCTCGCCCCGTACCGCAACTCGGCGAAGACCCTGCTGCTCGGTTCCCTGGTCCTGGACGCCGTCATGCTCGCGTGCACCTACGCACTGACCCGGCTGGCCGTGGGGCGGGCGCTGCGCCCGGTGCGCACCATGACCGACCAGGCCACCGAATGGAGCGCCGTGGGCTCCGACGAACGTTTCGGCGGGGAGCACCACCCGGCCGAACTCGCCCGGCTGGGCGGCTCGTTGGACGCGCTGCTGGACCGCATCCGGACCGTGCTGCGGCATGAGCGGCAGCTGACCGGGGAGCTGTCGCACGAGCTGCGCACCCCGCTCACCCGGATCATCATCGAACTCGACTGGTGGCAGGCCCGGCCGCGCTCCGCCGCCGAGACCCGCGCCACCCACGAGGTGATAGCCGAGGCCGCCCAGTCCATGCGCACCATCTGCGACACCCTGCTCGACGACGCCCGCGACGACGCGCTGAGCACCGGTACGGCCCCCGGTGCCGTCCATGTCGCCCCCGTACTGCGCCGGCTGGCCGAGGACCTCGGCCGGCCGGACCGGGTGACGGCCGTCGTGGACGTCCCGGATCCGGCGCTGGAGGCGGGCGTCACGCCCGCGCTCCTCGAACGCATCGTCAGCCCGCTGCTGGCCAACGCGGCGCGGTACGCCCGCTCCACGGTGACCGTGTCCGCGCGGCGGCTGCCCGGCGGAGTGCGGATCGCTGTCACCGACGACGGTCCCGGCGTGCCGGAGGAGTTCCTGGGCGAGCTCTTCCAGCCCGGCCGCCGCGCCGACCACGGCGACGGGCACGACGGCGCGGGCCTCGGACTTCCGCTCGCGCGGCGCCTGGCCCGCGCCGCCGGCGGCGAGGTGTCCCACGATCCCGCGTACACCTCCGGGGCACGCTTCCTGGCCGACCTGCCGGCCGGGTGACCGCTACACCTGCTCCGCGGCGTCGGCCCTGCGCTCCTGGACGTGCGCGTAGGCCATGAGGCCGAGCAGGACCACCAGCAGGACGGCCGAGGAGCCGATGGTGCCGAGGTCCAGTCCGCCCTTGGCGGTCGGCTTGGTCAGGAAGTCGCCCGCGGTGGCGCCGAGCGGACGGGTGAGGACGAACGCGATCCAGAACAGCAGGACGTTCGGCACCACGGGCACCTTCATCAGCGCGACCAGCACGGCGAGCGCCCCGGACACCACCAGCGCGCCGCCCGCGTAGCCGAGACCGGAGCTGTCCGACAGGAAGTCGCCCATGGAGGTACCGAGGGTGTTGGAGACGAGGATCGCCGACCAGAACAGGGCCTCGCCGCGGAAGGTGACGATGTCGCGGATCTGGAAGGTCATTCCGCTCAGCCGCCAGATCGCGAAGATGACCAGCAGGAGGGAGATGAGGATCGCCGCGCCGGCCGGGTAGCCGAGGCCGAGGCCCTGCGGTCCCCAGCCGAGCGAGGTGGCGCCTTTCGAGAGGTACTTGGCACTGGCGTCACGGTTCATGAAGTCGGACATGGTGGTGCCGGCCATGCTGGTCGACAGGATGACCGTCCAGTAGAAGAACGGGTTGTAGCGACTGGAGCGGAGCTGGACGACGAGTGTCACCACGAAGACCAGGAAGAGGACGACCGTGGTGAGGAAGTAGCCGAGCTTCAGGGTCTGGGAGAAGAGGTCTCCCGCGGTCTCGCCCAGTGTCGTCGCGGCGATCTTCATGATCCAGAACGCGAGGGTGACTTCGGGGAGCTTCTTCATCACCGATTTCGTCGTACTCGCGACGTCGAGGTCGGTGATGACTTCCGGCTGCTGCAAGGTGGGGGGCTCCTTGTGTGGTCGTGCGGCAGGGTGATCGACACAAAACGATCACAGACCAAGACCTTGACAGCGTCGACCTGAACGGATCCTGAACGCGGACCGCGTGCCTGTTCAGACGGCGTGCCGAGCGGTCCGCCGCGGCCGCCGTGTCACCGAGTGCCGGACGGCGCCTGCTGGACGGGCGCGAAGCGGGGGCCGGTGGCAAGGTGGGACGGAGGACGACCGCGAGTCCGATGGAAGCCGAGGACTGCGATGACTGACAGCTACGGCCTCGCGGGTGACACCTACGACCCCGCGCGTACGGCGATCCTGCTGGTCGACCCGTACAACGACTTCCTCTCCGAGGGCGGCAAGGCCTGGCCCGCGGTCAGCCGCGTCGCCCTCGAGGTCGGACTGCTGGACAATCTGCGTGCCGTCGTCGGCACCGCACGGGCGAGCGGGGTCGGTGTCTTCTTCGTCCCGCACCGCCGCTGGCGGGAGGGCGACTACGAGGGCTGGGACCATCCCAACCCCACCCAGCAGCGCATCCGGCAGAGCCACACCTTCGCGTTCGGCACCTGGGGCGGCGAGTTCCATCCCGACTTCCAGCCCGCCGGCTCCGACGTGGTCGTCAAGGAGCACTGGGCGCAGAGCGGCTTCGCCAACACCGACCTGGATTTCCGGCTGAAGCAGCGCGGCGTCACCCACGTCATCGCCGTCGGCCTGCTGGCCAACACCTGCATCGAATCCACCGGCCGTTTCGCCATGGAACTCGGCTACCACGTCACCCTCGTCCGTGATGCCACGGCCGCCTTCGGACCCGAGATGATGCACGCGGCCCATGAACTCAACGGGCCCACCTTCGCCCACAGCATCACCACGACCGGAGAACTCGTGCGGGCACTGAAGAACGGCGCATAGGCGGTTTTCTACCCGCGGGCGTTTCAAACGAAAAATTAGCGGCGACGGCGAGAAATGACCCCCTCTTTACCCGCGACCCGGTGGCTGGACAGGACATCCGACGGGCTCAGAGTTACGTGAACTCCCCCAGGAAAGTCAAGAGTTGACATGTCCCCAATGCGTGACTGAGGATCACAACCAGATCACGGAGCCTCCTGAGAAACTCCGCACAGCTGACGCAACTGTGCTCCCGGCTGCACCACGCGCATTCCCCGGTCGATTTCCCCCCACCCGCCGATCGACGATTTCCCTCCCCCCTCTTCCCTCAGGGCCTTTTAGGCCCTCCCGCGCCCTCTCACGGCCTCTTACGGCACTTCGCGCGCTGCCGTCATCGCCGTGCCTCTGTTCCGTCCCCGGTCCCGTCCCCCGACAGGAAGGCCAGGCCTTGCCGGTGCAGAACACCTCCGACCCCGCCCCCGCCCCCACGGACCCGGCCCGCCACGTCCGGCCGGCGTCCTTCGCCCAGCAGCGGCTGTGGTTCCTGGCCCAGCTCCCGGGCGGGAACACCGCCTACAACGAGACCCTCGCCTTCCGCCTCGACGGACCGCTGGACCGCGGCACCCTGGCCGCCGCCCTCGATGCCCTGACCGACCGGCACGAGACCCTGCGCACCAGGCTGGTGGCCAAGGCGGGCGGAGTGCACCAGCACATCGACCCGCCGGGCTCGGGCCACCCCCTGGCCTTCGAGGACCTCACCACCGCCACCGACCCCGACGCACAGGTGGCCGCCCGGCAACTGGCCGAGACGGAAGGCGAGTTCGACCTGGCGACCGGCCCGCTCTGGCGCGGTCGGCTGCTCGCCCTCGGCCCCGCTCACCACGTGCTGCTGCTGACGTTCCATCACAGCATCTACGACGGCGCGTCGATGAACGTGATGATGCACGAAGTCGGCCTGCTCTACGAGGCGTTGGCGACCGGCGTACCCGACGGGCTGCCGGAGCTGCGGCTCCAGTACGCCGACTATGCGGAGGCACAGCGGGAGTCCGTGTTCGGCGGTGCCCTCGCCACTCAAGAGGCCTACTGGAAGGGCGCGTTGGCCGACGCGCCGACCATGCTCGAACTGCCCGTGCCGGGGCCGCGGCCGGCGGAGCAGGGTTACGACGGCGGACGTGTCGGGTTCGAGCTGGACACGGACGTCACGGCGGCCCTGCGCGGCCTGGCCCGGGAACACGGTGCCACCTTGTTCGTCGCCGTGCTGACGGGCTGGGCGATCCTGCTGTCCCGGCTGTCGGGGCAGCAGGACATCGTTGTCGGCAGCCCGGTGGCCGGTCGGCGCGGGCCGGGGACCGCCGGGCTGATCGGTTTCCTCGTCAACTCGCTACCGCTGCGCGTCGACCTGTCCGGTTCCCCGACCGCGGCGGAGGCGCTGGCCCGCACCAGGGCGGTGGTCCGCGACGCCCTGGCCCACCAGGACCTGCCGTTCGAGCGGATCGTCGAGGTGGTGAACCCGCCGCGCAGCGCGGCCCACACCCCGCTGTTCCAGACCATGCTGGCCTGGGTCCCGGACCGGCACGACCTGCTGAAGCTGCCCGGTGTCGAGGCCGCGCCGCTGCCGATCGCCCACGCCCCGGCCAAGTTCGACCTCGCCCTGTCGGCGACCGAGTCGGAGGGCCGGGTGACCGGGCACCTCGATCACGCGACCGCGCTGGTGGACGCCGCCACGGCCGAACGCTGGGCCGGACACCTGCGGCGGCTGCTCACCGACATGGCCCGGCACCCGCACCGCACCGTCGACACCCTGGAACTGATGGACCCGCGCGAGCGCCTGGAGCTGATCGGCGCGGGCGACGCCACGCGGGGGCGGGGCGCGGGCGTCGGTGACCCCTCCGACGCGACGGCGACCGCGCTGCGTACGGCATCCGGTCTCACGGAGCTCTTCGAGGCACGTGCCCGTGCGCACCCCGCCGCCACCGCCGTCGTCGACCGCGACCGCGCGCTCGACTACGCGACGCTCGACCGGCGTGCCAACCGGCTCGCGCACGCCCTCGTCTCCCGTGGTGTCCGCCCGGGTGACGTCGTCGGACTGCATGCCCGCCGCACCTGTGACCTGGCCGTCGGCATCCTCGGGATCCTCAAGGCGGGTGCCGCCTACCTCCCGCTCGACCCAGGACAGCCCTGGGAACGCCTCACCGCCATGGTCGAGGACGCCGTGTGCCCCGTGGTGCTGAGCGACCACATTGGCGAGGACCGGCCACGGGACTGGCTCGACATCGGCACGGTCAAGGCAGGGGCAGGGGCAGGGGCAGGGATAGAGGCCGGGGCAGAGGCGGACGGGACGACCGGGGACCTGCCGCCGGCCGGGATCACCCGCGGCCCGGACCAGTTGGCCTACGTGATCTTCACCTCCGGGTCCACCGGGCGGCCCAAGGGTGTCGCCGTCGAGCACCGCAGCGTCCTCAACCTCTTCGCGGTCTGGCACGACCGGATGGGCACCGCACCCGGCGAGGCGGGTTCGGCCTGGTCCAGCATCGGCTTCGACGCCTCGGTCCACGAACTGCTGCTGCCCCTGACCACGGGCGGTGTGCTGCACATCGTCCCCGAGGAACTGCGCGGCGACCCGGAGGCGTTGTTCGGGTGGCTGCGCGAGCGGGAGATCGTCCAGGCGTTCCTGCCGCCCGCCTACGTCAAGTGGGTCGACGAGAACCCGGCGGAGCGGTTGCGCGGGCTGGCGTTGCACAGGCTGCTGACCGGCGTCGAGTCGCTGACCGAGGCCGCGTTGCACCGGATGACGGAGCAACTGCCCGGCCTACGCGTCTGCTTCGGCTATGGCCCCACCGAGGCGACCCTCTACAGCACCGCCCACTACGACCCCCGCCCGCTGGACCGCCCGTGCCCCATCGGCCGCCCGCTGCCCGGCACCCGCTGCTACGTCCTCGACGCCCGGCTGCAGCCCGTCCCGCCCGGTGTCGTCGGGGAGGTCCATCTCGGCGGGGCGGCCCTCGCCCGCGGCTATCTGGGCCGCCCCGACCTCACCGAGGAGCGCTTCCTGCCGGACCCGTTCGTGCCCGGTGCCCGCGTCTACCGCACCGGCGATCTCGCCCGCTGGGGCGACGACGGCCTGCTCCACTACGCGGGCCGCGCCGACGACCAGGTGAAGCTGCGCGGCTTCCGTATCGAACCCGGCGAGATAGCGGCGGCGTTGACGCGGCTGCCCGGCGTCCGTGAGGCCGTCGTGCTCGCCGATCAGGACCCTGCGGGCCGGTCCCGGCTGGTGGCCGCCGTCGGCCGGGGCGCCGCCGCGGCCCGCACCAGCGCCGACTGGCGCACGGCACTCGCCCGCAGCCTGCCGGACTACATGGTCCCCGCCGTCGTCCTCGACCTGGAGACCCTGCCGCTGGGCCGCAACGGCAAACTCGACCGCGCCGCACTGCTGCGACTGGTCCACGAGCAGACGTCCGGCCAGGTCAACACCGCCAGCCCGCGCGACCATGTCGAGCACGCCCTGTACCGGATCTGGCAGCGCATCCTGCTCCATCCGTCGATCGGCGTCGGCGACAACTTCTTCGACATCGGCGGCACTTCGCTGTCCGCCATCAAGATGGCCCACGAGGTCACGGAGGCCTTCGGGCGCCCGCTGCCGGTCGCGGAGGTCATGGTGCGGCCGACGATCGAAGCACTGGCCGCGCTGCTGCGCGAGGACGGCGAGGACGGCACCGACCGCGCCCCGGGCAGTCTCGTCGAGTTCCGCCGGGGCACCGGCCCCCGGGTCGTCTGCGTCCACCCGGCCGGCGGCACCGCCTTCTGCTATCTGCCCCTCGCCGCCCATCTCCCCGAACACACCGGCCTCTACGGCATCCAGTCCCCCGGGGTGAATCCGGGAGAGGACGTGCTGCCCAGCGTGGAGGCCATGGCCGAGGCGTATCTGCGCCTCCTCGAACCGCTCGGCGACCGCCCGCTGGTGCTGACCGGTCTCTCCTACGGCGGGCTGGTCGCCCACGAGATGGGACGCCTCCTCGGCCGTGCCGGACGCGACGATGTGAGTGTGGTTCTCCTCGACACCCAGGCGACCGACGACGCCGAGGCCCGTGCGGCGATCACCGTCGTCGACGCGGACGAGTTCCGCGACAAACTCGTGAGGTTCAACGGGATGTACCCCGGCATCGAAGACGCCCAGGTGGACCGCTACTTCAGGATCTACAACCACAACCGGCTCACCGCGCGCGAGCATGTCCCGGCCGCCTCCCCGGCCCGGCTGGTCCTCGCCCAGGCCGTGCCGGACGGCACCGACACCCCCTTCCACGCCGAGGTCCGCGCGTTCTGGCGGCTGCGCGCTCAGGGCGAGTTCCGGGTCGAGACGATGGAATGCGACCACTGGGAGATCCTGGAGGGCGCCGAGACCTCCCGGGTCGCCGCGCTGCTGGCCGCCGAACTTGCCCATCATGAGGGTGAGTTGACGAGCGGGGCGCGCTCCGTCGCCGTAACGGCGGGAGACGCGCGATGACCGAACGCACCGCACCCTCCGAAGCCTCCGCCGCGTCCGACACCTCCGATGCCTCCCACGCCTCCCACGCCTCCCACGCCTCCGTACTGGCCGAGGCCGTACTCGCCCAGGCCCGCCGAACGCCTTCCGCCGTCGCCGTCGAGGACGGCGGCCGGCTGCTCGACTACGCCGAACTCGACCTGCTCAGCGGGCGGGTGGCCGCACGGTTGCGTGAACGGGGCGTGGGCGCCGGGCAGTCCGTCGCCGTCTGCCTGCCCCGCTCCTGGCAACTGGTGTGCGTCATGCTGGGCATCCGCCGCGCGGGAGCCACCGTCGTCCCCCTCGACCGGCTCAGCCCACCCGACCGTCAGCGCCACATCCTCGACGACTCCGGCGCGGTCGCCGTCGTCCACGACGGTACGGCCGAGTACGTCCACGGAATCGACGCCGACGCGCTCCTCGCCCCGGCCGCGGCAGCCGTTGCCGTGAAGCCCGATGCCGTGCAGTCGTCCATCGGCGGGGGCGACCCCACCGGCTTCCTCTTCTACACCTCCGGCAGCACCGGCCGGCCCAAGGGCGTCGAGGTCACCGACGCGGGTGTGCTGCGGCTGGCCCGCCCCGGCGTGCTCGGCCCGCACCCCGGCGCCCGCTTCGCCTGCCTGTCCAACCCGGCCTTCGACGCCCTGAGTTTCGAGGTGTGGGCCCCGCTGCTCACCGGTGGCGTCTGCGTCGTACTGGACGACTCCGAGGTGCACAGCCCGCACCGGTTCGCGGCCGTGCTGCGCGAACGCCGTGTCGACACCCTGTTCATCACGGTGGCGCTCTTCAACACGGTCGTCGACAAGGTCCCCGGCTGCTTCGCCGGCGCCGCCCGGGTCCTCGTCGGCGGCGAACGACTCGACCCGCGCGCGATACGCGCCTGGTACGACGCCAACCCGGACTCCGCCACCGTTCTGCACAACGTGTACGGGCCGACGGAGGCGACGACGTTCGCCCTGTGCCACCCGATCCCCCGGGACTTCGACGGCGACTCGATCCCGATCGGTACCGCGCTGCCGGGGACCGGAGTACTGCTGCGCACTCCGGACGGGCGTACCGCGGAGGACGGCGAGGTGGCCGAACTCCTGCTCTCCGGAACCGCGTTGGCGCGCGGATACCGCAATCTGCCGGAACTGACCGAGCGTTCCTTCGTCTGGCTGGACGACGCGAGCGGTGGGAGCGGCAGCCCGCGCCGCTGGTACCGGACGGGTGACCTGGTGCGCCGGGACGACGACGGGCGCGTGGTCTACGTCGGACGCGCCGACCGGCAGGTCAAGGTGCGCGGTTTCCGTATCGAACCCGGCGAGGTGGAGCAGGGGATCCTGACCCTGCCCGCGGTGCGCCACGCCCATGTCTGCACCCGGCGCGACGCGGCGGACCGCAACGAACTGCTGGCCTTCCTCGTCCTCGGCGACGACGGTCTCTCCTACGCCGACTACGAACGTCACCTCGCCGCCGCCCTGCCGCCGTACATGCGTCCGCACCACACCCACCTCGTCGCCGAACTCCCGCTGACCGCCAACGGCAAGGTCGACCAGGCCGCACTGCTGCGTGACACGGGCAAGGGCACGCAGTGGCGCGGCGGGCGCGAGGACGCCGTGCCCGTCACCGCCGGGCAGCGGCCGGTGCTGGAACTCGCGGAGGAGATCCTCGGCGTCGGCGGTCTGCGGCCCGACGACCGCTGGATCCCGAGTGGCGGCGACTCCCTGAAGGCGTTGCGGTTCCGCTTCGAGATCCTGGAACGGTACGGCGTCGACCTCCCCCAGGACCTTGTACTGCGGGCCGACCTCGCCGCTCTCGCGGACGCCGTCCGCACCGCTCCGGCCGACTCCCGTCCGCCCGTGCCGCCCGCCCCGGACGCCACCGACGCGACGACCGCGCCGGCCACCAGCGAGCAGGAACGCCTCTGGCTGCTGCACCGGCGCGACCCCGACGACCGTTCCTACGACGTACCGCTCGTCTTCCGCGTCCAGGGCGCCGTCGACCCGTCGGCACTGCGCCGGGCCCTGCGCTCGCTGGTGGAGCGGCACCCCGCCCTGCGCACCCGGCTGGTTCCCACCCCGGACGGCCTGCTCCAGCGGACCGAGGCGCCGTACGACCCATGGCAGCCGCTGGACGCCCGCGAGGGTGAGCCCTGGCAGGAGACCGCCGACCGCTTCTTCGCCCCCCGCTTCGACCTCACCGAGCCTCAGATGCTGCGGGCCGGCTGGGCGGAGCGGACCGACGGCGGTCTGCTGCTTCTGCAGCTGCACCACGCGGCCGTGGACGGCTGGTCGCTCAACCTCCTCTTCCGCGACCTCACGGACGCCTACGCGAACGCGGGCCACGCGAACACGCGCCATGCGAACACGCGCCATGCGAACACGCGCCATGCGAACACGCGCCATGCGAACACGGGTGGCTCCGGGCGTCCGGCTCCGGCCGTCGGTCCGCTCGACCTCGCCCGCTGGCAGCGGGACTGGCGCGCTACCCCCGCCTACGAGCACCAGCGCGTCCGGCTGCGCGACCACTACGCCGACGGGGTGGAACCGTCCCCCGCCCTGCCCGCACCCGAGCCCGCTCCCGGGTCCACGTCCTCGGCCCGGCCGCGGGCGAGGCTGCTGCGCACCTCCCTCGACCTGGTCCGTCGTACCGCGCTGGACCGGCGAGCCGCGGAACTCGGTCTGACCCGGTTCCAGGTGCTGGTGTCGGCGTTCGGCGCGTGTCTGTACGGAGTGACCGGGCAGGCCCGGCCCCTGGTCGCCACCCCCGTGGCGAACCGGCCGCGCCCCGAGTTCGCGGAGAGCGTCGGCATGTTCGCGAACACCGTGCTCCTCGACCTCGCGCTACGGCCCGGCGACCCCCTGCGCACCCAGTTGACGGCGCACGCCGACACCGTGCGCCGGGTGCTGGAGGGGCAGGAGGTCCTTCTCGCCGATGTGCTCGCCGATGTGCTCGCCGGACCGGCGTTCCGCGACCGCACGCCTCTCTTCGACTACCTGTTCGTCCTGGAGAACACGGAGTTCTCCGCGCTGCGCCTGGCGGACTGTGCGATCGAGCCCCTGTGGCCCGAGCCCACGGGCGCCAAGTGCGCGCTGACGCTGTCGGTGGTGGAGCACGAGTCCGGGTTCGACTGTCTCTGGGAGTACCGCGACGACTTCGGCGCCGAACGCGCCGAGGCGGCGGCCAGGTTGTTCCGGCGGGCTCTGGACCGGCTGACCGGCGACGGAGACGGTGACACCTCCCTGCGTGAACTCGTCATCGCCCACCGCAAGTCGGCGACCGCACACGGCACCGCTCTGGAACCGGACTTCACCACGGTCGCCGAGGGCTTCGCCCGCCAGGTGGCCCGCACTCCGGACGCACCCGCCGTCACCCTCGGCGGGACCACCCTCACCTACGCCGAACTGGAGGCCCAGGCCAACGAGTTGGCGTCCCTCCTGAGATCTCCCGCGGATCCCGCCGCCCCGGCATCGGTCGCTCTCTACCTCCAGCCGTCCGTCGAACATGTCGTGGCCCTGCTCGCGGCGACCCGCCTCAATCTGACCGTCGTCCCCCTCGACCCCGCCTACCCGCCGGCCCTGCTGCGCCATGTGCTGGACCATGCGGCGCCGCTGTGCGTACTGACCGGCGCCGACGGCCTGGACGTCCTGGCCACGATCGCGCCGCCGTCGCTGCCCCGGCATGTCGTCACCCTCGCCGCCGAGCCCACCGCCCGGCCGGTGCCGTACCGGCATCGCGGACTCCGACCGCTCTACACCCTGTTCACGTCCGGCTCCACCGGAACCCCGAAGGGCGTCCAGGTCCCCGACCGGACCCTGTGCGACCTGCTCACCTGGCAGCGGGCCGAAGGCGGCCTCGAACGGCCCGCCGTCACACAGCAGTTCGCCATGCTCTCCTTCGACGTCTCCTTCCAGGAGATCCTCACCACCCTGTGCTCCGGCGGCGAGCTGCGGCTGGTGAGACCGGCCTGGCGGCAGGACATGCCCACGCTGCTGCGGCAGTTGGAGAACGGTGGCGCGGAGCGGATCTTCCTGCCGTACGTGGCGCTGCAACTGCTCGCCGAACATGGGGTGCGTGCGGGGGTGTTCCCGTCCCGGCTGCGTGATGTCGTCACGGCGGGCGAGCAGTTGGTGTGCACGGACGCGATCCGGCGCTGGATCGCGGGGCTGCCGGGCGGCGCCCGGCTGTTCAACCACTACGGCCCGACCGAGACCCATGTCGTCAGTGGCCTGTGCCTCGAAGGCGACCCGGCCGGCTGGCCGACGCGCCCGGCGATCGGGCGTCCGGTGGCGGGGGCCGTCCTGCGGGTGGTGGACGAGGGCGGTCTGCCCGTCCCGCCGGGGGTGACCGGCGACCTGCTCATCGGCGGCCGTATGGCGGGCCGGTGCTACCTCGGCGATCCCGCCGAGCACCGGGACCGGTTCGTCGACGATCCCGAGCTGGGCGTTCTCTACCGCACCGGGGACCGGGCCCGCTTCGACGAGCGGGGGCTGCTGCACTACGCGGGACGCGACGACGGCCAGGTCAAACTCGGCGGGCACCGGCTGGAGCTGGGCCAGGTCGAGGCCGCTCTGCTCGGGTGTCCCGGGGTGGTCAACGCGGTCGCGGGGATGCTGGACGGCCGGCTGGTCGCCGTTCTCCAGTGCCGGGGGGAGGATCCCGACCCTGCGGCCCTGACCCGGCACCTGGCGGGGCTGCTGCCCGCCTACGTCCGGGTCGCCCGCTTCCGCCTCGTGCCGGACCTGCCGCGCACACCCAGCGGCAAACTGGACCGCAGGGCGGCGCTCACCGCGCCGGGGCGCGAGCTGCGGCCGGGGGGCCGCGAGGATGCGGGGCTGTCTGCGCTCGAACGGCGGCTGGCCGAACTCTTCCGGGCGGCGACCGGGCGGAGCGTCGCCGTGGACGAGCGGTTCTTCGACGCCGGGGCCACCAGCCTGGACCTGATGCGCTTCCAGCTCAGCTGCGCGGGTGAGGGCGATCTCCCCTTCTCCGTACCGGACTTGTTCGAGCACGTCACACTGCGTGCGCTGGCCCGGCTGGTGACGGACGACGACGGCAGCGCCCGCGACACACCGGCCGTGCGGTCGACCCGGCCGACCCGGCCGACCCGTCCGGAGGCGGGGCGGGCCGACGAACCCGTCGCCGTCGTCGGCATGGCCGTACGGCTGCCGGGGGCGCCCGACCTGGCCGCGTTCTGGGACCTGGTCGTCTCCGGCCGGCGCGGCATCGAGCACTTCGCCGCGGCCGACGGCCGGGTCGGTGCGCGCAGTCAGCCGGCGGGACTGCTCGCCTTCGATCCGGGCCGGTTCACGATCAGCCCGCACGAGGCCCGGCTGATGGACCCCCAGCAGCGCCACCTGCTGATGAACTGCGCCGAGGCCCTCGCCCACGCCGGGATCGGCGACCCGGCGCGGCTGCGGGTCGGTCTGGTCGCCTCCTGCGGCGAGAACACCTACTTCCAGCGCATGCTCCGCGAGGGCGACCCGGACCGGCTGCCGGACGCCTTCCGGCTCGCCCTGCACCACGAGAAGGACTTCCTCGCCACCAAGGCCGCCTACCATCTCGGGCTCACCGGACCGGCGTTCACGCTGCAGTCCGCCTGCTCCAGCTCGCTCGCCGGGGTGCACATCGCCGCCGGGATGCTGCGGCAGGGCGATGCCGAGGTGATGCTCGTCGGCGGGGTCCTCGTCGACACCGAGCTGACCGACGGCTACACCTACCGGCCGCAGCACATCTTCTCCCCCGACGGACACTGCCGACCCTTCAGCGCGGACGCCGAGGGCACGGTGGGCGCGAGCGGCACCGGCGTGGTCGTCCTCAAGCCGCTGGCCGCGGCCCGCCGGGACGGCGACACCGTGTACGCGGTCATCACCGGCTCGGGCCTCAACAACGACGGTTCCGGCAAGCTCGGTTACAGCGCCCCGTCCCTGCCCGGCCAGCGGGCCGCGATCCGCGCGGCGCTGGACCGGAGCGGTCGCGACGGCAGCGAGATCGGATATGTCGAGGCACACGGCACCGGCACCCGGCTCGGCGACCCGGTCGAGGCGGCGGCGCTGCGACAGGCGTACGGGCTGGTGGCGGACGCTCGGGGAACGGACGAGTCGGCAGCGGACACGCGGGCGGTGGACGCACGGGGTGCGGACACGCGGGTGGCGCTGTCGTCCGTGAAGAGTCAGATCGGGCATCTGGGTGCGGCGGCGGGTGTGGTCGGGCTGGTGCGGGCGGTGCTCGCCGTGCACCACGGGGTCGTTCCGCCGACGGCCGACTTCGACCGGCTCAACCCGGAGATCGACGAAGGCCCGTTCCGGATCCCGGTCGCCGCCGAGCCCTGGCCGGCGGTCCCGACCAGGGTGGCCGGGGTGAGCAGCTTCGGTATCGGCGGCACCAACGCCCACGTGGTGCTGGAGCAAGCGGCGCCGGCCGGAGTGCCGGACGGCCCGCCCACGGCGGAACCGCTGCCGTGCCTGGTGCTGTCCGGGGCGTCCGACGCCGCCGTCCACGCGGACGCGCGCCGTATCGCCGACTATCTGTCGGCCCGGCCCGAGGCCTATCCCCAGGTGCTGCGGCATCTCCAGGCCGGCCGCCCCGCCCTCTCGCGCCGCGCGGCGGCCGTCTGCCCCGACGCCGCGTCGGCCGTCGCCTGGCTGCGGGCGCTGCCGACCGTCACGGCGCCCCCGGCCCGGGACGCACCGGCGGCGGCCGAGGGCCGTGATCCGCACGCCCTCGCCGAGGCATGGACGGCCGGCCGCACCGTCGTATGGCCGTCCGCGGGCCCGGCGCCCGCGCCCTGGGACTTCCCGCCGCCCGCCTTCGACACCGCCGAGTACGACTTTCCCCGTGCCCCCGAGGAGCCCTCCGGCATCTCCCGGCTGCCTGCCGCGCAGTGGCTGCACCAACCCCTGTGGACGCGGTCGCGCCGCGCCCGCACCGGCACTCCGGTGTCCCGCCGTACCGCCGTGGTCGTCACCGGACCCGGGCAGGACGGCGAGAGCTGGCGGTTCCTGGAACGCCACTACGCCCGGGTGGTGACCGTACGCGCCGGCCAGGGCCTGGCCCGTATCGGCGTCGACCGCTACGAGGCCGATGTCGCCGACCCCGGACGGCTCGCCGCCCTGCTCGACCGGCTGACCGGTGCGGGCGAGCCTCCCGTCGACTGGCTGCACGCGCTCCCGCTCGCCCTCGACGGCAGCCCGACCGTGTCCACGCTGGAGAAGGCCGAGTGGGCCTGCCTCGACACGGTCGCCGCCCTCGCCCTGGCCCTCGCCGACCGTCCGGAGCCGGAACGCCCCCGTGTCTGGCTGCTGTCCCAGCGGGCGCAGCCGGTCACCGGGACCGTCCACACCCCCGAGGCCGGTCTGCTCGCCGGGGCCCTCGAAGTCCCCCGGCAGGAACTGGGGGTCACCCTGCGCTGGGCCGACCTGCCCGGCCCGCACCCGGCCGCCTGGGCCGCCCACCTGCCCGACCTGCTCCTCGACGACACGGCAGCCCACCGGGCGACCGACACGACCGGCGACACGACCGGCAGCACGGCAAGCAACACGGCCGGCAGCATGCCCGGCCACACGGCCGCCGACCGGGCGACGGCCCTGCGCGACGGTTTCTGGTGGCACCGCACCACCCTGCCGGTCCCCGCCAGGGAGCCACCGCGCCCCGTCGCCCCGCCGGGCACCCATCTGGTCCTCGGCGGCACGGGCGGCATCGGCGCCACGCTGGCCGCGAGCCTCCTCCGGCACCCGGGCAACCGGGTCGTCCTGGTCGCCCGCGGCACCGAAGTGCCCGCCGTACTGGGAGAGTTCGGCGGGCGGGTCACCCTGGTCACGGCCGACCTCGCGGCCGAGGAACCCCCGGCGGTCGCGGACCGGCTGGCGCCGCTGCTCGACGGTCTCGCCGGCATCGTGCACGCAGCCGGTACCGCCGCGGGCGGGCTCCTGGCGCGCCGCGAGCCGGCCGTCGGCCGCCGCACCACGGCGGCCAAGCTGCGCGGCGCCCTGCTCGTCGAACTGCTCGTCGCCGAGCACGCCCCCGACTACGTCCTGTACTGCTCCTCCGCGGCGGCGGAGTTCGGCGGGGTCGGCCAGTTCGACTACGCGGCCGCCAACGCCTGCCTGGACGCCCACGCCCACCGCGCCGTGCCCGGCGGCGACGCCACGGTACGGATGAGCGTCGGCTGGGACGCGTGGCGGGACGTCGGCATGGCCCAGCGGCACGCGGACCGTGCGGACGCCAGGCACCGGGAGCACCTGACCGTGGCGCTCACCCCCGAGGAGGGCACAGCCGTCTTCGAGCGGGCCCTGCGCCTCCAACTGCCGTACCTGATGGTCGGCACCACGGACCTGACGGCCGCGCGGGCCTTCTACGAGCCGGTCGCCGCCGACGGACCCCCGGCCCGCGCGCAGGGCGACGCCGGCACGGAGATCACCGACCTCCTCCGCTCCCTCCTCGGCGTGGACACCGTCGACCCCGAGGCCCCGCTGTACGACCTGGGCGCGGACTCGCTGACCCTGCTGGAACTCCTCGACGAGATCAAACGCCGGCACGGCGCCGACATCGAACTGTCCCGGCTCAGCCACCGGGTGAGCCTGGCGGAGATCCTCGGCCACGTCGACGACGGCGCCCGCCCGGGCGGAACGGCGGCTGTCCCGCAGGGCACGGTGGACGTCGAGGTGTGGCAACGCGGTGCCGGGCCGGACGTGCTGTGTCTGGTGCATCCGGTCGGCGGGGACGTCCAGGCCTACCGGCCGCTGGTGTCCGCCCTGCCCGACGACCTCACCGTCTGCCTGATCGCCGATCCCGGCCTGCGTGACCCCGGGCTGCCGGACCGCTCGATCGACGAGCGCGCCGCGCACTATCTGGCCGCGGTACGGCGGGAGTTCCCCGAACCCGAACGCCGACTGCGGCTCGCCGGCTGGTCGTTCGGGGCGTGGACGGCGCTGTCGATGGCCGCGCTCGCCGAGGCGGAGGGCCGTCCGGTGACCGCCCTCCACCTCCTCGACCCGCCACCGCCCGGAGCCGGCCACCGCCTCGCCGGTTACGACGAGGAGCAGATCCAGGCCGTCTTCACCCGCGAACTGAACGGCAACGGCAATGGCGACGGCGACGGCGACGGCGACGGCACGAGAGGACTTGCGGAGCCGGACCGGGACATCGCCGCCCTCACGGAGTCCGGTCGTGCCTACGCCGAGCGGCTCGCGCGTTGCTGCCGGGCCAACCTCGCCGCCATGGCCGGGCACCGGCTGCCGCGGCTGCGCCGGACGCCCGCCGCCGTATGGCTGGCGACGCGTCCCGTGGGTGAGGCCGCGCTCGCGCCCGAGCCGACCGCACCCGGTGCCTGGGACGCCCATCTGCCGTCGCCGTACCGGCTGCACCACGTCGACGCCGACCATTACCAGATCGTCGCCGAGCCCCACGTCCGGGCGATCGCCGCCGCTCTCACCGAGCCCCTGCCCAACGCCCTCACCGCACATCCGCCCGCCGGCCTCACCGAAACCCCACCCGCGGGCCTCGCCGAACCCCCGCCCGGCGCCCGGCCGCAGCCCGCCGGACGGATCTGAGGAGGCCACCCGTGCAGCATCCGTACACCCGCCTGCCCGCGCGGTCGTTCTGGCGCACCGCGGTCGCCGAACCCGACCCCGCGGACATCGACGGCCTGTGGACGCCGAAGTTCGCGATCGGCCAGGACGATCCGGTCGTCACCGCCGGATCCTGCTTCGCCGCGCACATCGGCCGGGCCCTCCTGGCCGAGGGCATGCACTGGTACGACGCCGAACTCCCGCCCCCGGGACTGACCGCCGCCGAGCAGGCGGCCCGCGGGTACCGCCGTTTCTCCTTCCGGACCGGCAACATCTACACCGCCGCCGCGCTGCGCCAATGGGTCGCCTGGGCGCTGGAGGAGGAGAAGCCGCCGGAGGAGGTGTGGGAGGAGGACGGGGTCTTCCACGACCCCTACCGGCCGGCCCTGGAACCGGACGGCCACCGTTCGCCCGACGACGTGCTGCGCGCCCGCGCGGTCACCCTGGACGCCGTCCGCACCGCCCTCCGCACCGCCGACGTCCTGGTGTTCACCCTCGGTCTGACCGAGGCCTGGCACGACGTCCGTACCGGCACCGTCCTGCCGATGTGCCCCGGGACCGTGCGCGGCACCTACGACCCCGGCCGGCACGTCCTGCACAACCACACCGTGGACCGGGTGCACCGCGACCTCACGGACGTGCTCGCGATGGCGCGCGGCGTCAACTCCCGCCTGCGTACGGTCCTCACGGTCTCCCCGGTCCCGCTGACGGCGACCGCGACCGGCCGGCACGCCCTGGTCGCCACCACCCACTCCAAGTCGGTGCTGCGCGCGGCGGCCGGCCAACTCGCCGACGCCTGCGACGACGTGGACTACTTCCCGTCGTACGAGATCGTCACGGGCTTCCCGTACCGGGCCGCGTTCTTCGAGCCGAACCTGCGCACGGTCACCCCCGACGGCGTGGCCTTCGTGATGCGGCACTTCTTCCGGGCCCTCCGGCCCGGGACCGACCCGGCGCCGCACGCACCCGCGCCCGTGTCCGTGCCCGCGCCTGCGCTCGTGCCCGCGCAGACCATCCCCGTCACCGGCGGAGAGGACCACTGGTGTGACGACGCAGTGCTCGACTACTACACCCCCCGTGCCCGCCCGGTTCCTCCTGCTCGGTGACTCCCACGCCGGCTGTGTCGGACGGGCCGCGCGACAGGCCGGGCTGCCCTTCGTGGGCGGCCCGGTCGGCTCGGGACGCGACTTCCTCGGGCCCTTCCTCGACGTGGACGACGGTGACGGTGGTGACGGCGACCTGGTCTTCCGGGACGCGGAGACGCGGCGGCTGGTCCGGGAGTTCCTGGACATGCTGGACGTGACCGGGTTCGCGGGGCTCGGAGTGCCGCTCGTGTGCACCTTCGGGCTGAGCGCCCACACCGTGGCCACCCGGCAGAACTGGGACATCCACCGCGACCGGCACGGCACCGTGCCCGAGGGGTTCCTGCGCAGCGGGCTGTTCGCCGGCCTGGTCCGGGCGGGGGTCCGTGGCGCGCTCGCCTTCTACGAGCAGACGGCCGCCCTCGGACTGCGGGTGCTGGCACCCCTGCCGCCGCAGCGCGTCCCCGGCATGTCCGACCCGGCCGTGTTCTTCGCCGCCCAGGACGTCATCGGTGCCGAACTCGCCGCGCGCGGTGTGGAGATCGTCGACCTGCGCGCCCGCGTCACCGACGGCTCGGGGAGGCAGCGGCCGGTCTTCTGCCAGGCCGACGACACCATCCACGGCAACCTCGCCTTCGGCCGCCTGGTGGTCGCCGAGCTCCTCGACCGCGGGCTCTGATCCCGCTCCCCCGCTCCCCCGCTCCCCCGCTCCCCCAATCCCCCCTCTCTCCCCGCTCCCCCGTTTCCAAGGATTCCAAGGAGGTCCCTCATGGAGGACTACGCACTGCGGGCCGTCGAACGGCTCACCACCCGCCCCGCCGAGCCCTACGACACCCTCTCCGTCGCCCCGATCACCCCGGTGCTGGGCGCCGAGGTCACCGGCCTCGACCTCTCCCGTGAGCTGACGCCCCAGCAGGAGAAGGAGCTCAAGCACGCGTTCCACACCCACCATGTGCTGGTCTTCCGCGACCAGGACCTGACCCCCGAGGCACACAAGCGGTTCGCGGGCGTCTTCGGTGAACTGCACCCGGTCGCCCTCGCGGCCGAGGGATCCGATCCGCACATCCTGGAGATCAAGGCGGACAAGGACTCCAAGGCGGTGGCCGGCAACGGCTGGCACTCCGACGGCACCGCCGACGCCGAGCCCTCCCTGGGTTCGATGCTGTACATCACGACGATCCCCGAGGGCGGCAGCGGCGGCGACACCCTGTTCGCCAACATGCACCTGGCCTACGAGCTGCTCTCCCCCGCCCTGCGCGGCTTCCTGGACGGCCTGACCGCTGTCCACGACGGCGCGAAGCCCTGGACGGACGCCGGGCTGACCCCGCCGCCCGAGTACGACGTACCGCGCACCGAACAGCCGGTGGTGGTCCGCCATCCGGAGACCGGCCGCAAGCTGCTGTTCGTCAACTCGCCCTACACCTCGCACATCACGCAGTTGTCGCGCGCCGAGAGCGACGCCCTGCTGGCGATGCTGTACGCGCACATCGCCCGGACCCCGCTGCTGCACTGCCGGGTGCGCTGGCAGGAGCGCACCCTGGTCTTCTGGGACAACCGCAGCGTGCAGCACCACGCCGTGTGGGACTACTTCCCGCACACCCGGGAGGGCCGCCGCGTGGCGATCGACGGCACGAGCCTGCACGCCTGACCGGCCCGGAGGGAACGCGCACATGACGCACGCGGCCCGCCCGGCGCCGACCACAGCCGCCCCGGAGACCTTCCTCACCGCACTGCGGGCCCGGACCCCCGAGCCGCCACCGGCGACCGGCATCCCCACCTGGCTGTGGCGGCTCGCCGCCGCCGTCCACGGGGAGCTGCCGCCGCCCGACGCGGACGCCTGGGCGACCCGTCTGCACGACCTGCTCCGCACGGCGGGCGCACCGGCCGGGCTGCGGGCCGTGCACGTCTGGCAAGCGAACACGGTCCTGCCGCTGCTCGCCGAGACGACGGACACGGCGGTGGCGGCGGACCCGGACCGTGCGACAGACAAGACCGTGTCGGCGGACCTGCACCGTTCAGCAGACACGACCGTGGCCGCGACCCTGCACCGCGCGGCGGCACAGGGCACGCCCGTCGACCGGGACGCCTGGCGGTCGGCCCTCCACCCGGTGCTGCTGTGCCTGCACGAGGCCGCCTACGACCGGGCGTCAGCCTACGCCGAGGGGCACGCGGGCGCCCGCGACCACGCACTGGCCAACGGCTACTCGGCGGCCGAGGCCGACGCGTACGGCCATGAGTACGCGCGGCTCAGCAGCGGCGCGAACGCCCGCGCCTTCGCCGAGACCCACGCGGAGGCGCTGGGCCAGGCGCTGGCGACGGCGTACGCGGCCGACGACTGCCTGGCCTATGCCGACGCCTATCCAGGAGCGCAACTGCGGGCGGTCGTACGCGCCACGGCGGCACGGGACGACGCCCCCACGGTCCGCCGCCTGGCCGAAGGCCTCCTCACAGCACTGACAACACCCCAGCCGTGACCGCGTACCCGGGTCCGAGGCCGGGGCCGGGTCCGGGGCCGTGCCCGGGGCCACCGGCCGCCAACCGCCAACCGCCAACCGCCAACCGCCAACCGCCAACCGGAGAGCCTGTCAGCCCCGTGCCAGCGGGTCGTCGTCCTCGCGGCTCACCTCGTGGTGGCGGCCGTCAGGGCGGGGTAGCGGCTTGAGGTCGACCTGGATGCGGTGCGTGGAGTCGTGGCTCACCGAGCCGCCGAGGCGGGCCTCGACCACGCCCAGGCGCAAGCCCGCCCCGCCCTCGCCGGCCCGGTGGAACTGGACCGAGAACTCCAGGCTGACCTGCTCCACGCTGAACCGCCAGTCGCTGTCGGCGCCTTCGGCCTGGGCTCGGACCAGCTCCGCACGCACCGTGCCGATGGCCTCCGCGAGACCGATCGGTTCCGGATCCCCCATGTCAACACACCGCCGGATTCCGTTGATTGACCGATCCAACCTGGTCACAAGTCTAGGGACGCAGCATGCCCCGCGCGTAGTGTGAGACAGCATGGGGGAACTGCGTGCGGACTGGAGACTCAGGCTGCGACGCGAGAACGCGCACGGCCCCGTCTGCGGGGCCGGTGTACTCGTGGACCAGCGGACGGCGCTGACCTGTGCGCACGTGGTGCGCCACCCGGACGCCGTGATGTGGCTGGAGTTCGCCGAGAACGGCGCGCTCGCACCGGTCGCCGCACGGGTCGAGCCCGGCGGCTGGCTGCGGGACGGTGAACACGGCGAGGACGTCGCCGTGTTACGGCTGGACAGCCCGCGCCCGCAGGCCCGCCCCGCCCGGCTGGAGGCCCGGCTCCGGGCCGGTACGGAGGTGTACGCGACCGGGTACGCGGAGGGCTTCGACGACGGGATGAGCCTGTGGGGCCGGATCGGCGGCGCCAGCGGCGAGCGGGTGCAACTCGACGCCGTCACACGGGCGGAGGTGGTGCGCGCCGGCTTCAGCGGCGCCGCCGTGTGCACCCGGCCGCAGGAGGGCCGGCCCGCCCGTGTGGTCGGTCTCGTCGTGAGCTGGCGCGGCGACCTGGGTGAGCTGCTGCCCGAGGACAACCGGCTCGCCTTCTCGTATCTGGTGCCCGTCGAGCGCATCGCGGAACTCTCCCCGGTTGTGCAGGAGTTGAGCAGTCCGGACGCCTGGGACCACGGCTTCGAGGAGCGGCTGACGCGGTGGTTCGAGGACCCCGACGAGGACCCGGTGAAGATCACCGTGGTGCCGCCGGGCAGCGGCAGGGACCGCTCGCTGCGCCATCTGCTGCACCGCGCCGACGTCGTGCACCGCGGCGGCGACAGCAGGCCGCACCTGGCCGACCACGCGCTGGGCAAGGGCTCCTTCCCGGTGGGTGAGTACCTCGCCTACTGGGACTGGCTGCTCGGCACCGGACGGCGGCCCGCACAGGCGCCCGGTCTCGCGCCGGTACGGCCCGCACGGCCCGTCACGGTCGTCGTCGACGGCCTCGACGAGGAAGCCCAGCCGCGCCCTCTGATCGAACTCCTCGACCGATTACGGGAGTTGGGGTTCCGGCTGCTGCTGGTCTTCCGGCGTGAGGGCGGCACCGGCTGGACCGCGGCCCGGGACGACCTCCTGCGGCCCGCGCTGCTCAGCCATGCGGACGCGCTGATCGGCCGTCTGGAGGTCGCCGAGTTCGGCAACGCGATCCGCCGCGATGTCGTCGACAGCGCCTCCCTGAGCTCCGTGACCGAGACGGCCGACCTGCGCCGGGCCGAACGCCGCCGGATCGACGGGATGCGGGACCCGCAGCGGCAACTCGCCGCGCTGCGTGCGCTGCTCAGGACCCTGCGCACCGACCTGGACCGCCAGGAGGGCCGGTGACGCGGTGCGCCGGGCGGGAAAGGGGGCGGTCGGGAGGATGACCGCCTGCCCGCACCGGAGCTTCGACGGATCACCCTGCGAGGGCACCGTGCTGCCCACCGGCTGGTGCGACCTGTGCGGCCGTGCGGAAGGGCAGCCGGGACTGCCCGCCCTGCCCGAGGACCCACGGGACCTCGGCCCCCGGGACCTCCTCGCGCTGCCCGAGCGTGCCCCGCGCCCCGCCGAGGCCCGCCTCATCCGTCCCGAGGCGCCGCTGCGCATCCGGATGGGCTGCTCGGCCGCCGACTGCGGCACCACCTTCGCCCCGCCGTACACCGTGGGCGCGGTGCCCATCAAGGGCTACTGCCCGGCCTGCGGGGAGCGTTACTCGTACGAGCCCGAACTCACCGAGGACGAGCTGCTGCGCGACCAGTACCGGATCATGGGACCGATCGCGCACGGCGGCCAGGGCTGGGTCTATCTCGCCGAGGACACCCATCTCGGGGATGTCGTCGCCGTCAAGGGGCTGCTCAACCGGTACGAGCACGATGGCGCCCGGCTCGCCGACGTCGAGCGCCGCAACCTGGTCGCCATCCGCCACCCCCGTATCGTCCAGATCCGTGACTTCGTCGCCCGGCGCGACGGCACCGGGGAGATCACCGGCGGCTACATCGTCATGGACGACGTCGGCGACGGCACCCTCGCGAAGGTCGTCGAGGAGACCCGGCGGGGGGCGTCGGTCCTCGACATCGAGCATGTCGCGGCGTACGGCTGCCAGATCCTGGAGGCCCTCGTCCATCTGCACGCCGGCGGCGAACGGGTCTTCGTCTACGGCGACATGAAGCCCTCGAACGTCGTGCACCACGGGAACGGCGTCAAGGTCATCGACCTCGGCGGGATGCGCGAGGAGGGGCAGAGTCTGCCGCCCGCCCATGTCACCCCCGAGTACATGGCGCCCGAGACCGCGTTCTCGGGTCTGCCCACGGTCGCCCACGACCTGCACACCGTCGGTGTCACCCTGCGGGAACTCGCCGGCTGGGCCGTCGACGAGGTGCCCGGCCTCGGCGCCGACTCCTTCCGGCGGGTCGTCGAGCGCGCCGTCCGGGACGACCCCGGGCGGCGGTTCACCGACGCCCGCGAGATGGCCGGCCAACTACGGGGCGCGCTGCGGGAGATCCGTGCCCTGCGGGGCAAGAGCGATCCGCCCGAGCCCTCCGACTACTTCCGGCCGTCCCCGCAGCTGCTCGGCGCCCGGCTCGGCACGGTACCGGGGATCGGGCACTGGCTGGAGAGGCCCCGCCGCGACCGCTACGAGCCGCCGCTGGCCCCGGCCCTCGACCTCGGTGCCCCCACCCCCACCGAGATCGCCGGCTGTCTGCCGGTGCCGCGGCGGTATCCGGGCGACCCGCAGACCGCGCGGTTCGAGGTGAGCAGCGGCTACGACCCCGGGCAGCTCCTCGACCAGGAGGACGAGAAGCCGCGCTCGGTGGAGATCTGTCTGCACAACGTGCGGGTCCTGCTGGACCGGAACACGAGCGACGACCTGGAGCTGGCCCAGGCGGAGCTGGACACCGCCGACTCCATCCCCGGGCCGTCCGCGGTGCGCCGGTGGCGGCTGGAGTGGCACCGCGCCCTGCTCGCGCTGCGCAGCGCCGGCCTCGACGACAACCCGCAGCAGGTCGCCGAGGCCAGGACCCACTTCATGCAGGTCCACCTCGAACTCCCCGGCGAGTACGCCCCGAAGCTGGCCCTCGCCTACTGCGGGGAGCGGCTCGGCGACGCGGCAGCCGGGCCCACCGCCAAGGAGCTGTACGAGGCGGTGTTCGCCCGCAACCCCGCGCACGGCGGCGCCGCCCTGGGCCTGGCCAGGCTCGCGCTGCGCGCGGGCGACCGGCGGGCGGCCCTCGACGTGCTGGGCCGGGTGGGGCCCGGCACCCTGGACCACACCGTCGCCCGCATCGCCTCCCTGCGCATCCGCGCGGCCCGGCTGCCCGGGGACGTCGATCCTCCCCCGGACTTCGTCCGGGGGGACCCCCATCTCGCTTCGCTCGCCGCACCCGCCGAGGTCGACGCGGCGCTGGCCGAGCTGCCGGGCCTGGTCGGCCGCGGGCCGGGCGCGGGCGAGCCGAGCCTGTCCGAGGACGAGGCGCTGCGCCTCCGTACCGAGCTGCACGAATGGAAACTGGACGCGCTGCACCGCCTCAACGACCGGGCCGGCCCCGCGGGCGGGGGCACCGGCCGGCTCGACGCCCGCCGCCTCAGACACCTGACCGCGCCGGAGCGCGAGCTGCGCCTGCGGCTGGAGTCGCTCTACCGGCAACTGGCCGCCCGCCATCGGGAGTCGGCCGCCACCCACGAACACCTCGTGGACCTCCTGCACGCGGTACGACCGCAGACCCTGATCTGACCGCACGGCACGCAACAGACCACGCACGGCACAGCACGACGGATACCCGACCGCACAGCAGCACGGGTTTCCGACCGCAACGGCACCGGGCACCACCGAACAACGACACACCCCACGAACGGCACCGCACACGAACGGCCGCACGACACACGAACGGCACCACACACGACCGACCGATGCACGAACGGCACCCGGCGCGACCGACCGAACGGCACCCGCCACGCGGTGCGCAGGCGACGCAGGGAAGGAGCGGTGACGTAGGACATGAGCAGCCACACCCGGCCGCCGCAGCCGGGCATCCGACTGCACGTCGATCTCGACGGCGATCTGCGCCCGCACCGCAGCGCGAAGATCGAGGCCCATCTCCAGGTCGACGTGGCCGCCGACGGCGCCCCCACCGATCTGCCCGCGGTCGAACTCGCCGTGATCATCGCGGTGGACGTCGCCGAGACCAACCGGGCCGTCGTCCGGCACGCCCTGCCGGCCGCGTTGCGCGCGCTGCCGGACCGGATCTCCTTCGCGGTGCTGGGCAGCGGGCCCGAGCCGGTCCGCTGCTATCCGCGCGGCGACGACGAGTGGGCCGTCGCCGACCAGTACCAGCGGCGCCGGGCCGCCTTCGGCGCGGGCGCGCTCCCGCTGCACCGGGACGGTCCGCGTCCGGCCGGGTACGCCGCCTGGGCGGCCGGGGCGCGCGCCCTGCTGGCCGGCCGGCCGGTGTCCGTGCAGCATCTGGTGCTGATCACCGACGGCAGCAGCGCGGCCGGGGAGACCCGGCTGGAGGAGGAACTGGACGTCTGCGCCGGGCAGTTCACCTGCGATGTGTTCGCGGTGGGCGCCGACTGGACCCCCGACCCGCTGCTCACCCTCGCCGAACGGCTGCACGGCACCGCCCAGTTCGTGGACGACGGCCTCGGCCGGGCGATCACCGACGCGATCGCGCGGCTGCGCCGGGTGCACACGCCCCAGCTGCCGATCGAGGTGACCCTGCGGCCCTCGGTGCGCCAGGTCTCGCTCAGCGAGAAGGCGCCCCGGCCGCACCGCCTCGGCGGGCTGCCGCAGCCGGGCCGGCCGCACCGCTGGAGCTTTCCCACCTACCAGTGGGAGCAGGGCCGACGCGACTATCTGCTGACCCTGGTCGCGGACGCCGACGACGACCCGCTGGAGACGGAGCTGCAGTTCGCCATGGTCTCCATCGGTGAGGTCCACGCGCCCGTCGTGGCCCGCTGGCATCTCCCCGACCAGTCCGCGCCGCCCGCCCGGGAGGGCGCCGGCAGTGTGCGCAGCCTCAACGCCACCGCCCGGATGCGCGGCGCCCTGCGCGAGGGGCTCGCCGCGCTCCAGGAGCAGCGGCGGGACACCGCCGAGGACCGGCTGGGGCTGGCCGCCCGGCTCGCGGCGCGGTTCGGCACGGGCTGGGTGCTGGACGAGATCCGTACGGTCGCCGACATCGAGGACGCGGCCGAGGGCCGGATCCGGCTGCGCGCCGTCGACGCCGGCACCCTCGGCCCGATGATCCTGCGCGCCGGGTCCCGTCCCGGCGCGCTCCCGCCCGACGGCGTCGACGCACCGCCGGGCCCGCGCTGCGGCAACTGCGGCCGCCGGGCCGGGAGCGAGGCCCGCCACTGCATCATCTGCGGGGAGAAGCTGCTGTGACGACCGTACGCATCGCCTCCGCCTCCTTGCGGCGGTACTCCCCCGCCGCCTTCTGGCGCCGGCGGCTGACGCCCTGGCGGACCCGCCGGCTGCTGGAGACGCATCTGCTGGTGCTGTTGCTGTGCGCGGCCGTCGCCTCGACCGCGCTGTTCCTCTCGTACCGGCAGACCCAGCACGGCGCGGAGGCCCTCGCCACCCGCGAGGCACCGGCCGTGCAGGGGCTCGCCGGCACCCGGCTGGCGGCGCTCCGCGCCGACCAGGAGGCCCACACCCTGGTGCGGATGCATCTGGTCGACGTCGCGGGCTCGGGCGAGACCTACCGCTCCCAGCTCTCCGCCGCCGACCAGGGCCTGTCCCGGATCGCCGACCGCACCGACCAGGACCTCGGCACCGTCATGGGTCTGCTGAACACCTACAGCACCTCGCTCAACCTCGGCACGTCCATCTACTACGACCAGCCGCTGATGCGGGAGCAGAAGCTCGACGAGGCGCACTCGCTGCTCACCCGCCCCAAGGTGGGGCTCGCTCCTCGCCTGGACGACCTGCAGAGGACCCAGATGGGGCACGCCAGGGCCACGGCCGCCATGGGCCGCTGGCAGCGGGCGGGGTGGTGGTTCGCCGAACTCGCCCTGGCCGCCGTGGCGCTGACCCTGCTCTCGGCGCTGTTCGTGCTGCGTGACCGCTGCGGCCGGGACTGGAACCCGTACCTGCTCGCGGCCCTCGTCCTCACCGTGCTGCTGGCGGTGTTCCCACTGCTGACGACGTCCGCCACCGAGCACGACCTCGACGGGGCGCTCGGGGACCTGCAGCAGATCACCGAGACGTCCGGGCGGACCAGCGCGGAACTGGACACGGCGCAGCAACGCGTCACGGAGTTGTCGGAGGAGGTCCGGCAGCAGCTGGCCGACGACGCCTGGACCGACCGGGTGTACCGGGCCACCGTCGTCGGCGGTCTGCTGGTCGTCGTACTGCCCGCGCTGGGGCTCGGTCTCCGGCTCGACAGCGACTACTGGAGGCGGCGGTGACCCGGCGGTTCAAGGTGTTCGTCGTCCTCGTGGTCATGGCGCTGATCGCCGCCGGCGGCATGGTGGCGGCCTGGGCGCGGCACGACGACGGGGAGCCGGTGACCATCCTCGGCACCTGGACCGGGGCCCAGGAGACCCAGTTCGAGAGCCTGTTGCGAGGCTTCGGCATCCCCTTCCAGTACCAGGGCACCGCGGCCCAGCGCGAGGTGCTGCTCTCCAAGGTGCAGTCGGGAGAGCCGCCGGACATCGTGATCATGCCGGGCATCGGCGAACTCGCCGAGTACGCCGACCAGAACCGCCTCAAACCGCTGGACAGACTCTACGACCCGGCGCAGTACGGCGCCCCGTGGAACGCGACCGGCACCAACTCCTCGCATGTGTACTGGGTCCCGGTCAAGGCGGACCTGAAGAGCATCGTCTGGTACCGGCAGGGCGAGAAGCCGCCCGAATCGCCCGCGTCGCTGCGGAGTTGGTGCATCGGCATGGGGGACGACGGTGCCTCCGGCTGGCCCGGCACGGACTGGATCGAGGACCTCGTGCTGCAACGGTCGGGCCCGGCCGTCTACGAGAAGTGGGCACTGGACTCGGGCCCGACCCGGTGGTGGCGGAGCACTCCGGTGCGCTCCGCCTGGGAGGCGTGGGCCAAGCTGCTCGGGGAGGACCGGACCGCGGCCAGACATGCCCTGCTCACCGACCATCGCGGCGCCTCGGGCGGCCACGGGCTGCTGTTCGACGGCTGGGGCGGGTGCAGGCTGGAGCACCAGGGCTCCTTCGCCCGCTCCTTCTACGCGTCCGACGCACCGCAGGCGCGCCTGATGGACTCTGCCCCGCTGCTGCCCGGCGGCGGCCCGGTCCGGGCCCACGAGGTCACCGGTGACTTCGCGGCGTTGTTCAGCGACAGCCCTCAGGCCAAGACGCTGATCCGGAAACTGGCCTCCAAGGAGGGCCAGCAGAAGTGGGCCCACCTGGGCGTCTTCTCGGCGAACCGCCAGGTGACATCGGAGGACGGCCTGATCGAACGCGAGATCTCCGAGCGGCTCCGCACGGGCCCGCGCTGCCTGGACGCCTCGGACGTCATGGCACCCGCCGTACGGGACGCGTTCTACGGGGCCGTCCTGGAGACCATCGCGAGGGTCGCCGCCCACCAGAGTCCCGACATCCCGGGCCTCCTCCAGGACGTGCAACGGGTGCAGAACGCCCAGGGCCCCCACAGCAAGGCGGCGCCGAGGACGGTGTGCAGTACGCGGTGAGGAGTTGTACGGCGCCGCCTACGCGCTCAACTCCCCGCCCTTCACGGCGGAGACGAACGCCGACCATCCCTCGGCCGGGAACACGATCGCGGGACCGTACGGGTTCTTGCTGTCGCGAACGGGGACGACGGCGGCGAAGTCGTCGGACACCTCGACGCACGCGCCACCGTCCTGGTTGCTGTAAGTGCTCTTGCGCCACGAAGCAGCGTTCAGGTCGACGATTCGCAAGGTACCTCCTCCAACCTGCGCAGAATGTACTTCCGCGACTCGACTGGGGACAACGCCAGGTCGCGTACTGAATCGTATGCCTTCTGCAAGCGCACAACTGGTGTGGATTCCTCGATCAGTTCACCCCTGTAGCCGTTCTCCGTGTAGGCCACCGTCCGGCCGTCCGGCAGCAGCAGGTACCAGAGGTCGAAGCCCATCAGGGCATGCAGGCCCGCACTGTTCGGCAGCACATGGACGGTCACGTTCTCACGCTCCGCCATCTCCAGGAGGTGTTCCAGTTGGGCACCCCACTCCCCCGCGGCTCGCAGCGGCGTCTGCAGAACGGCCTCCGAGAGAATCGTCCGGAACGACGGCGCCCCCTCCCCCTCCAACAACTCCCGCCGCCCCATGCGCGCCTCGACCTGCTGCTCCAGCTCCTCGCCCTTGAGGCCACCCACTGCCAGGAGTTCCCGCGCATACCCCGGCGTCTGCAACAGCCCCGGCAGCACGCTCACCGCGAAGTGGCACAGGCCGACCGCCATGTCCTCCAGAGCCATGTACTCCCGGTACTGCTCGCGGAACTGCGTCTTGTCCGCCCGCGCCAGCTCCCACAGCGCCAGCAACAGCCCCGGCGTCCCGTAATAGTCGTCCAGCGCCTGGACGACTTCGGGACCTCCCAGCGTCTCCCCCTTCTCCATCTTCCCGAACAGGGAACAGTCCCAGCCCAGCCGTTCACCGAGCTGCCGCAGGCTGATCCCCTTCTGCGCCCGCAACTCCCGCAGCTCCTCCGCGAACCGCTGACGCGGCTCCTGGCTGCGGCCCGTGACGACTCGCCGTTGCGGCATGATGACTCCCCTACGCTTCCGTAACGACCCCACTACGCAGCGTAATCCACCGCGTGAGGTCACGGCGCCGAATCCGCGGACGCACCCAGGGTCAGGGCGCCGTCGGGGTCCAGGGTGATGTCGACGCCGTGGCTGATCCGGTCGAGGGTGTGGCGCAGCCAGCCGCGGTCCTCGGCCGGGGCGGGCTCCAGTCGCAGCCGCCGGACCTGGAACGGCACCATCCGCAGGCCGACGAGCCGGCCCGTGTCCGCGGCCAGCGTGACGAGGTGGGCGAGACGGAGGTCGTCGCGGTACTCCTCGTAGCCGGTGATGCCCTCGTAGTCGTCGATGAAGTCTCCGCAGCCGTAGAGGATCAGCCGGTCCCGGTACACCTCGACGGCGCGGGGGTGGTGACAGGAGTGCCCGTGGACGACGTCCGCGCCGCCGTCCACGAGGGCGTGCGCGAAGCGGACCTGGCTCCGGGGGACGAGGTAGCCCCAGTTGGAGCCCCAGTGCACGGACACGACCACCAGGTCACCGGCGCCCCGCGCCCGGCGCACGGCCGTGACCGCCTCCGCCGCCGAGGAGGCCGAGAGTTCGGGGACGTAGGCGACACCGGACCGGTGCTCGACCGCCGCCCAGTCGGCGGGGATGCCGCTGGATCCCGCCCCGAGGGCGAAGACCAGCAGGCGGCGGCCGTCGCGGAGGGGGACCGCGGCGGGCGCGTACGCCTGCGCGGCGTCGCGTCCGGCGCCCGCCGTACGCAGTCCCGCGCGGTCCATCGAGTCGAGCGTCTCCGCCAGACCGGAGCGGCCGAAGTCGAGCACGTGGTTGTTGGCCAGGACGCAGACGTCGGGCCGGGCCACCGTGAGTGCGGGCAGGTTGTCCGGGTGCATGCGGTAGTGGACCGCCTTCCCCGGGGCGAACGCGTCGCTGCACGTCACCGATGTCTCCAGGTTCAGGACTCTCGCGTCCGGCGCGGTCTCCTCCAGGAGCCGCAGCGCCTCACCCCATGGCCAGGACGGGGCGACGGGAGCGGGGATCGGGCCGCCCGCGGATTCCGCGAGGCGGACGTAGGACCGGGCGTCCCCGCCGTAGTCCTCCCGAAGGGCCGGATCACCGGGGCTCGCGAGGATCTGGTCGACACCGCGCCCGAGCATCACATCCCCGCACAGGAACAGCGTCACCGTGCCGTCGCCCATGCCTCCAGACTACGTACACACCTTTGTTGGAACGTCATGACAAAGTGATTGACATCCCCTGAGGGCGACCCCATAGTACGAGTCACTAGAGCGCGCTAATAAAGCGCTCTAGCACCTGCACAGCCGTCGACGGTCGCACCCCTTGGCCGTCGGCACGGAGCTCCATCCCCGCCAGTGCGAGGCACCCGGTCGGCCACCGGTGCCCCTGCCCCCCACCGCCGGCGGTCCACCGCTCGCGCCGCGGCGAGGGCGACTGTCATTCCATGACCAGTCGACCGTCACACCCGGCGCCGGACCACCTGCTTCTCCTCCCCGTCATTTCCAGCTCGTTCCGCTCCCCAGAGCCGATCCAGACCGCACAGCGAGGTGCAAGGGACATGCACAGAAACCACCGAGCCGCCGCAATGGCCGCCACCGTTCTCGTGGGCGCCCTGCTCGCCACGGGCTGCTCCAGCAGCTCGGGCGGCAAGAAGTCCGAGAACAGCGGCGCGGCCGCGTCCGCCGGCAAGGCGTCCACGCCCCGCATGACGGTGGCCATGATCACCCACGCCCAGCCCGGCGACACCTTCTGGGACCTGATCCGCAAGGGCGCGGCCGCGGCCGCCGCCAAGGACAACATCAAGCTGGTCTACTCGGCCGACCCCAGCGGCCCCAACCAGGCCAACCTGGTGCAGAACGCGATCGACCAGAAGGTCGACGGCATCGCCCTGACCGCCGCCACGCCCGACGCCCTGAAGGCCGTCACGGCCAAGGCCGAGGCCGCCGGCATCCCCGTCGTCGGCTTCAACTCCGGTGTGGACGCCTGGAAGAAGCTCGGCATGCTCGAGTACTTCGGCCAGGACGAGAACATCGCGGGCCAGGCCTTCGGCGAGCGCCTCAACCAGCTCGGCGCCAAGCACGCCCTCTGCGTCGTGCAGGCCCAGGGCCAGGTCGCCCTCGAAGCCCGCTGCGCGGGTCTGGCCAAGGGCTTCAAGGGCAAGACCGACAAGATCTACGTCAACGGCACCGACATGCCCTCGGTCAAGTCCACCATCACCGCCAAGCTCCAGCAGGACTCCTCGATCGACCAGGTCGTCACCCTCGGCGCCCCGATCGCCCTGACCGCCATCCAGTCCGTCAAGGACGCCGGCAGCAAGGCCAAGGTCGCCACCTTCGACCTCAACAAGGACCTGGTGTCCGCCGTCCAGAACGGCTCGGTCGAGTTCGCGGTCGACCAGCAGCCCTACCTCCAGGGCTACCTCGCCGTCGACGCCCTGTGGCTCTACAAGAACAACGGCAACTACAGCGGCGGCGGCGCGGCCCCCGTCCTGACCGGTCCCGCGTTCGTCACCAAGGACAACGCCGACACGATCGCCAAGTTCGCCGCCAACGGCACCCGCTGACGGTCAGTCAGCACTCACCGGGCACTCGGGCCGTCCCCTGCGGGGGGCGGCCCGCTTGTGCCCCGTACCACCAGTTTCGGGTCCAGCACCGCCTCGCGCGGCTCCAGTTCGGGGTTCTCCAGCCGCTCCACGGCGAACCGCACCGCGTACTCGGCCATCAGCCCCGCGTCCTGACGCACCGTCGTGAGGCCGACCGGCATGAGGTGGGAGAGATGACTGTCGTCGAAGCCGACCACGGAGAGGTCCCGCGGGACCTCGACGCCACCGCGCGTCATGGCCATCAACACGCCCATCGCGCAACGGTCGTTGCCCGCCAGCACCGCCGTGGGCAGGGGCAGCCCGCGGTCGCGTTCCGCCAGCAGCAGCCGTCCGGTCTCGATGCCGGACTGCTCGGTGTGCTCACCGGGTATCACCCGGATCTCCGTCTCCAGTCCGTGCCGGCGCATCGCGGCCCGGTAGGAGCGCCGCCGCTCGGCCGACCCGGGACCCCCGCCGCCGTCGATGTGCACGATCCTGCGGTGCCCGAGCTCGACCAGGTAGTCCATGGCCTGCCGGACGCCCTTGCTCTCGGCGCTGTGCACGAAGTCGACCCGGGCCCGTGGCACCCGCCGGCTGACCGACACGGTGACGGCCCGCTGGCCGAGGCCGTCGAGGTAGGCGGGCTCCGCGTCCGGGCCGAGCAGGATCAGCGCCTCGCAGCGGTGGCCGAGCAGGGCCTCGACCGCCTTCTCCTCGCTGCGGCCGCGGGAGGCGGCGGAGAGCAGCACGTCGTAGCCGAGCCGCTCGGCCTCCGGGTAGATGCCCTCGATCAGGTCGGTGTGGAAGGTCTGGTGGACGGTGAACATCACACCGAGGGTGCGGCTGCGGCCGCGGGCCAGCAGCCGGGCCGCGCTGTCGGGGCGGTAGCCGATCTCGTCGGCGACCCGCAGCACCCGCTCGCGCGTCTCCTGGCTCGCGCCCGGCTGGTTGCGGAACACGATCGACACCAGCGCCCGGGAGACCCCCGCCCTGTCGGCGACGTCGGCCATCGTCGGCCGCTGCCTGCCCGCTGCATCCACCTGTGCACCCACCCTTCGACGGAGCCCAGCCTAGGGCCTGCCCCCGGAGCCTCCAGGAAATCCCCCGGCAACAAGGTATTGACATGACATTCGGACAGGGGTCATCGTACTCGCACTAGAGCGCGCTAGTAGAGCGCAGCAGCCAGCTGGCGACAGCCCTCCCCGTCCCCCTCTCCCCGAAGGACACGCCATGGCAACGGCGCCATCCCCCCTCCGCACCACCGTCGGCAACCTGTGCCTCGGCTCCGCCCCCGACTCCTGGGGCGTCTGGTTCCCGGAGGACGAGCACCAGGTCCCGTACACCCGCTTCCTCGACGAGCTGAATCAGGCCGGCTACGAGTGGTTCGAGCTCGGGCCCTACGGCTATCTGCCCACCGACCCGAAGGTGCTGAAGGAGGAGCTCGACGCCCGTGGGCTCAAGGTCTCCGGCGGCACCGCGTTCGGCGCGCTGCACCGCCCCGAGGCCTGGGACGAGATGCTCGCCCACGTCCGCCAGGTCGCCACGCTGACCCGGGCCGCGGGCGCCCACCACCTGGTCCTCATCCCGCCCATGTACCGGGACGAGAAGACCGGCGCGTTCACCGAGTCGCCCGAGCTGACCGCCGAGCAGTGGGCGGGCTTCGGCAAGGCCGCCGACCGGCTGGGCAGACTCCTCCTCGACGAGTACGACGTCCGCCTCGTCGTCCACCCGCACGCGGACAGCCACATCCAGACCCAGCCGGAGATCGAGCGGCTGCTCAACGAGTCCGACGGCCGGTACACGAACCTGTGTCTGGACACCGGACACGTCGCCTACGGCGGTGGTGACAACGTCGACCTGATCCGCCGCTTCGGCGAGCGTGTCGGCTATGTGCACATCAAGCAGATGGACCCGGAGATCCTGGCCCAGGTCGCGGCCGAGGACCTCGGTTTCGGCGAGGCCGTGAAGCGGGGCGTGTGCGTGTCGCCGCCGGCCGGTGTGCCGAACCCCGCCGACGTGGTGGCCGAGCTGGCGAAGCTCGACGCCGAGCTGTTCGTGATCGTCGAGCAGGACCTGTACCCGTGCGCCCCCGAGGTGCCGCTGCCCATCGCCACCAGCACGCGTGAGTACCTGAACGGCCACGGCCTGTCCGGTACCCGTCGCCCGAACCCGAACCGGTAGGAGGCGGCCGATGAACGTCAGGGACGACACGCTCCAGGCCACCGCCCCCGTCACCGACCAGCCCGCCACGGCGGTCTCCCGGCGGCTGCGCATCATCACGATCATCGCCACCTTCGGCGGACTGCTCTTCGGCTACGACACCGGTGTCATCAACGGTGCCCTGCCCTACATGAGCAAGGACCTCGGGCTGAACGCGGTCACCGAGGGCATGGTCACCAGCTCGCTGCTGCTGGGTGCCGCGCTCGGCGCGGTGGCCGGCGGCCGGCTGTCGGACGCGCGGGGCCGCCGCCGTACGATCCTCACTCTCGCGGTGCTGTTCTTCGTCGGCGCCCTCGGCGCCACCCTCGCCCCGACCACCGCGGTCATGATCGTGGCCCGCTTCGTGCTCGGCCTCGCGGTCGGTGGCGCCTCGGTCACCGTGCCGGTCTACCTCGCGGAGATCTCCCCCGCCGAGCGGCGCGGTGCGCTGGTCACCCGCAACGAGCTGATGATCGTCAGCGGCCAGCTGCTGGCCTTCACCTCCAACGCGGTCATCGCCAACGTGGGCAGCGAGTCCGGCGGCATCTGGCGCTGGATGCTGGTGATCGCCACCATCCCGGCGGTGGTGCTGTGGTTCGGCATGCTGGTCATGCCGGAGAGCCCGCGCTGGCTGGCCTCCCAGACCCGTTTCAACGAGGCACTGGAAGTCCTGAAGCAGGTCCGCTCCCGGCAGCGCGCCGAGGCCGAGCTGGCCGAGGTGTCCGCGCTCGCCGTCAAGGAGGAGCAGGAGAAGCTCGGCGGCTGGCAGGACATGCGGTCCACGCCGTGGCTGCGCAAGCTGATGTTCGTGGGCTTCGGCATCGCGATCGTGCAGCAGATCACCGGCGTGAACACGATCATGTACTACGGCACCCAGATCCTCTCGGACGCCGGTTTCGCCTCGGACACCGCGCTGACCGCGAACATCGCCAACGGTGTGATCTCGGTGCTGGCCACCTTCGTCGGCATCTGGCTGCTCGGCCGCGCCAACCGCCGCCCCATGCTGATGACCGGCCAGATCGGCACCACGCTGGCGCTCCTGTTCATCGGGGTGTTCTCCCTCGTGCTGCCCGCCGGCGACGGCCGGGCCTACGCCGTGCTCGCCATGACCGTCACCTTCCTCGCCTTCCAGCAGGGCGCGATCTCCCCGGTGACCTGGCTGATGCTGTCCGAGATCTTCCCGATGCGGATGCGCGGCTTCGGGATGGGCATCGCGGCCGTGGTGCTGTGGCTGACCAACTTCGTGATCGGGCTGGTCTTCCCGTCGCTGGTCTCCGCGATCGGGATCTCCGACACGTTCTTCCTGTTCGTCGTGGCGGGGATCTTCTCGCTCGCCTTCGTGAAGCTCTACGTCCCCGAGACCAAGGGCCGCACCCTCGAAACCCTCGAAGCCGAGCTCCGCGCGCGCTTCTCCTGACCTCTTCGAAGGACATACGACCATGACCGTACGTATCGGCGTCATCGGCGCCGGCTGGATCGGCAAAGAGCACATCCAGCGCCTCACCCACACCGTCACCGGCGCCCAGGTGACCGCGGTCACCGACATCGACCCGGTCCGTGCCGCCGAGGCCGCCGAGCCGGTCGGTGCCCGGGTGCTGCCCGACGGCGCGGCCGTGGTCGCCGCGGACGACGTCGACGCCGTCCTCGTCACCTCCTGGGGCCCCACCCACGCCGAGCACGTGCTGAACGCGATCGCCGCCGGGAAGCCGGTCTTCTGCGAGAAGCCGCTGGCCACCACCGCCGAGGACTGCCTGCGCATCGTCGAGGCCGAGCAGGCGCACGGCCGCCGGCTGGTCCAGGTCGGCTTCATGCGCCGCTACGACGCCGGCTACCGCCGGCTGAAGCAGGTCATCGACTCCGGGACGATCGGTGAACCGCTGATCGTGCACTGCGCCCACCGCAACCCGACCGTCCCGGAGTCCTACACCTCCGAGATGGCCTCGCTGGACACGGCGGTGCACGAGGTCGACGTGCTGCGCTGGCTGCTCGACGACGAGATCGTCTCCACCCAGGTGATCACCCCGCGCGCCACCAGCAAGCGGTTCGCCCACCTCAAGGATCCGCAGATCATCCTCTTCGAGACCGCCAAGGGCGTCCGGATCGACCTGGAGGTCTTCGTCAACTGCCAGTACGGCTACGACATCCAGTGCGAGACCGTCGGCGAGGAGGGCCTGGTCCGGCTCCCCGACCCGGCCGCGGTCGGCGTCCGCACCGCAGGTCAGCACAGCACCGAGGTCCTCATCGACTGGGTGGGCCGCTTCCGCGACGCCTTCGACACCGAGTTCCGCGAGTGGATCGCGGGCCTCGCGGCCGGCAACGAGCCCACCGGCCCCTCGGCCTGGGACGGCTACGCCGCCACCGTCATCACCGCCGCGACCGTCGACGCCCTGCAGTCGGGCGGCGTCGTCGCCACCGACATCAAGCCCCGCCCGGCCTTCTACGGAGGCACCGCATGAAGATCGCCCTCGACCCGTACATGTTCCGTGCCCTGCCGATCGACGACATGGTGCGCACGGTGGCCGAACTCGACTACGAGTACATCGAGTTGTCGCCGCGCGACGACTTCATGCCGTTCTTCCTGCACCCGCGTGCGGACGACGAGCGGATCGCGGAGCTGAAGAACTCCCTGCGCACGCACGGTGTGAAGCTGTCCTCGGTGCTGCCGCTGTACAAGTGGTCGTCGCCGGACGAGACGGAGCGGCAGGCGGCCGTCCGCTACTGGAAGCGGATGATCGAGATCACGGCGGACCTCGAATGCCCGCTGATGAACAGCGAGTTCAACGGGCGTCCCGAGCACGCGGCGGAGAGCGAAGCGGCCTTCTGGCGCTCCCTCGAAGAACTCCTCCCGCTCTTCGAGCGCGAGGGCATCGCCCTCAACCTGGAGGCGCACCCGGACGACTTCTGCGAGGAGAACGCCCCCGCGGTGGACCTGGTCCGCGCGATCAACAAGCCGTGGGTGAACTACCTGTACTGCGCCCCGCACTCCTTCCACCTCTCCGGTGCCGACCCCAGGGCCGACATCGCGGCGATGATGCGCTACGCCGGTGACAAGCTGCAGCACGTGCACATCGCGGACTCCTTCAACCACAAGGGCTCCAGCGGGCTGCGCTACATCCTCAACCCGCCCGGCACCACGGCCCGGATCCACCAGCACCTGGACATCGGCCAGGGCGAGGTCGACTGGGACGCCTTCTTCGGCACCCTGCGCGACCTGAACTTCGACGGCGTCGCGACCGCCTGTGTCTTCGCCTGGGAAGAGCGGGCACACGAATCCTCGGCGTTCATGCTGGACCGCATCAAGAAGGAGCTCACGGCGTAGGCGCTCCGCTGGGGGTGCCGGGGGGTGTTGTTGTTCGGCTGCGGCGCCGTCGTGGCCGGTCGCGCCCACGCGGCGGTAGCCGCACATGAATACGGCCCCGCGCCCCTCGGGGCGCTGGTCAGCGGAGGGCCTCTGCAATCGCCGCCAGCCAGGCATCGATCGGGCCTGCCGTCAGTAATCCGCTGCCCGCGCCGGCGAGTTGGCCGACGGCCGGGCGTAGCGCTTCCTGGCAGCGGCGGAGCGTCGGGCGGTCGTCGAGATCGAGGGCGGCGGCCGCCACGACACACCACAGCGCCTCCTGCACGAGGTCGACAGGGGGCTCGGGCAGTCCGCGGAGTGCTTCGCGGGCTGCCCTTTCGTCGTCGGCGGCGAGGGCGAGCGCGGGCCGGACCCAGGGGAGGTACGGCCCCCAGGCGGCGCCGGGACCGACGGCCTCCCGGATGCCGTACGGCCGCCCCGCGAGGCGGAGGCAGAGCAGCGCGAGGGGAAGCAGCCCGTCGCGCACCCCGGGCATCCCCGGCCCGTCCAGCAGTCGGTCGACCTCGCGGTAGGCGTCTTCGACTGCCCCGCTCGCAAGGGGCGGCCTTGCCTCCCCCTCCGCCGCCAGCCGCACCGCCCGGTATCCCGTCGTGAACACCCGGACCAGCGGTAGTTCATGACGGGCCGCCAGCCGGTCGGCCGCCGCCGCGTGTTCGTCGGCCGTCGTGAAGTCGGCCAGGGCGGCGCGTGCCTGGACTCGGATCAGGTGGCCGAGCACCTCGTAGGTGACCAGGCCGTGCCGGTCGGACAGGGCGATCAGTTCGGTGCCGATGGCGTCGCGGCGCGGGGCGAGTCCGGGCCGGGTGCAGGACTGCATGAAGACGCCGTTGAGGGCGAAGGCGAGCAGCGCCGGGTCGTCGAGGCGGCGGGCGAGGTGCTCCGCAGCAGCGGCCGCTTCCGCGGCACGGGCCGACCCGGTGCCGCGTGACTCCAGGGCGATCGTGGCGAGCAGCCGGCAGCGGGCCGCGTCCTGGGCCGGGGTCGCGGGGAGCCTGGCCAGGGCCCGTTCGGCGGCTTCGACGATCCGGTGGGCGCCCACCGGGTCGTCGGACCGGGTCCAGATCGCGGGGACGTCGTACGCGCCGATCACCCGCGCCGTCAGTTCCGGGTCGCCGAAGTCCTCGGCCGCCGTGATCGCCGCGAGCCGGTGTTCACGGGCCGCGGCCAGCCCGCCGGAGCCGGTCACCGCGAGGGTCCGCAGCAGGCCGACGGTGGATTCCAGGCGGGCCCGGGCACCGGCGGCCACCGTACGGTCGTACGCCTCGGTCGCCCTGGACCACACCCGGGCGGCCGCCGTGGCTGCCGGTTCTTCCGCGTCCAGGGCGGGGTCCTGCGCGAGGATGCCGGCCTCCAGCCGGCGCAGGGCCGGGCCGGGGTCGAGGCCCAGCTGGTCGGCGAGGGTGGTTCGGGCCCGGCGCAGCACCGCGAGGGCGTCGCCCTGGCGGCCGGTGCGGTACAGGGCGAGTGCGAGCAGCCGCCAGGCCTCCTCGCGCCATGGATGCCCGGTGAGGTGGGCATCCAGATCGGGCACCGCCTCGGCCGCCCGGCCCCCGGCGAGCAACGCCTCGGCCCGCTGCTCCACCGCCCGCAGCCGCAGCTCGGCGAGCCGGGCCCGCTCGGCACCGGCCCACTCCTCGTCGGCGAACTCGGCGTAGGCGGGCCCCCGCCACAGCTCCAGCGCCGTACGCAACGACAGCGCGGCCTGCGCGGGCTCCTCCGTCGCGGCCGTCTCCACTGCCTTCTCGAACCGACGGGCGTCCACCGCATCCGTGCGCAGGGCGTAGCCGGGGCCGTCGGTGACCAGCAGCCGGGCCGGGGTGCGGGGCGGGCGGTCGGGTTCGAGGGCGCGGCGCAGGTCCCCCACGAAGGTGCGGACCGCGCCGAGGGCGGTGGGCGGTGGCTCGTCCCAGAGGTCGGCGACCAGGCGGGCGACCGGCACGACCCGTCTGCGGGCGACGATCAGCCGGGCCAGCACCGCGCGGTGCCGGGGACCCTTCAGGGCGAGCGGGACTCCGGCGCGCTCCGCCGTGACCGGCCCGAGGACCCCGAAGACGACCTCGTCCTTGCTCACCCGCCCACCGTACGTGCTGCTGATCGGCTGCTGATCCGGGCACGGGAGTCTCGGCGCATGAAGCACATGAAGCACATGGACATCCCCGGTTTCCAGCAGCGCCGCGTCCCGGTCGCGGACGGTGTCTCCCTGCACACGGCCGTGGGCGGCACCGGCAGCCCGGTCGTCCTCCTCCACGGCTTCCCCCAGACCCACCTGATGTGGCGGCACGTGGCCGCCGGTCTGGCCGCCGACCACACCGTGATCTGCCCCGACCTGCGCGGTTACGGCGCCAGTGACAAGCCGGCCGACGCGGACGGGTCGTCGTACTCGAAGCGGACGATGGCCGCGGACGTCGTGGCGCTCGCCCGGGCCCTCGGCCATGAGCGCTTCGCGCTGGCCGGGCACGACCGGGGCGCCCTGGTCGCCTTCCGGGCCGGGCTCGACCACCCGGACGCCGTCACCCACCTGGCGCTGCTGGACGTACTGCCCACCGTGGACATGTGGGAGGTGCTGCACGGTGCCTCGGCCGCCGTGGCCTTCCATCTGTATCTGATGGCCCAACCCCCAGGGCTGCCGGAGCAGTTGATCGGTGCGGCCCCGGAGCTGTTCTTCGGGCACTTCCTCGACCTGTGGTCGCGGGACCCGGCCGCGATCCCCGCCGCCGTCCGCGCCGTCTATCTCGCGGCCTGCCGGGAGGCGGTGCCCTCGATCGTGGCCGACTACCGCGCCTCGGCCGGTGTCGACGTCGAGCACGACCTGGCCGACCGGGCCGCCGGGCGGGTCCTGGGCATGCCGGTCACCGTGCTCCAGCAGGACTGGGGTGCCGCCCTCGGCTACGACGCGGCCGCGGTGTGGCGGGCCTGGGCACCGGACCTTGAGCACCGCACGGTGGACTGCGGGCACTTCATGGCCGAGGAGGCACCGGACGAGGTCACCGACGCGATCAGGAAGGCACTCGCCCGCTGACCGGTCGGGGTCCCGGCGCCGGGACCCCGACCTACATGGGCATCAACTGCGCCTGAACCACGGGGAGTTCGGGCGGGAGTCGCGGACCTTGTCGTCCTGGTGGCCGAAGCCGTCGGCGATCGAGACGAGCCGGTACCGGCCGCCGTCGTGCTGGACCCAGCACAGGGTCGTGCCGCCGCTGCGGAACTTGCCGGGGACGAACTGGAAGGCGTCCACCTTGGTGACGCCGTCCAGCGACCGCCACCGGCCGAGATCACGGTCGTCCCGGTCGAGGATGTCCGTGTGGTTGGTGTCCTCGGTGACCGACACAAGACGGTAGCGCTGGCCCTGCGGGGTGGTGTGGTAGAGCCAGTACTGGGACTTGCCGTCCATGTGCTGCATGTCGGGCACCGGCAGGACCGCGTCGACGTGGGTGACGCGGACACTGCCGCCGAAGGACTTCCAGTTGGTCAGCGGCCGGTCGTCGCCGACCTTGCGGGTGGTGTGGCGGGCGTTGTGGGCGATGTTGATGCGCCGGTAGACCTGGGTGCCGTTCACGGTGTGGAAGAGCCAGTAGCTGCTCTCGCCGTTGAGGTCCTGTTCGTCGGGGACGGGCCAGATGGCGTCGACCCGTTCCACTCCGGCCAGCGCCGGCCAGGTGCCGAGGTCGGCGCCGGTGCCGATGGCGAGGGCGGTGGCGGCGTCCGAACCGGTGGTCAGCTGCCCGGCCTCGTCCGTGCCGACGCCGACGACCCGGACCGTACGGCCGGAGAAGACCCAGTACCGGTCCGCCACGTCCGGCCAGGGCAGGATCTCGTCGATGGGGCCGGGCTGGACCGGGGGCTGCTGGTCCCCGATGGGCTGGGGGGCCGTGGTCTGGCCGCCGGTCACCGGAGTGCCGTCCAGGCGGCCCTCGCCGAGGTTGCGCAGGGTGGTGAGCGAGGGGGTGAAGGCGTAGAGGGAGCCCTCGGTGTTCACGAAGGGCTTGAAGTGCAGTGTGGTGGTCTCGGCCTTGCCGTTGGTCTTCGTCGCGAACGCGACGTCGCCGCTCCCGATCTCCGTCAGGGCTCCGGCGATCATCGGGTCCGGGCCGGGCATGGGTTCCCGGTCGGGCGGGAAGTTCGGGGTGTTGACCCAGTTGCGCTGCATGAACTCGAACTGCCGGACCAGGTCGGCCTGGTAGCAGATGAACACCAGGCCGCGCGGTTCGTCGGGCCCGCCCTTCGAGGAGGCGGGGTCGAACGGTGCGCCGTAGGGGATGCCGCGGCGGATGATGCGGCGCGGGTCGAGGACCTCCTCCTCGATCGGTTCCTGGTCGATGAGCCCGTCGCGCGGGTTGGTCTTGCGCAGATGGGAGAAGAGGGGGGTGATGACACCGTCGGGGTCGTCCTTGTAGCTGATGACGTTGTCCGGATCGGTGTCGGGGTCCTGGGCGAGGTCCGGGTGGTTGTGGACCGAGGCACCGCACCGCCAGCGGCCCACCAGCCGGGCGGCGAGCCACTCGCTCGTCGTCCTGGGCCCCACCACTCCGGCGTCCTTGAGCCGCTGCAGCTCGGTGGCGACCTGCGCCCACCAGCCGGGCACGTCCTGGCCGAGCCGCCGCACGACCTGGAAGGAGCCGTTGCGCATCCACTCGGGCACGCCCTTGGGCAGGGCGGAGCCGGTGGCGCCGAGGACGAAGAGGTCGGCGGAGATGAGCCGGGCGCCGGGCTCGGGCGTCTCCTCGATGCCCGCCACGTTCGGTTCGCTGACGCCGTCCTTGAAGCCGAAGTGCTCCCGGCCCTTGCGGGTTCCGGGCAGGACGTTGCCGGGCTGGACGTGGGCGATGCTGATCCCGGCCCGGGAGACGGCGTCCTGCTGACGGCCCAGCTCCTCGCCGAGACCGCTCTCGGTGTCGGAGGCGACGGTGAGCACGGCGTGCGTGACCTGGTTCTGCGCGGCGCCGAACAGCCAGCGGGCGGGTTCGTTCCGGTCGACGTCGCCCAGGACGTCCGCGCGGAAGGCGGCGCCCTGCACGAAGGCGCCGATCGTGCCGCGGCCCTGGTTCTCGGGCAGCAGGTCCGTCTTGCCGGTGAGGTGCGCCAGCCCCGGATAGGTGAGGCTGAGGCCCACCCAGGTGGCCTTCAGGTTGGCCGGGTCGGCTCCCATCGAGTTGTGGCGGGCCTCGCTGAACTTGGTGTTGAACGCGGCGACCTGCTGGGTCGTGGCCAGCCGCGGCACCAGGTCCTTCAGCCAGCTCCGGGCGGCGGCGGCATCGCCGAACCGGAGGAAGAGCAGCGTGACGTTGTCCTTCCTGAACCCGGCGAGGACGTCGCCCTGGATCTCGGTGCTGTCGCGCAGCGATACGGGGGTTGCCATGGATCTCCCTCGGTGAGGTGGGGACGGGGACGGCGAGGGCGCGGTCAGGCGTTGGGGGTGAGCCGCACCCACTGGGCCTTGCTGGGCACGCCCCGGTCGTCGAGGAGGAAGAGCAGGTAGTAGCCGGGAGGAGCGTCCTTGGCGGTCTGCGGGGCCCGTAGCCGCAGCGTGTTGCCGGCCCGCCTGGTGATGTCGAGCTGGATGCGGCGCTGGCTGGTGTCCACCGAGTGGGTGGAGGTGATGGGCGCCATCAGCACGGCCTTGTCGATGTCGTCCGGCGTAAACGAGTCGACGTCGAAGGTGGCGCCGTAGCCCACCGGGCCGCGCGGCACATGGGCCAGGTCGGGCCGGGTACCGCCCTGGTGCAGGTACGGCGGCTCGTAGATCTCGATGCTGCCGTTCATCCCGGACTTGATGTCGGGGTTGTTGGCGATCTCCTGGAGCTCGTCGCCGGTGATCATGATGCGGCCGTCGGGCAGCAGGACGGCGTTGGAGTGGTAGCCGCGCGGCAGCCGCTGCTGGGGGCCGGTCCGCCAGGCGCCGTCGGCACCGCGGATCTCGGTGTTGCGCCACTTGTCGTCGGTGTTGGGGTTGTACTGGCCGTTGCCGTAGTCGCGGATGTCGAAGCCGCCGTTGACGGTGAGGAGCCGGCCGTCGGGGAGGATCAGCGTGTCGTCCTGGGTACGGCCGAAGGCGCGCGAGGTGTCCTCGCTCCAGGTGCCGTTCGAGAACTTGTAGGTCTTCGGGTTGTTGCGGTCGCCGCCGAGGATCAGCACCGAGTCGGGGCCGGCGCCGGGGGCGGTGTTGGGCAGGGCCACCGCGGAGCCGTAGTTGCGCATGCCGCCGTCCGGGCGGCTGCGCAGCGGCTGCTCGGTCCTGGCGTCCGTGTCGAAGACGAACTGCTCGTCGAAGTTCCGTCCGAAGCCGTAGATCCTCCCGTCCCGCAGGGAGAACAGGTGCGGGTAGTCGGTCGAGTAGTCGGCCTTGGTCGACTGCCACTTCTCCAGCGACTGCCCCTGGGGCGTGGTCGCGGGGTCGTACGCCACGTCCTTGCCGTTGGCCGGGAACTGCTCGATCGACTTGGAGAGCTTGCCCCAGCCGATGTCCCCGTGGCCGGAGGTGATGAACTGCCGGCCGTCGGAGCCGGTGACGACCGAGGGGTACCAGCGGCCCTCGGCCATGTCCTGCTCGCGGTACCAGGTCTCCTTCCAGGGGTCGAAGACCAGGGCGAGGTGGGCGCCGGTGCCGTGGTTGCCGCCGAGGTTGCCGCCGAAGACACCGACCATGCCGTTGGGCAGATAGGCGTGCCCGGCGCAGAAGACGGGCGCGGGCCGGTCCTCGTTCAGGCCGTCGTCGATGGGGACCACGGGCGGGGTCACCTTGGTGAAGGCGTCCTTGCCGTAGCCCTTGGCCGGGTCCCAGAGGTAGGCGCGGCCCGCGTTGGCGCTGCCGATGACCTCGGTGGGCGCGGTCTCCTTGTTGGGGCTGGTCTCGACGGCCTCGAAGGAGAACAGCAGCACCTTGCCGGTGGGCAGCAGCGCCACGTGGTCGCCGTAGTCGGGGCTGGAGAAGTACTGGTTGAACGCGCCCGACTGGCTCGGCGTGAAGGCCTTGTTCGCCTCGGCCTGCGAGGTGGTGTGCTCGTTCAGCATGCGCGTCCGAAGCGGCTGCGGATATCCGGCGTCGACCGCGCGCAGCCCGATCCGGTCCCGGGCCAGTGCCTCCGCGCGGGCCTGCCCGAGGGCCTTGACCTCCTCGGGGCGGACCTCCTTGGCGAGCTGCTCACGGGTGATGTGCACACCGCCCGGGTGGTGGGGATCGGCGGTGTGTGCCGCCGCCGGGGTGAGGGCGAACACGGCGGGGGCGGTGAGGGACAGGACGACCGCGGCGCAGCCTGCCGCGAACGTCCACCGCCCACGGGGCAGCCGGGATCTACGGGACAGGGGGGTCACGGGGGACATGGAACTCCTCACGGAGAGCGACGAAACGCGAGCAGTAAATCACACAGCGTTGCGATTGAAGTTCGCCCTGTTGTTCGCCACCTCGAAAGATTGACCGCTTTGCCCCGATGGGGTGTAACGCTGCGTGTCCGCCGGATCGCTACTGCCAGTGACGTCTCCAATGGTCGGAAACCCGTCCCCCGCCCCTCCTGGGAGCCACCGCATGCCTGGAACGACCCCCGGAAAGACCTCCGTGACCTGTGCCGCCCTGGTCGCGTCCCTGGTCGCCTCCCTGTTCGGCGTCGCCGCCACCGCCCCGGCCGTCGCCGCGAGCGACCCGCCGCAGCCGCCCCAGCACATCGCCGGTGAACTCATCCGCGGCGGCGCCGACGGCAGGCCGCACCAGGTGTTCTGCCCGGCGATGCAGCACGTCTACAGCGGCGGCTTCGAGATCACCGCCCCGCGCGGCACCCGGCTCGGCCCGGAGCCGACCGACGTCCTCGTGGACCGCCCCAACGACAACGCCACCGGCTGGATCGTCGCCGTGCACAAGGACCTGGCCCGGCGGAAGAGCTCGCGGGACGGCGGGCCCGGGATGCACGAGCCCGGACCCGCCGACCTGACCATCCATCTGGTGTGCTCGGACGACACGATGTCGCACGGCGCCTGAGCACCCCGGCAGCATGCCCGAGCGGCCCGGCCCCCCCGGGGGGGGGGGGCGCGCGGGGGGGGGGGGGGGCCCCGGGCCCGGGGGGTGTGGAGGGGAGGGGGGGGGGGGGAGAAACG
>NZ_JBIWOA010000007.1:0-156637 GCF_044767525.1 Streptomyces sp. NPDC101234 | reverse complement strand
CCTGGGGGGGGGCCCGCACCCCCGGGGGCCCCCGGCCCCCCCCCCCCCCCCCCCCCCCCCCCGCGCCCCCCCCCCCCCCGGGGGGGCCGGGCCGCTCGGGCATGCGCGTCAGCCCTTGACGAGGGTGATGTCCTGCTCTGCGGTGGCGTGGAAGAACGGCAGCGGCAGGCCGCCTTCGGGGCGCAGCTCCATGATCGTGGCCTCGACATGGGCCGCGCCGTGCCTGAGCTTCTCCGAGGTGACCCTGCCGGTGTTCTCCCAGTGGTGCTCGGAGCCGTCGCACACGGCCCGGGTGCCGCCGATGCCGTGCCGGTCGCTCGACGACTCCTGGCTGACCGACGAGCTGATGAACACCGGGCCCATGGCGCCGGTGCAGGTGTAGGTGCCGGAGAGGGTGACCGTACCGTCGGAGGCGAGACGACCGGTCGGGTCGACGGTGACGGACTCGGAGGAGGAGGCGGTCGCGGGGGCGACGGCGGCGCACAGCAGCGCGACGGAACCGAGGGCCGCGGCGAGGGCGGGGCGTACGGGCATGACTTCCTTCCCGGATCGGGGGGTGGGGGGCAAGCCCTGGATACCGGGCGGCCGAGGTACGACGCGTGACCGTCACCCCTTCGGTGGCGCGTCCCGGCGCGCCGGAACCGGCGGCGGTGTCCCGGAGGCGCGGCCACCGTCGTGGGAGCGTCCGGGAGTTGTCCGCGTGTTGTCACAGGTCACGGTGAGCGGTTCCCATGCGTTCACGGCGGGAGCATGGTCTGTGCATGGCTCCCGGCGAACACGCCGCAGGCAACCCGTGGAGGTGCGCCATGTGTTCACACCAGCTCCAGAGCGCTACGGCCGACCTCGGCCTTCCGCACATCGTCGCCGCCCACCCGGAGCAGGGCTGGACCCTGCTGTGCGACGGGGCGATCGTCTTCGACGACACGGGCGAGCTGCACGCCGACGGCAGCGTGGTCCCACCGCACCGCGCCCCGACCGACCGACTCACCGTCGCCGCCTGAACCACCCGATCGATCGGATCCACCCGATCCGCCGGATCCGGTTGCCGGGCGAGTCGCGCCACACCGCGACCCGGCCGACCGACTCACCGCCGCCTGAACCACCCGAACCACCCGAACCACCCGACCCGGTGCCGGGCGAGTCGCGGGGACCCCGGGTCGGGCCGCCGGCACAAAGGCGGGATGCCCCCCACCGGCATCGGACTGCGCGTCCACCGCGCCCCGGTCACCGCCGTCGACGCGGGGCTCGTCTGCTGCGCGGACCCCGCTTTCACGGACTCGCACCGGCGCTGGTCGCCGCCTGGGGGCGGGCCCCGCGGTCCTGACTCACATTCAGCCGGGCACCGAAGGTGACCAGCAGCGATGCCGGGGACCTAAAATGATCAACGTGTCCGAGCAACACGCCCCGAGGTCCCTCATCGTCACGCTCTACGGTGCGTACGGCCGCTTCCTGCCCGGCCCGGTGCCCGTCGCCGAGCTGATCCGGCTGCTGGCCGCCGTCGGCGTGGACGCCCCCTCCGTACGGTCGTCGGTGTCCCGGCTCAAACGCCGCGGGCTGCTGGCGCCGGCCCGCACCGCACAGGGCGCGGCCGGGTACGAGCTCTCCGCGGAGGCACGGCAGTTGCTCGACGACGGCGACCGCCGGGTGTACGCGGCGGCGCCGCCGGAGGACGAGGGCTGGGTGCTCGCGGTGTTCTCGGTGCCCGAGTCGGAGCGGCAGAAGCGGCATGTGCTGCGCTCGCGGCTGGCCGGGCTCGGCTTCGGCACGGCCGCGCCGGGGGTGTGGATCGCCCCGGCCCCGCTGTTCGAGGAGACCCGGCACACCCTGCGCCGGCTCGGCCTCGATCCGTACGTGGACTTCTTCCGCGGTGACCACCTCGGCTTCGCGCCCACCGTCGAGGCGGTCGCCCGCTGGTGGGACCTGACGGCCATCGCCAAGGCGCACGAGCAGTTCCTCGACGCCCACGAGCCGGTGCTGCGCGGCTGGGAGCACCGGACGGACACCCCGCCGGAGGACGCCTACCGCGACTATCTCCTGGCGCTCAACTCCTGGCGCCATCTGCCGTACACCGACCCCGGGCTGCCGACGAGCCTGCTGCCCGCCGACTGGCCGGGCACCCGCTCGGCCGCCGTCTTCCGGGCACTGCACGAGCGGCTGCGGGACGCGGGCGGCGCCTTCGTCGGCCTGTGAACCCGGCTGTGAACCCGGCCGTGAACGCACGGCCTTTTGTGAAATGTTCATTGCAGGACTGAGTGAACCCTTGCCCACCAGGAGTCACTCAGTCAAACCTCAGCTTCCTTGACCACTCCTCTCAGACTTCTTACCTACCCTTCGACAGGTCGTACGCGAGTTGGACGAACAGGTAAGGAAGAGGTCTGTTGCGCATGACCACCACGCCAAGGGCCCAGGGCGCCACGGTCTGGCTGACGGGGCTGCCGAGCGCGGGCAAGACGACGATCGCCCGCCTCCTCGGCGACCGGCTGAAGGCCCAGGGACATCGCGTGGAGGTCCTCGACGGCGACGAGATACGCCGTTTCCTCTCGGCCGGCCTCGGTTTCTCACGGGAGGACCGCAACACCAACGTCCAGCGCATCGGCCTGGTCTCCGAGGTGCTCGCGCGCAACGGAGTGCTCTCCGTGGTCCCGGTCATCGCCCCCTACGCCGACAGCCGCGAGGCGGTGCGCACCCGGCACGAGAAGAGCGGGACGCCATATCTGGAGGTGCATGTGGCGACCCCGGTCGAGGTGTGCAGCGAGCGGGATGTGAAGGGCCTGTACGCCAGGCAGGCCGCGGGGCGGATGACCGGGCTGACCGGTGTCGACGACCCGTACGAGCCGCCCGCCGACCCGGCGCTGGTGCTGCGCACCGAGCACCAGACCCCCCAGGAGTCGGCGGACGCGGTGCACGCGCTGCTGGTGGAGCGGGGGCTGGCATGAGCACCTTCACGCTGTCCCACCTGGACTCGCTGGAGTCCGAGGCGGTCCACATCTTCCGCGAGGTGGCGGGCGAGTTCGAGCGGCCGGTGATCCTGTTCTCCGGCGGCAAGGACTCCATCGTCATGCTGCACCTGGCGTTGAAGGCCTTCGCCCCGGCGCCGGTCCCCTTCTCCCTCCTCCACGTCGACACCGGCCACAACTTCCCCGAGGTCCTCGCCTACCGGGACCGCACGGTCGAGCAGCACGGACTGCGCCTGCATGTCGCCTCCGTGCAGGACTACATCGACCGGGGCGTGCTGCGCGAGCGGCCCGACGGGACCCGCAACCCGCTGCAGACGCTGCCGCTGACCGAGAAGATCCAGAGCGCGAAGTTCGACGCGGTCTTCGGCGGTGGCCGGCGCGACGAGGAGAAGGCCCGCGCCAAGGAGCGGGTGTTCTCCCTGCGCGACGAGTTCTCCCAGTGGGACCCGCGCCGCCAGCGCCCCGAGCTGTGGAACCTCTACAACGGCCGGCACGCCCCCGGCGAGCACGTCCGCGTGTTCCCGCTCTCCAACTGGACCGAGCTGGACGTCTGGCAGTACATCGCCCGCGAGGAGATCGAGCTGCCGCAGATCTACTACGCCCACCACCGCGAGGTGTTCCTGCGCGGCGGGATGTGGCTGACCGCCGGCGAGTGGGGCGGGCCCCGCGAGAACGAGACCGTCGAGAAGCGCCAGGTGCGCTACCGGACCGTCGGTGACATGTCCTGCACGGGTGCCGTCGACTCCGACGCCGACAGCATCGAGAAGGTGATCGCCGAGATCGCCGCCTCCCGGCTCACCGAGCGCGGCGCCACGCGTGCCGACGACAAGGTCTCCGAGGCCGCGATGGAAGACCGCAAGCGCGAGGGGTACTTCTAAGCATGAGCACGACCATCGACACCCTGCGGTTCGCGACCGCCGGTTCGGTCGACGACGGCAAGTCCACCCTCGTCGGACGGCTGCTGCACGACTCCAAGTCGGTCCTCGCCGACCAGCTGGAGGCGGTCGAGCAGGCCTCCCTCAGCCGTGGCAAGGACGCACCCGACCTGGCCCTCCTCACCGACGGGCTGCGCGCCGAGCGCGAGCAGGGCATCACGATCGACGTGGCCTACCGCTACTTCGCGACCCCGAAGCGCCGGTTCATCCTGGCCGACACCCCGGGTCATGTGCAGTACACCCGGAACATGGTCACCGGCGCCTCCACCGCCGAACTGGCGATCGTCCTGGTCGACGCCCGCAACGGGGTCGTCGAGCAGACCCGCCGGCACGCGGCCGTGGCCGCCCTGCTCCGGGTCCCGCAGGTCGTCCTCGCCGTCAACAAGATGGACCTGGTCGGCTACGAGCGGGCGGAGTTCGAGCGGATCGTCGCCGACTTCACCGCCCAGACCGCCGAGCTGGGGCTCCCCGAGGTCACCGCGATCCCGGTCTCCGCGCTGGTCGGGGACAACGTCGTCGACCGTTCCACGAACATGGACTGGTACGACGGCCCGGCGCTCCTGGAGTTCCTGGAGAACGTCCCGGTCGCGGCGGACGCGGCCGACGCCCCGGCCCGTTTCCCGGTCCAGTACGTCATCCGGCACGGTGACATCCGCCACTACGCGGGCCAGCTGGTCTCGGGCTCGCTGCGGGTCGGCGACCAAGTCACCGTCCACCCGTCCGGGGAGAGCTCCGAGATCACGGCGATCGACGTGCTCGGCACCGGGGTCGCCGCGGCCCACGCCCCGCAGTCCATCGGGATCCGCCTGGCCGACCAGCGGGACGTCTCGCGCGGCGACATGATCACCGCTGGACCGGAGGTGCCCGCCCTCACCCAGGACGTCACGGCGGCCGTGTGCCATCTGGCCGACCGGCCGCTCAGGGTCGGCGACCGGGTGCTGCTCAAGCACACCACCCGGACCGTCAAGGCGATCGTCCGGGACCTGGCGGGCGCGACCGAGCTGACCGCCAACGACCTGGGCCGGATCACCCTGCGCAGCGCCGAGCCGCTGCCCCTGGACGCCTACGCGGTGTCCCGTCGTACCGGCGCGTTCATCCTGATCGACCCGGCGGACGGCGCGACGCTGACCGCGGGGATGGTCGACCTGGCCTGACCTGCGAAAACACCGAGGAGCCCCTGGCGAGGACGCCGGGGGCTCCTTCGTGTTCGCCGCGGCCCCGGCGCCGGAGGGCCGTCACAAGGTCACGGCGTGTCAATAACGCGGTAACAGTGGAGCCGGATGTGCGAGACGGCCCGGCGGGCGGGGTAGCCACTCGTTACCGGGCCGAAGGTCCCGCGCCGGGGCCCGCCGACAGCCCCCGGAACGGGACCCGTACCATTCCTACAGTTGAAAGCAGGACAAGCAGTGATCGCCTGCTCCATGAACGGACCAGCCGTGTACGAACCACCTTCCTCCTCCGCCTCCTGGCGCATCGCGCTGCCGCACACCGTCGCGGCCGTGCCGGTCGCCCGTGCCCTGGTGCGTTCGGCGATGGAGGAGGCGGACCACGCGGCGGACGCCGACACCGCGGAGCTGCTCACGGCGGAGCTGGTGGCCAACGCCGTGGAGCACACCGCCGGCCGGGGGCCGATAGAGCTGGTCGTCGAGCTGATGCCGGGCGGCTGCAAGGTCGAGGTGCACGACCCCGACCCGGCCCCGCCGGCCCCTCTGACCCGGCCCACGATCGAGCCGCCGGACCCCTGGCAGGAGGGCGGGCGCGGCCTGCTGCTGATCCGCGCCCTGAGTTCGTCCTGCGGCCACCGCCCCACCGAGTCCGGCAAGGCGGTGTGGTTCAGGCTTCCTGTAGTACCGCGTCAGTGGCGTCCGGCGTAGTCACGGCGGCGGTGGCCAGCGTGGAGTTCCGGCGCCCGTAGCCGAGGTAGACCAGCAGGCCCACGACCAGGAAGACGGCGAACTGGATCCAGGTCGTCCACCCGGTCTCGTACATCAGGTACAGGCAGAAGCCGACGCCCAGCAGCGGCATGACCGGGTACAGCGGCACCCGGAAGGTGCGGGCGAGGCCCGGCTCGCGACGGCGCAGGGCGATCACCGCGATGTTCACCACGGCCATGATCGCGAGGGTGCCGATGGTGCACAGGTTCATCACCGCGTCCAGCGAGGCGAAGGCCGCCGGAAGCGCGAAGACGACCGCGACGATCAGGGTGCCGGAGACCGGTGTGGCGGTCCGCGGCGAGACCCGCTCGAAGACACGCGGGATCAGACCGTCCCGGGACATCGACATCAGGATGCGGGTCTGGCCGTACATCACGGCGAGCACCACGGAGGCGATGGCGACGACCGCGCCGAAGGCGATCACCCCGCCGCCGACCGTGGACCCGGTGACCTGGTTGACGACGTAGGAGAGGGCGGCGGGGCGGCCGGCGACCTGGTCGCCGCCGATGGCGCCGGTCGCGGCGAGGGCGACCGCGCAGTAGAGCAGGGTGACCACGCCCATGCAGACGAGGATCGCGACCGGGATGTCCCGGCGCGGGTTCTTCGCCTCCTCACCGGCGGTGGTGATCGCGTCGAAGCCGATGTACGAGAAGAACGCGGCGGTGGTGCCCGCGCCGATGCCGCCGAGACCGGCCGGGGAGAACGGCACCAGGTTGCCGTCCTTGAAGGCGCTGAAGCCGATCACGCAGAAGGCGACCAGGATGACCAGCTTCACGGCGGCCATCGCGGCGGTGGCCCGGGCGCTCTCCCGCACCCCGCGCACCAGCAGCAGGGCGGCCATGGCGATGACGATCACGGCGGGGAGGTTCACGATCCCGCCGTCGCCGGGGCCCGCGGCCAGGGCGTGCGGGAGCTGGAGGCCGGTGAGGCTGTGCAGCAGTTCGTCGACGTACTGGCTCCAGCCGACCGCGACGGCCGAGATCGAGACGCCGTACTCCAGGAGCAGGCACCAGCCGACCAGGAACGCGGTGGACTCACCGAGACCGGCGTAGGCGAAGGAGTACGACGATCCGGAGACCGGGATCGCACCGCCCAGCTCGGCGAAGGAGAGGGCGGTGAACACGCAGGTGACCGCGGCGAGGGCGAAGGAGACGACGACGGCCGGTCCGGCCTGGGCGACCGAGTCGGAGAGGCCGACGAAGATGCCGGTGCCGACGATCGCGCCGATGCCGAAGCAGATCAGCTGGAAGAGGCCCATGGTGCGGCGGAGGCCGTGGCCCGCCCGGTCGGCGCCGGATTCGGCGACCAGCAGGTGCGGGGACTTGATGCGGGGCATGCGGGTGGTGCTCGTTTCTGGTGGTGCGAACGTCCCTGATGGGGGCGTGGGTGCGGCCTCGGCAGGGGTGGCGCCGGGCCGCCGAAAGGATAGGGCCTGGTGAGGCCTTTGCGGTACGACGATCAGGCGAGCGTGGCCACCAGGACCGCCTTGATGGTGTGCATCCGGTTCTCGGCCTCGTCGAAGACGACCGAGTGCTCGGACTCGAACACCTCGTCGGTGACCTCCAGCTCGGTCAGTCCGTGCCGCTCGTGGATCTCGCGGCCGACGTCGGTGCCGAGGTCGTGGAAGGCAGGCAGGCAGTGCAGGAACTTGACGTCGGCGTTGCCGGTGGCGCGCAGCACGTCCATGGTGACGGCGTAGGGGCCGAGCAGCGCGATGCGCTCGTCCCAGACCGCCTTGGGCTCGCCCATCGACACCCAGACGTCGGTGGCGATGAAGTCGGCGCCGCGCACGCCCTCCTTCACGTCGTCGGTGAGCGTGATCCGGGCGCCGGACGCGCCGGCGAGCTGCTGGGCCAGCTCGATGATCGTGTCGTCCGGCCAAAGGAGCCGCGGGGCGACGATCCGGACGTCCATGCCGAGCAGGGCGCCGGTGACCAGGTAGGAGTTGCCCATGTTGTAGCGGGCGTCGCCGAGGTAGGCGAAGGCGATGTCGGTGAGCGGCTTGTCGCTGTGCTCGGTCATGGTGAGCACGTCGGCGAGCATCTGGGTGGGGTGCCACTCGTCGGTGAGGCCGTTGTAGACGGGGACCCCGGCGAACGCGGCCAGCTCCTCCACGACACCCTGGCCATGGCCGCGGTACTCGATCGCGTCGAACATCCGGCCGAGGACCCGGGCGGTGTCCTTCACCGACTCCTTGTGCCCGATCTGCGAGCCGGCCGGGTCGAGGTAGGTGGTGTGGGCGCCCTGGTCGGCGGCGGCGACCTCGAAGGCGCAGCGGGTGCGGGTGGAGGTCTTCTCGAAGACCAGCGCGATGTTCTTGCCGCGCAGGTGCTGCGTCTCGGTCCCGGCCTTCTTGGCCGCCTTCAGCTCGGCGGCCAGCTCGACCAGCCCGCGGAACTCCTCCTGGGTGAAGTCCAGCTCCTTGAGGAAGTGGCGGCCGGCGAGGGCGGTCGGGACTGTCGCCATGGGGGCGCTCCAGAGTACGGGTCGGCTTCAGGGACCATGGAAGTCTATACGATGCCTCACATTTCTATACAGTCGCCGTGGCGGCGGTTGCGTCACACCGCGTCCCGCTCCACCGGGCAGCTCATACAGCGCGGCCCGCCCCTGCCCCGGCCGAGCTCGCTGCCCGGGATCTCTATCACCTCGATGCCCTGCTTGCGCAGATGGGTGTTGGTGGTGGAGTTGCGTTCATAGGCGACGACGACACCGGGTTCGACGGCGAGCACGTTGCAGCCGTCGTCCCACTGCTCGCGCTCGGCCGCGTGCACGTCCTGGGTGGCGGTGAGGACCCGGATCTCACTGAGGCCGAGGGCGGCCGCGATCGCACGGTGCATGTGCTCCGGCGGATGGTCGGTGACCTTGAGCTCCTTGTCGGCCCCGCCCGGTTCGATGGTGTACGAGCGGAGCATGCCGAGCCCGGCGTACTGGGTGAAGGTGCCGCCGTCGACCATCGTCATCACGGTGTCGAGATGCATGAAGGCGCGCCCCTTCGGCATGTCGAGGGCCACGATCGTCCGCGCGGAGCCCGCCGCGAACAGCTTGTGCGCGAGCATCTCCACGGCCTGCGGGGTGGTGCGCTCGCTCATGCCGATCAGGACCGCGCCGTTGCCGATCACCAGGACGTCACCGCCCTCGATGGTGGAGGGGTAGGCGGCCTGCCCCTCCGACCAGACGTGGAACGTCTCGTCACGGAAGAGCGGGTGGTGCCGGTAGATCGCCTCGAAGTGCACGGTCTCGCGCTGCCGGGCGGGCCAGCGCATGGCGTTGATGGAGACCCCGTCGTAGACCCAGGCGGAGGTGTCGCGGGTGAAGAGGTGGTTGGGGAGCGGTTCGAGGAGGAAGTCGTCGAGGTCCATCACATGGAAGCGGACCGAGGTGGGCTCCTCGTGCGCGTCCAGGAACTCCCGCTTGGTCATGCCGCCGACCAGCGCCTCGGCCAGCTCGCGCGCGGGCAGCGCCTCGAAGGCGGCGCGCAGGTGGTCGGTGGCGAGGGGGCCGTACTCCTTCTCGTCGAAGACCCGGTCCAGGACGAGGGTGCGGGCGGCGGGGAGGTCCAGGGTCTCGGTGAGCAGGTCGCCGAAGAGATGGACGGCGACCCCGCGGTCGCGCAGCACGTCGGCGAAGCCGTCGTGCTCGGCCCGGGCCCGGCGCACCCAGAGGACGTCGTCGAAGAGAAGGGCGTCCTTGTTGCTCGGGGTGAGCCTTTTCAGCTCCAGGTCCGGCCGGTGCAGGATGACGCGGCGCAGCCGCCCGACCTCGGAGTCGACGTGGAATCCCATGTCTCCATCCTGACCATCGCCGACCGTCTTCACCCCCTGCTCGACCGTTTCTTGTTGTCGTCCCCTTGACGACAAACGAGAGCCAGGATTATGGTCATTATGACTCTAAAGACGAGGGGGCGGATTCGATGGCCGACATCACCCGCCGTCTGGGCTGGCGCCATCTGCGCGGGGCTCCGACGGCGCACGTCAGACACCACGGGGGCGGAAAGCTGCTGCACGACGGGCCGGGGCTCAGCTTCTGGTTCCGGGCGCTCAGCGCGGCGATCTCGGAAGTGCCGGTCGACGACCGCGAACTGGCCATGACCTTCCATGCCCGTACGGCCGACTTCCAGGACGTGGTGGTGCAGGCGACGGTCACCTACCGCGTCGGCGACCCGGCGGTGGCGGCCGCCCGCCTCGACTTCTCGATAGACCCGGACACGGGGGCCTGGCGGGGCACCCCGCTGGAACAGCTGGGCACCCTGCTCACGGAGACGGCCCAGCAGCACGCGCTGGACGTCCTGGCCCGGACCCTGCTGTCGGAGGCGCTGGTCGACGGGGTGGCGGCGGTGCGGGAGCAGGTCGCGGCCGGGCTGGCCGCCGAGCCCCGGCTGCCGGCGACCGGGATAGAGGTGGTGGCCGTCCGGGTGATGGCGCTGCGGCCCGAGCCGGAGGTGGAGCGGGCGCTGCGCACCCCGGCCCGCGAGCAGATCCAGCAGGAGGCCGACCGGGCGACCTACGAACGGCGGGCGGTGGCCGTCGAGCGGGAGCGGGCGATCGCCGAGAACGAGCTGGCCAGCCAGATCGAACTGGCCCGCCGTGAGGAGCAGTTGGTCGAGCAGCGGGGCACGAACGCCCGGCGCGAGGCGGAGGAGCACGCGGCGGCGGACGCGGTACGGGCGGAGGCGGAGGCGACCCGGACGGTGAAGCTGGCGGAGGCGGAAGCAACCAAGTCCGTGAAGTTCGCCGAGGCCGAAGCCACCCGGTCCGTGAAGCTGGCGGAGGCGGAAGCGGCCCGGTCCGTGAAGCTGGCCGACGCCGAGGCGGCGCGGTCCGTGAAGCTGGGTGAGGCCGAGGCGGCCCGGGCGGTCGCGCTCGCGCGGGCCGAGGCGGCGGGAGCGCGGGAGGTCGGCGAGGCCCGGGCCGCGGCACAGGCGGCCTGGCTGCGGGTGCACGGCGAGGTGGACGTGGCCACGCTGCACGCCCTCACGGGCACCCGGCTCGCGGAGAACCTCCCGCGCATCGACAGCCTGACCGTGTCGCCGGACGTGCTGACGGGGCTGCTGGCGAAGCTGGGCTCGGCGGAGGGGGCGTGAACACGGCGACCGGGTCCGCGGTCAGGGTCCGTACGGCGTGGCCGGCGGCCTCACCGGCCCCATGCGCACGGTTCCGCACTGCCGGCGAAACCGGGCTCGGCGCAGGGGGCATGAACACTGCGCCCGCGCCCGCGGTCAGGGTCCGTACGGCGTGGCCGGCGGCCTCGCCCGACCCGTCCGCCCGGTTCCGTCGAGTCCCGGAGGCGGCGCCATGAGCCTCGCGCCCCGTGCCGTGCTCGTCCACCGCACCAGCGAGTACGAGGAGTTGGTGGCCCACCACGGCACCCATGGCCAGGCCGCCTTCTTCCTCTCCTCCCGGGGACGGGACATCGAGGAGGTCGCCGAACGGCACCGGCGCACCCGGCGGGCGCTCGCCGAGGTGACCTCGGCGGTGCCGCTGACCTGGCGTCAGGCGCGGGTGGAGCGGGGCGACCTGGACCGTTTCCTGTTCGCCCCGGAGGACGTGGTCGTGGTGGTCGGCCAGGACGGGCTGGTGGCGAACGTGGCCAAGTACCTGGACGGCCAGCCGGTGATCGGGATCGACACCGACCCCGGCCGCAACCCCGGTGTCCTCGTACGGCACCGGCCCGCGGACGCGGCTGTGCTGCTGGGCTCGGCCGGGGCCACCGGCGTCGACGAGCTGACCATGGTCGAGGCGGTCGCCGACGACACTCAGCGGCTCGTGGCGCTCAACGAGATCTATCTGGGTACCGCCGGTCATCAGACCGCCCGATACCGCCTGGGCCTCGAGGACGACGGGGGTGTCGTCGAGGCCCAGGCCTCCTCCGGGGTGCTGGTGGGCACCGGCACCGGGGCCACCGGGTGGCTGCGCTCGCTGTGGCAGGAGCGCGGCGCCCGGCAGGCCCTGCCCTCCCCCACCGAGGACCGCCTGCTCTGGTTCGTCCGCGAGGCCTGGCCGTCCCCGGCGACCGGGACCTCCCTGGTCGCCGGGGAGCTCACGGCCTCCGCGGCCCTGACCCTCACGGTCGAGTCGGACCGCCTGATCGCCTTCGGCGACGGCATCGAGACGGACGCCCTGGAGCTGACCTGGGGGCAGACGGTCCGCGTCGGAGCCTGCGCCCGCAGGCTCCGGCTGGTCGGCTGACCTCAGAGCCGGGGGTCGACCGGCTCCGACTCCAGGGCCAGCACCCCGAACACCGCCTCGTGCACCCGCCACAGCGGCTCGCCGTCCGCGAGGCGGTCCAGGGCCTCCAGGCCCAGGGCGTACTCGCGGATCGCCAGGGACCGCTTGTGGTTGAGGAAGCGGCCCCGCAGGCGGGCCAGGTTGTCGGGGCGGGTGTACTCGGGACCGTAGATGATCCGCAGGTACTCGCGGCCCCGGCACTTGATGCCGGGCTGGACCAGCCGGCCGGCCGGGTCGCGCACGACCGCCCCGAGCGGTTTGACGACCATGCCCTCGCCGCCCCGGCCGGTCATCTCCAGCCACCAGTCGACACCGGCCCGCACCGACTCCGGGTCGCCGGTGTCGACGTACAGGCGGCGGGTGGTCTGCAGCAGACCCGTCGGGTCGTTCTCCACCAGCCGGTCCAGCAGGGCGAGTTGCTCGTCGTGCGGGAGCCCGGCGAGGCTGCGGCCCTGGACCGCGAGAAGCTGGAAGGGGGCGAGGCGCACCCCGTCCAGGCCCTCGGTGGTCCAGCAGTAACGCCGGTAGGCGTCGGTGAACGCGGCTGCGTCGGCGGCGCGGTCACGCTGCCGGTCCCGCAGCCCGCCGACGTCGACACCGCGCGCCGCCGCGCCCTCCAGGGCGGCCAGCGCACCCGGGAACACCGCGCGGGAGGCGGCGCCCACGGCCGCGTACTGCGAGCGCAGCAGTCCGGCGGCCTTGAGCGACCAGGGCAGCAGCTCGGCGTCCAACAGCAGCCAGTCGGTGGCGAGTTCGTCCCAGAGGCCGGCCACGTCCACCGCCGCGCGGATCCGGCCGAGGATCTCCTCGGTCACCGATTCGTCGTCGAAGAACGGGCGTCCGGTGCGGGTGTAGAGGGAACCGGTCGGCCCCGGGGCGATGCCGAAACGCTTGTGCGCCACCTCCGCGTCCCGGCACACCAGCGCCACCGCCCGCGAGCCCATGTGCTTCTCCTCGCACACGACCCGGGCGACCCCGCCCTCGGCGTACTGCGCGAACGCCTCCGCCGGGTGCTCCAGATAGCCCTCGACATGACTCGTGGCCGTGGGTGCCATGGTCGGCGGGAGGTACGGCAGCAGGCGCGGGTCGATCGCGAAGCGGCTCATGACCTCCAGAGCCGCCGCCGCGTTCTCCTCGCGGACGCCGACCCGGCCCTGGTGCCGGGTCTCGACGACCCGTCGGCCCTGGACGTCCGCCAGGTCCAGCGGCCGCCCGTCCTGACCGCCCGGCGCCTCGGCGCGCAGGGGCCGGGCCGGCTCGTACCAGACCCGCTCGGCCGGTACGTCGACCAGTTCCCGCTCCGGCCAGCGCAGCGCGGTCAGCTTGCCGCCGAAGACGGCGCCGGTGTCCAGGCAGATGGTGTTGTTGAGCCAGCTCGCCTCGGGGACGGGAGTGTGGCCGTAGACGACGGCCGCCCGGCCCCGGTAGTCCTCCGCCCACGGGTAGCGCACCGGCAGGCCGAACTCGTCGGTCTCGCCGGTGGTGTCGCCGTAGAGCGCGTGCGAGCGGACCCGGCCGGAGGTGCGGCCGTGGTACTTCTCGGGCAGCCCGGCGTGGCAGACGACCAGCTTCCCGCCGTCGAGGACGTAGTGGCTGACGAGCCCGTCGATGAACTCCCGTACCTGCTGGGTGAACTCCTCGCTCTCGCCGTCCATCTGCTCGATGGTCTCGGCGAGTCCGTGGGTGTGCTGGACCTTGCGGCCCTTGAGATAACGCCCGTACTTGTTCTCGTGGTTGCCGGGCACGCAGAGGGCGTTGCCCGACCGGACCATCGACATCACCCGGCGCAGCACGCCCGGGCTGTCCGGGCCGCGGTCGACGAGGTCGCCGACGAAGACGGCCGTACGGCCCTGCGGGTGCACGCCGTCCTGGTAGCCCAGCTTGGCGAGCAGGGTCTCCAGTTCCGAGGCGCAGCCGTGGATGTCGCCGACGATGTCGAAGGGACCGGTGAGGTGGGTCAGGTCGTTGAACCGCTTCTCGGTGACGACGGTCGCGGACTCGATCTCCTCGACACCGCGCAGGATGTGCACCTTGCGAAAGCCCTCGCGCTCCAAGTGCCTTATGGAACGACGGAGTTCGCGGATGTGGCGCTGGATGACCCGGCGCGGCATGTCGGCCCGGTCGATGCGGGCCGCGTTGCGCTCGGCGCATACCTCCTCGGGCACGTCGAGGACGACGGCGATGGGCAGCACGTCGTACTGCCGGGCCAGGTCGATCAGCTGCTTTCTCGACTCCTGCTGGACGCTGGTCGCGTCGACGACCGTGCGGCGGCCGGCGGCCAGTCGCTTGCCCGCGATGTAGTGCAGGACGTCGAAGGCGTCAGTCGTCGCGCTCTGGTCGTTCTCGTCGTCGGAGACCAGACCCCGGCAGAAGTCGGAGGAGATCACCTCGGTCGGCTTGAAGTGGCGGTGCGCGAAGGTGGACTTGCCGGAGCCGGAGGCGCCGACGAGAACGACCAGGGAGAGGTCGGTGACGGGGAGGACCCGTCCGGTGTGCTGTGCCTCGGTCATGCCGCCTTCGCCTCCTTCGCGGCGATCGTGGTGGTGCCGATCCCGAAAACGGCCATCTGGGTGGGTGGGCCGACCTCGGGGTCGTCCGGGCCCACAGGAGTGAACTCGACCTCGTAGCCGTGGAGTTCGGCGACCCGGTGGGCCCAGGCGCGGAACTCCTCGCGGGTCCACTCGAAGCGGTGGTCGCCGTGCCGCACATGTCCGGCGGGAAGGGTCTCCCAGCGGACGTTGTACTCGACGTTCGGCGTGGTCACCAGGACCGTGCGCGGGCGGGCGGCGCCGAACACGGCGTACTCCAGGGCGGGCAGCCGGGGCAGGTCGAGGTGCTCGATCACCTCGCTGAGCACAGCGGCGTCGTACCCCTTGAGCCGCTGGTCGGTGTAGGCCAGCGAGCCCTGGAAGAGCTTGACGCGGGCGGCCTGCCGCTCGCCCATACGGTCGAGCCCCAGCCGCCGGGAGGCGATGGTGAGCGCGCGCATCGACACGTCGACGCCGACGATCTCGGTGAAGGACGGGTCCTTCAGCAGCGCCTGCACCAACTGGCCCTGGCCGCAGCCGAGGTCGAGGACCCGGGCGGCACCGGAGCGCTTCAGCGCGCCGAGGATCGCCTCGCGCCGCTGCACGGCGAGCGGGGTCGGCTTCTCCTCCGCCTCGGTCTCCGCCTCGACCGCGTTGTCGAGTTCCTCGACCTCGCTGTCGTCGGACTCGGCGAGCCGCACCAGCTCCAGCCGCTCCATGGCCTGCCGGGTCAGCGACCAGCGGCGGGAGAGGTAACGGCTGGTGATGAGCTTCTGCTCCGGGTGGCCGGGCAGCCAGCCCTCGCCGGCGCGCAGCAGCTTGTCGACCTCCTCGGAGGAGACCCAGTAGTGCTTGGCGTCGTCGAGGACGGGGAGCAGGACGTAGAGGTGGCGCAGTGCCTCGGAGAGGGTGAGGGCCGAGGACTCCAGGACCAGGCCGACGTAGCGCGAGTCGCCCCACTCCGGGAACGCGGCGTCCAGGGCGACCGGTGCGGCGGTCACCGTCCAGCCGAGCGGCTCGAAGAGACGTCGTACCAGCTCCGGGCCGCCGCGGGCGGGCAGCGCGGGCACCTCGACGCGCAGCGGCAGCGGGGCTGCGGCCCGCTCGGGGCGGGCCTTGCACACACCGCGCATCGCGCTGGAGAAGACGTTGCCGATCGCCACGGCGAGCAGTGAGGAGGCCGCGTAGGGGCGGTCGTTGACGTACTGCGCGAGCGCCGCGTCGGGTGCCCCGCCACGGCCCTTGCCCTTGCCGCGCCGGACCAGCGCCACCGCGTCGACCTCCAGCAACAGCGCCGCCGTGCAGCGCGCGGTATCCGCCTCGGGGTAGAAGACGTGCGCGATGCCGTAGGAGGTCGAGAAGGTCTGCGCGTTGTCGGGGTGCTTGTGCAGCAGGAACCCGAGGTCGGTCGCGGGACGTTCGGCGGTGCCGGTGGTGGTGATCGTCAGGAACACGGTGGGTCGCCTCGAAAAGGGTCAGGGAAGGGTGCGAAAGCGCTGGTCGTGCGCTTGCCCGCGGTTCCAACGTACCTAGGTTCACGGGGCGGACGCGCGGAATTTTCCGCCGGGCCGGGCAGGTTCGGTTCGGCAGCGCCCCGAAGGGGCGCTGGGGGTACCCCCGGCCGAAGACTGGGGGAGGAACTGCACGACCCAGCCACGACGGCACCGCGGACGGCGGACGGCGGACGGCAGACGGCAGACGGCAGACGGCAGACGGCAGACGGCAGACGGCAGACGGCAGACGGCAGACGGCGAGCGGAACGATCAGCCGTCGGCTCGTTTCCAGGCACCGACGCCGAGTTTGCCCGTGGTACCGAGGTCCAGGCCCGGGGTGACCATCACGGGGTCGGCGCCGGGCTTCGCCAGGACACGGACGTAGGGCACGTTCACCGCGGTGCTGCCCGCCAGGGTGGTGTTGCGCCAGGTCAGGCCGGAGAGGGCGGTCTCACCGGGCTTGAGGGTGAGGGGAACGGGCGGTTCGTCGTAGCCGGTTCCCATGGCGATGGCGGCGCCTCCGTGCAGGACGCGTATGCCGTCGACGGGCCGGTGGTCCTCGTCGAGGAGGCTCAGCTCCGGATAGCCGTCGAGCGAGTAGTCCCGTTTCCCGCAGTTCTGCAGGTGGAGTCCTACGACACGCAGACCCATCGCGGCGTCGCCGTCGTCGGCCCACAGCCGTACTCCGGAGGAGGGGCAGGCGCCGGTCCGGTCCGGTGCCTCGTCGGCGGGGACCTTGGTGACCTGCTCGACCTTCACCCTGGTCACCGGGGAAGCGCTGGGGGTGAGCACGCCCAGGTCGACGGTTCCGCTCCGGCTGCGTCCGGGCGCGACCCCGGCCACGGTCACCTTCCTGTTCCCCATGACCGCGCCGGTGTCCGTGGTGAACGCGAAGATCACGGTGTAGGTCATGGCTTCGTCGCCGTCGTTGCTGACCTGGTAGGCGGCGGAGACACCCGAGTCACCGGGCAGCCGGTCCGCATGGACCGAGCCCGGCGAGGCGGACGGGGTCGGGGAGGCGGAGGGGATGGCGACCGAGGTGATCCGGACGCCGTCCACCGGGGGGTCGGTGACGGTGGCGCGGGGCGCCGGGACCGCCGCGCCGGGGCCGCCGCTCGTGCCCGCGTGCTCCCCGCCGCAGGCCGTGGCCAGGAGCAGGGCGGCGGCGGGGGCGAGGAGACGGGGGTGGGGTCTGCGCATCCGGTCACCTCATCAGGGCGGGCTCCGGACCACTGTGGTGGAAGCCACTCCTCCGGTCACAGCCGTGTCACAGCCGAACCGTGTCACAGCCGACCGGATGCGCGGACCCCCTTGCCGGTTACGACAGTTGGGACTGGACCTGGGCCGAGATCAGCTCCAGGTGGTCCAGGTCGGAGAGGTCGAGGATCTGGAGGTAGAAGCGCTGGGAGCCGATCTCGGCGTAGCGGCCGATCTTCTCGACGACCTCGGCCGGGGTACCGGCCAGGCCGTTCGTCTTCAGCTCGTCGACCTCGCGGCCGATGGCCGCGGCGCGGCGGGCGACCTCCTGGTCGTCCTTGCCGACACAGACCACGAGGGCGTTGGAGTAGGTCAGGTCGTCGGCCTTGCGGCCGGCCGCCTCGACGGCGGCGCGGACCCGGCCGAACTGGGTCTCGCTGTCCTCGACCGAGGCGAACGGCATGTTGAACTCGTCGGCGTGACGCGCCGTCAGCTTCGGGGTGCGGGTGGCGCCGTGACCGCCGATCAGCACCGGGATCCGCGCCTGGGCGGGCTTGGGCAGCGCGGGCGAGTCGGTCAGGTCGTAGTAGGTGCCGTGGAAGTCGAAGGTGTCGCCGAGCTTGGTCTCCCACAGGCCGGTGACGATCGCCAGCTGCTCCTCCAGACGGCCGAACTTCTCCTTCGGGAAGGGGATGCCGTACGCCTTGTGCTCCTCCTCGAACCAGCCGGCGCCCAGGCCGAGTTCGACGCGGCCGCCGGACATCTGGTCGACCTGGGCGACCTGGATGGCGAGCACGCCCGGCAGCCGGAACGTTCCGGCGGTCATCAGGGTGCCGAGGCGGATCCGCTTGGTCTCCCGGGCGAGACCGGCGAGGGTGATCCAGGCGTCGGTGGGGCCGGGCAGGCCGTCCACGTCGCCCATCTTCAGGTAGTGGTCGGAGCGGAAGAAGGCGTCGAAGCCGAGGTCCTCGGTGGCCTTGGCGACGGTGAGGAGGGTGTCGTAGCTCGCGCCCTGCTGGGGCTCGGTGAAGATGCGAAGATCCATGCTTCCATCCTGCCTGGCACGGGCCCCGTCAACAGCATTGGTACCGGCCGTCCCGCGCGTCCCCGCCCCGGGTGAATCTCGCCGACGGCGGGGCGTGGGGCGGGGCGGGCCAGTAATCTCCACGAGGAAGCGGGTCTTCCCTCCTCGGAATCCCAGGAGCGCCTCCGCAGTTCGGCGCGCGAATGACCATGCCGACGCCGGCCGCTCGTCGCGGTGGGCCGCCGTGAAGTTCCCCTTCCATCACGGCGATCCGGCGGCGAGGCCCAGCCACCCTCGTGATCGATCAGCGGAATCAGGCGGACGGCGTGCTGCTGAATATGACCATGTTGGTGCAGTCGTCGGGGTCGCCGATCCAGTCGTACAGTCGTGGATCCTCACGGTTGCCGCTGATGTCGAAGCCGGATCCGTAACCGTCCGAGCCGAGTTCGTAGTCATTGATCTCGGAGAAGGAGAGCGAGAGGTCCTGGTCGTCGGGGTCGGCCTCGTTGAGTTCCCAGCGACCGCTGCCTCTTCTCCCGTCCGTGGCTCCCGTCGCCCCTTCGAGGTCGGCGGGCCACGCGACCGTCGTGAAGGTGCCGTCGCCCCGCAGGGTCACGGTGCCTCCCCACGTGTTCCGGTAGCTGCCGACCAGGTCGTCGGCCTTCAGGCCGGCGGGGCGGCGGCCCTCCCCGGGACACGCCTCGTAACGAGCGAAGCACCCGGTCACCGTGGACGCGAGAACCACCATGACCGTGCAGAGCAACGCCCGATGTCCCCGCCGCATCGCACCCCCTCATACGTTCCGCCATGGATTCTTCCACGACGGACGAGAGGCTCAGCCGTCCCTGACCTCCTCCCGGGCCGCCAGTTTGCGGAGCATCTCCAGGACCCGGTCCCGGGATTCGTCGGCGGCGTCGATCGCCTCCATGCACTGCCAGTACGTCGTCTCGTCGGCCGCGGCGCTGGCCATGCCGACCAGCGCGATGCCGACCTCGGCGAGGAGGCCGCCGAGGGAGAGAAGCGTCTTGCGTGCGTCGTCCAGCTCCGTGAGCTGGGCGGCGCGCAGGGTGCCGGGGTCCAGGTCCGGGGTGGTGAGGACCCCGCAGCCCCGGCCCGCCAGCTCGGTCAGACCGAGGGCCTCGCCGCGCAGCTCGGGCGGGCCGGAGACGGCCAGCCTGCTGCCGATCGCCTGGGCCAGGGCCTGGGCCTGCCACACCTCGGTCATCAGTTCCGGTACACCCGCGCCGTGCGCCAGCGCCCGTCTGCTCGCCACGATGAGCCGCATCGCGTCCATCAGCCGCCCCGTCCCCGTCCGTCCGAACCGCCTTGCTGCACTCAGTAGTTCACTACCCAGAGTGAGGGCGTGCGAGACGTAAAGCCAGAGGAAGACGGAAATCTGTGGACAACAATTCGGATTCGGGCGAGGTTTTGGATACGGAGCGTTAAATCGGAGTGCGGTACTCCATCCCTGTCAGGCGGGCGGGAACCGCTTCTCGTTGCGGGCGATCTTCGCGTCCAGCGCGGCCAGCGGATCGATGCCGAGGACCTCGCAGAACTGCAGCAGATAGGACAGGACGTCGGCGACCTCGTCCGTGACCTTGTGGGCGGTGTCGGGGTCGTCCATCACCCGGGCCGACTCCTCCGGGGTCAACCACTGGAAGATCTCGACCAGTTCGGAGGCCTCCACGCTGAGGGCGGCCACCAGGTTCTTGGGCGTGTGGTACTGCCGCCAGTCGCGGGCGGCGGCGAACTCGGCCAGCCTGCGCTGGAGGTTCGCCACGTCGAGAGGTTCGTCGGTCACCCGTCCAGGTGTACCACCGTGATCGCTCCCCCTCCGACGGCCCAGGAGGCGTCGCTCAGCGCGCCGACAAAGCGGATGTGGCCGCGTTCGCCCATCAGGACTGCGGTGCGCAGGAGTTCGGTGCGCTGGCGGGGGTCGAGGCAGCGGTCGAAGCCGTCGGCGAGGACGGTGAGGCTGCGCATGGCGTCGGGGACCTCGCCGGGGGCGTCGACCTCCAGGACGCCGGGGCCGGTGAAGAGGACCAGTGCGAGGGCGAGCTGGCGCAGCTCGCCGTCGCCGAGCCGCGCCAGCTCCGAGCGGTGGCCGTCGCCCCGGTCGAGCAGCGCCCGTACCGTGCCGTCGCCCAGCGGTTCGGCGAGCAGGTCGGCGACGGGGCCGGCGCAGCCGGTGCGCACCGCGTCGACGAGCTGCGCGTGCCGTCGGCCGCATTCGGTACGGGTGCGCCACAGTACGTCGGCGAGGTTGCCGCACCCGCGCAGCAGGCGGCCGGAGCCGGTGCGGACGGGGGTGCGCATGTCTTCGGGCCGTGGATCGCAGGCGAACACCGACCGGAGGGCGACGACCATCTGTTCGGCGGCGGCGAGGACCTGCCGCTGGCCGTCCGTCTTCCCCGCCACCCGCAGGGGCAGCAACGCCGTACCGAGCCGGTCGTCAGGGAGCGGGGCCCGGGTCACGGGGGAGCTGCCCGCCGTGTGCCAGGCGGCCTGTACGGCGCGCCGGCCCGGGTCACGCAGGGCGGTCTCCAGGAGCACCAGGCCGCCGGCGGTCAGCCGCTCCCCCACGATCCGCAGTTCGGGCTCGGCCTGCACGGCGACGTCGAGCCGGACCGGGCCCTCGGCGCCGTCGGCCGTACACCCGATCCGAAACCCCCGCCGCCGCTGCGCGTCGGGCCGCGCCCGCTCCGGCACGAGTGCGACGGGATCGGGGAACACGTCCGCCAGCGCGGCCCCGCCCCCGAGCCGCGCCAGCGCCTCGTAGGCCGCGAGCACGGCGGACTTGCCACTGCCGCTGGGCCCCGTGAAGAGAGTCACCCGCCCCAGCGGAAAACTCGCACCCCGATGCCGGGCATAGGCAGAGAGCCGAAGCTCGATGACCCGGGGCCGGGGGTCACGGCGGGGGGTGGGGGCCGCGGGGGCGGCGTTCGTTGCCAGTGCGCGCGGTTGCTCGTCGGCAGCCGGCCCCCCTGGGCGGGCGCGCGGGACGGTCTGCGGCGACCGGCCGGACGTACCGGATCGGGACGGAGGAGGCCGTTCGGACGGCGGCGCCTCCGCCCCCGTCGGCATGCTCGCCGGCGCAGCGTCTTCCGGTGACGCGGACGGAACCGGCGTATCGCCCGGGGCGGGACGGGCGGGCGGAGAAGGACTGGACGCGGACGAGGTGGGGGGCACGGCCATATGCGGACCGTACGGGTCCGGCCGCCCGGCGAACCGTTCCGCCGTCCGGACCTTCCTACGATCGGGGGACGGCCACGCTCACTCGCCCTACGCCCGGGACCGGTGCACCCGGCCGCCCCGTACCCGGCCGGCGTCCCCGGGCGGCCTTCCGGTCGGTTGGGGCGGCTCAGCCGCCGGAGGCTCCCGCTCCCTCCATCAGGCCGCTGACCTCCGTGCCCGGCGGGGTCAGGAGGAAGACGTTGCGGTCGACCCGGTGCATTCCGCTGCCCAGACCGAAGACCACGCCCGTGCTGAAGTCGAGGACGCGCTTGGCGACCTCCGTCTCCGCGCTGGTCAGGTCGAGCAGGACCGGTATCCCCGCCATCAGCGTCTCCGCGACCTCGCGGGCGTCCGCGAAGACATTGACCCGCAGGACGACGAAACGGCGGCGCGTCTCGGTCTCCGCGTCCGGCAGCGCGCGATGGCCCACCGCCGAAGGCCACGCGTCGCGGCCCCGCAGCGGCACGACCTGGGCGAGCCCCTCCCACTGTTCATCGGTGACGTCGTAACGGCTCACCGGCTCCCCCTGACCTGACTCGCACTCAATGCCTGCACCAGCCAATTCTTACGCCAAGTCACCCGTTCGGCCCAACAGCGACACGAAGCGCGAGCGAATACGCGGGGCACTTGGTCACAGAAGCGGAGATCTTCCTACTATTCAGCCGATTGCCGCGCATTAGAGGCTTCTTACCGGCCTCTCACCGGACTCTTCTCCTCCGGCCATGCCCCGCTCACCACCCGCGATTACCGTCCGGTGCGTGCACTTGGCAGAAACACAACAGGTGACACCCGACCGGCGGACACAGTCGGCGGTGTCCGCCGCTCCGGGCAACTCCGGAGCCCCAGCGCAATGGCACCGCGTTCTGACGGTTCTCGCAGACATCAGTCTGTTCGTCGGCACCCGCTCGATCTGGACGCAGGCGGCGACGCACCACCTGCTCCTGGCGGCCATGATCTCGGTCTGCTACGCCTCGATCCTGGTGTCCGGCGTGCTGACGCTGACCGTCCGCACGACCCGGTCACTGGCCCGCCTCGACCTGGTGATCCTGGTCACGGCGGTGGTCCTCGCCCTGTGCGGCTGGGCGCTGAACCACAGCGGCGGCGACGAGGGCGTCCTCACCACCCAGGCCGCCAAGGCGATCGTGGCCGGCCACCCGGTGTACGGACAGCCCTGGCCCTGGCTGTTCGGCGGCAAGGGCGTCGCCCTCACGCCGACGATAGGCGGGAGCTACGACTACACGTACGGCTATCCCCCGCTGGCCCCGCTGCTGGCCGCCCCGCTGTTGTGGCTCGGCCACGACGGTGCCCCGGCCACGGCACTGTGCACGGGCGCGCTGATCGCCGGCACGATCGCGCTGTGGCGGATGCTCCCGGCACCGTGGCGGTCGGCGGCGACGCTGGCCTGCCTGGGCTTCGGTTTCCTGCCGACGTACGCCCGGGTCGGCTACCCGGCGATCATCGGCCTGGCGCTGCTGATCCCGGTGGTGGTGCGCTGGCCGCGGATCGGCGCGGGCGGCCGGCTGGGCGCGGCCGGGATCGCGCGGGCCGCGTGTCTGGGGGCCGCGTGCGCGGCGCAGCAGCTGCCGTGGTTCGTCACGCCGTTCCTGCTGGCCGGGATCTACGCGGTGCGGCGCGGTGAACTCGGTGGCCGGGCGGCCGCTGTGGTGGTCCTGCGGATCGTGGGCGTGGCGGCCACGGTCTGGCTGCTGATCAACACGTACTTCATCGTGTCCGAGCCCGGCCGCTGGCTGCGCGGGATCGCGCTGCCGCTGACCCAGGGTGCCGTGGTGCACGGCCAGGGTCTGGTGGACATCACGCTGTACTACACGAACGGCAGCGACCGCATCGACTGGTACTCACACGCCAGCATGCTCTTCGCGGCGGGCCTGCTCGCCCTGTTCGTGCTGTTCGTACGGCGGCTCGGCCCGGCCGCGACCGTGCTGCCCTGGCTGGCCTTCTACCTGGCGACCCGCTCCCAGGACGGCTACTACCTGATGATGACCCCGCTGTGGCTGACGGCCGCCGTCACCGCTCCGCTGCCGGAGTTCGAGCGGGCCTGGCAGCCGCGCCCGGCCTTCCTGACCGGGCCCCGCCGCCGCACCGCCCTGGTCGCCGCCGTCGTCCTGCTGCTCACCCCGGCGCTCGCGAGCGCGGTCGTCGCGGTGTCCGGCAGGCCGCCGCTGCGGATGACGATCACCGCCCTGCGCCGGGACAGGCAGTCGCCGGACGTCGTCAGGGAGATGACCCTGAAGGTGGTCAACACGGGGAGCGCCGCGCTCACCCCGCACTACACGATCACCACCGGTCAGGGCATGAGCATGTACTGGCAGCTGGTGCGGGGTCCGGCGACGATCCCGGGACACGGCACGGCGAGCGTCGAACTCAAGCCGCCGAAGGGCCGCTTCGGCGTTCCGGGCAAGCCGAGCACCCGGCTGCGGCTGCGCGCCTTCACGGCCGATCCGCAGACTTTGTCCAGCCAGGACGTCAAGATCCGCAGCACGGCGCGTTAGCAGGACGACGGGCCAGCAGGACGACGGGTCGGCAGGACCACGGCTCAGACCGCCGCGCGCGTGAAGCGGAGGGTCGCGACCACCGTGGTCGGGCCGCCCATCATGCCCATCTGGTTGAACGTGACGCCGAACTCCTCGCGCACCACCTGGAACTCGGCCTCCAGCGTGAGCCCCTCGGCGTCCGCCGAGACCAGCTTCGCGGTGACCTTCTGGGGCCTGCTGATGCCCCGGACGGTCAGCTGACCGTCGACCTGCACCACGTCACCCGCGCCCCGCTCGGCACCGCGCACCGCGAAGGTGATCTCCGGGTGGTTGTCGGCGTCGAAGAAGTCGGCCGAGCGCAGGTGGTCGTCGCGCTTCTTGTTCTTGGTGTCGAGCGAGGTCGCGTCGATCACCAGGGTGCCGGCGGCGGTGCCGTCGGCGGACACCTCGCCCCGGCCGCTGACGCCCGTGAAGGTGCCCTTGACGGTGACCAGGCCCCAGAAGGACTTGTGCCGGACGGCGACGGCGGAGGCGGTCGGGTCGAGCTGCCAGAGGCCGGTTTCCACGGTGACGGTCATGGCCGCACTCCGATCAATTGATGGTTCAAATTTGGATGACCTCACGCTAGCCCAATATTCAAATTTGGACAACAGGTAGAATCGACGGCATGGCCGCGCCCGAGGAACACCCCGCCGAGCTGCCCGAATGCCCGTCCGTCACGGGCGGCGGGCTGCTCCCCGCCGAGCTGCGCGCCTGGATGCTGCTGCTGGCCGCGACGGGCGCGGTGGAGCAGCGGCTGCGGTCGGTCGTGAAGGAGACGCTGGACGTCTCGCACGACGAGTTCCTGATCCTGTGCCTGCTGGCCGAGCGGCCTCGCGAGGGGCTGCGCATGACCCGGATCGCCGAGCTCCTGGGCCGCCCCAAGACCCGCCTCACGTACCAGATCGCCTGCCTCCAGCACGCCGGTCTCGTCACCCGCAAGGCCGCCTGCGGCGACAAGCGGGGCATCGAGGTCACCCTCACCGACAAGGCGCGCCGGCACTTCCAGGACGCCTCCGCCGCCCTCGCCGAGGCGGTCGGGCAGGCGGTCGGCCATGTCATCGGTCCGGAGCAGCGCGAGGCGCTGACCGCGCTGATACCGGAGCTCGCCGACGACACGCCCTGACGGTACGAATCCGGCCACTTCACCCCCGGGAGGCCCAGGTCACAGCCACGGAGAGGGCAAGGTCACAGCCCCGTCACCCGTGCACTTCTGACGGTCTGGCCTAGCATCCGAGCATGACGGTCCTGCCTGACGACGGGCTCCCACTGGCCGCCGAGTTCCCTGACGCGACACACGAGCAGTGGCAACGCCTCGTCGAGGGTGTGCTGCGCAAGTCGGGCAAGGAAGTCTCGGGCGAGGCCGCTGAGGACGCCCTGTCCACGACGCTGGAGGACGGGCTGCGCACCCGTCCCCTCTACACCGCGCGCGACACCGCGCCCGACCCCGGCCTGCCCGGCTTCGCGCCGTTCGTGCGCGGTGGCCGTCCCGAGGGCGGCGCCGAAGGCGGCTGGGACATAAGGCAGCGGCACGCGGCGGCTCCGGACGGCGCGGTCCTGACCGACCTGGAGAACGGCGTCTCCTCGCTCTGGCTCGTACTGGGCGAGGGCGGTATCCCCGTCGACGGGCTGGGCCGGGCGCTGGAGGGCGTCTACCTCGACCTGGCGCCGGTCGTCCTGGACGCGGGCCGGGAGGTCGAAGCGGCCGCCGGCGCGTTGTTCCGGGTGTACGACGAGAAGGGCGTCGACCCCAAGGCCGTCCGCGGCAATCTGGGCGCCGACCCGCTCGGGTACGAGGCGCGCACCGGTACCGCCCTCCCCTTCGCTCCCGTCGCCGAGCTGGCGAAGCGGTGCGCCGAGGAGTACCCGGGGCTGCGGGCGCTGACCGTGGACGCGCTGCCGTACCACGAGGCCGGCGGCTCCGCCGCGCAGGAACTCGGCGCCTCGCTGGCCACCGGGGTGGCATATCTGCGGGAGCTGACGGAGGCCGGGCTGGGCATCGAACAGGCCCTGGCCCAGCTGGAGTTCCGGTACGCGGCGACCGCCGACCAGTTCCTGACGATCGCCAAGCTGCGCGCCGCGCGCCGGCTGTGGGCGCGGGTCGCCGAGGTGAGCGGGGCGGCCGACGCGGGCGCCCAGGTGCAGCACGCCGTCACCTCGCCGGTGATGATGAGCCGCCGCGACCCATGGGTGAACATGCTGCGGACGACGGTCGCGACGCTGGCCGCCGGGGTGGGCGGTGCCGACTCCGTGACCGTGCTGCCGTTCGACCATGCCCTCGGCCTGCCGGACGCGTTCGCCCGCCGGATCGCCCGCAACACCTCGACGATCCTGGTCGAGGAGTCGCACCTGGCCCGGGTGATCGACCCGGCCGGCGGTTCCTGGTACGTCGAAAAGCTGACCGACGAACTCGCCCACGCGGGCTGGGAGTTCTTCCGGACGATCGAGCGCGACGGCGGCCAGGCCGCCGTACTGCGCTCCGGCCGGCTGCGCACCGACCTCGCGACGACCTGGGCCGAGCGCTCCAAGAAGCTCGCCAAGCGCCGCGAACCCATCACCGGCGTCAGCGAGTTCCCGCTGCTGACCGAGAAGCCGGTGGAGCGCGAGCCCGCGCCCGAGCCGCCGTCGGGAGGCCTGCCCCGGGTCCGCCGGGACGAGGCGTACGAGGAGCTGCGCGCTCGCTCGGACGCCCATCTCGCGGCCACCGGCGCCCGCCCCCGGATCTACCTGGCGACGCTCGGCTCGGCCACCGAGTACACGGGCCGCGCGACCTTCGCCTCGAACCTCTTCCAGGCCGGCGGCATCGAGCCGGTCACCGGGGGAAGCTTCGAGGAGAGCGGTGCCACCGAGGCGGTGCTCTGCTCCAGCGACGCGCAGTACGCCGAACAGGCCGCACGGACGGCCGAGTCGCTGAAGGCGGCCGGTGCCCGGCACGTGGTGCTCGCCGGCCGGGGCGACCACGCCGGCATCGACTCGTACGTCTTCGCGGGCTGCGACGCCGTCGCCGTGCTGTCCGAGACCCTCGACCGCATGGGAGTGTCCTGATGGGAATCCCCGACTTCTCCGGCATCGAACTGGGGACCCCCGTCACCGAGGGCAGCGCCGAGGAATGGCGGGCGGCCGGCGGTGACCTGCCCCTGTGGGAGACCCCGGAGGGCATCGGGGTCAAGCCGCTCTACACCGGCCGCGACCTGGAGGGCCTGGACTTCCTGGGCACCTACCCGGGCATCGCGCCGTATCTGCGCGGCCCCTACCCGACGATGTACGTCAACCAGCCCTGGACCATCCGCCAGTACGCGGGCTTCTCCACCGCCGAGGAGTCCAACGCGTTCTACCGGCGCAACCTGGCGGCCGGCCAGAAGGGCCTGTCGGTCGCCTTCGACCTGCCCACGCACCGGGGTTACGACAGCGACCACCCGCGGGTGACCGGTGACGTCGGCATGGCGGGCGTGGCCATCGACTCGATTCTCGACATGCGCCAGCTCTTCGACGGCATCCCGCTGGACCGGATGACCGTGTCGATGACGATGAACGGCGCGGTGCTGCCCGTGCTGGCGCTGTACATCGTGGCGGCGGAGGAACAGGGCGTCGCGCCCGAGAAGCTGGCCGGGACCATCCAGAACGACATCCTCAAGGAGTTCATGGTCCGCAACACCTACATCTATCCGCCGAAGCCGTCGATGCGGATCATCTCCGACATCTTCGCGTACACCTCGCAGCGGATGCCCCGCTACAACTCGATCTCCATCTCCGGGTACCACATCCAGGAGGCGGGCGCGACGGCCGACCTGGAGCTGGCGTACACGCTCGCGGACGGCGTCGAGTACATCCGGGCGGGACGCGAAGCCGGCCTGGACGTGGACGCGTTCGCGCCCCGGCTCTCCTTCTTCTGGGCGATCGGCATGAACTTCTTCATGGAGATCGCGAAGTTGCGGGCGGCCCGTCTGCTGTGGGCCAAGCTGGTCTCGCAGTTCGAGCCGAAGAACTCCAAGTCCCTCTCCCTGCGCACCCATTCGCAGACCTCGGGCTGGTCGCTGACCGCGCAGGACGTCTTCAACAACGTCACGCGTACGGCCGTGGAGGCGATGGCCGCCACCCAGGGCCACACCCAGTCGCTGCACACCAACGCCCTGGACGAGGCGCTGGCCCTGCCCACCGACTTCTCGGCGCGGATCGCCCGCAACACCCAGCTGCTCATCCAGCAGGAGTCGGGGACGACCCGGGTCATCGACCCGTGGGGCGGCAGCGCGTACGTGGAGAGGCTGACGTACGACCTCGCCCGCAAGGCCTGGGCGCACATCCAGGAGGTCGAGGCGGCCGGTGGCATGGCCAAGGCGATCGACGCCGGCATTCCCAAGCTGCGCATCGAGGAGGCGGCGGCCCGCACCCAGGCCCGGATCGACTCCGGACGCCAGCCGGTGATCGGCGTCAACAAGTACCGCGTCGAGAACGACGAGGCGATCGAGGTCCTCAAGGTCGACAACTCCTCCGTACGCGCCCAGCAGATCGAGAAGCTGCGGCGGCTGCGCGCGGAGCGGGACGAGACGGTGTGCCGGGACGCGCTGGACGCGCTGACCCGGGCGGCGGACGGCGACGGCAACCTGCTGGAGCTGGCCGTGCACGCGGCCCGCGCCAAGGCGACCGTCGGCGAGATCTCGGACGCCCTGGAGAAGGTGTACGGCCGGCACGCGAGCCAGATCCGTACGATCTCCGGTGTGTACCGCAACGAAGCAGGCGAGTCCCCGAACGTGGACCGCACCCGCGCCCTGGTCGACGCGTTCGACGAGGCCGAGGGGCGCCGCCCGCGCATCCTGGTCGCCAAGATGGGCCAGGACGGCCACGACCGCGGCCAGAAAGTGATCGCGACCGCCTTCGCCGACCTCGGCTTCGACGTCGACGTCGGCCCGCTGTTCCAGACCCCGGAGGAGGTCGCCCGCCAGGCGGTGGAGGCGGACGTCCACGTGGTCGGCGTGTCCTCGCTGGCGGCCGGCCACCTCACCCTCGTACCGGCGCTGCGCGAGCAGCTCGCCGAGGAGGGCCGGGAGGACATCATGATCGTGGTCGGCGGAGTCATCCCGCCGCAGGACGTGCCGACCCTCCTGGAGATGGGCGCAACGGCCGTGTTCCCGCCCGGGACGGTGATCCCGGACGCGGCCTACGACCTGGTCCAGCGGCTGTCGGCGGAACTCGGGCACGACCTGTGATCGATGTCGACGCCTATGTGAAGGGTGTGCTCGACGGGAAGCGCGCGGTCATCGCCCGCGCCATCACCCTCGTCGAGTCCACCCGTCCACAACACCGGGCGCTGGCACAGGAGTTGCTCACCGAGCTGCTCCCGCACAGCGGCAAGGCGCGGCGGATCGGCGTCAGCGGGGTGCCGGGCGTGGGCAAGTCGACGTTCATCGACGCGTTCGGCACGATGCTGACCGGGCTGGGGTACCGGGTGGCGGTGCTGGCCGTGGACCCCTCGTCCACCCGGACCGGCGGCTCGATCCTGGGCGACAAGACGCGGATGGAGCGGCTGGCCGTCGACCCGAACGCCTTCGTCCGGCCCTCCCCCAGCGCGGGCACCCTCGGCGGCGTAGCGAAGGCGACGCGCGAGTCGATGGTGGTCATGGAGGCCGCCGGGTACGACGTGATCCTGGTCGAGACCGTCGGTGTCGGTCAGTCGGAGACGGCGGTCGCCGACATGGTCGACTCCTTCCTGCTGCTCAGCCTGGCCCGTACCGGCGATCAGCTCCAGGGCATCAAGAAGGGTGTCCTGGAACTCGCCGACGTGATCGCCGTCAACAAGGCGGACGGCCCGCACGAGCGCGACGCGCGGTCCGCGGCACGGGAGTTGGCGAGTGCGCTGCGGTTGATGCACGGCAAGGACGCGGCCTGGACTCCGCCGGTGCTGAGCTGCAGCGCGCGGGAGTCGACCGGCCTGGAGCTGGTCTGGGAACGCCTGGAACAGCACCGGACGTTGCTCGACTCCACCGGGCGGCTCTCGGACAAGCGCCGTGAGCAGCAGGTGGGTTGGACCTGGGCCATGGTGCGGGACGAGCTGCTCGGACGGCTGTACGCCCACCCCGCGGTGCGCGCGGCCGCCCCCGACCTGGAACGACAGGTCAGGGACGGCTCGTTGACGGCGACGCTGGCCGCCGAACACATCCTCAAGGCCTTCGAGGAGTCCCCGGACGGCCCTCAGGCCAACTGATCCTGGAGCGCCTCGCGGGCCCGGGCCACCCGGGAGCGGACCGTGCCGACGGGACAGTCGCTGACCTCGGCGGCCTCGGCGTAGGGCAGCCCGACGAGTTGGGTGAGGACGAACGCCTCGCGCCGCTCGTCGGGCAGCGCCGCAAGGAGATCCAGCAGCACAACCCCCTCGTCGAAGCCGGGCAGCCCGTGCGGCTGGGCCCGTTCGACGGCGAGTTGCCAGTCGGGGACGTCCGCCGGGCGCGGCCGGGCGGCGGCGTACCGATGACTGTCCACGACGGCCCGGCGGGCGATCGACAGCAGCCAGGAGCGGGCCGAACTGCGGCCCTCGAAGCGGTGCAGGCTGCCGAGCGCGCGCAGGAACGTGTCCTGTGCGAGATCGTCGACCGCCTGCGGGTCGGCGCAGAGATGGGCGACGTACCGCAGGACGTCGCGGTGCAGGGCCCGTACGAACGCGTCCACGGCAACCGTGTCGCCGGACCGGGCGGCAAGGGCCCAGGCCGTGATCGACTCGTCGCGTTTCTCGGTCGCGTCAGGGCGTGCGGGCAGGACAGAAGTGATCACTCGGTGTCCTCGGTGAGGAAGAGGAAAGGGGAGACGGCCCGGTGGCGCTCGTGGTGCTCGTGGTGCTCGTCGAGCGGGCGTACGGCCGCCGTGTTCGTCCGGGCCGCACAGGGGCGGTCCCGGAACACCAGCTGTCGTCAGGCGACAGCCGTCCGCACGGGCGGACCCCGAGAAGTGATCGCGTGGACGAGGAGAAGGAGCCGCGGTGCCCGGTCCGAACGGCGGCGGCGCAGCCGGGGGCGCGGCCGCTCGGGGGTGACGGGCAGGGCGAGCAGCAGCCGTAGCGGGGCGACGAGACGGCCGGCGAGGGCCCGCAGGATGCGGAACGCCGCGCGTTCGCCGTGGCCGAGCCAGAGGCCGCACAGCAGCGCGGCGAGGAGGTGGGCGGCGAGCATGCCGGTGGAGGCGGTGCCGCCGGTGCCGAAGCCGAGGTATTCGACCGGGTCCATATGGGCGGGGCCCATATGCATGGAAGCCATGCCGCCGGCCGCGTCCATGTGCATGGCGCCCATGGGTGTGGTCCTGGTGGTCCACACCTGGGCCGCGGAGAAGCCGGAGTGCAGCGCCGTCTGGGCGCCGACCGCGGCGGACACGACGAGCGGCAGCCCGCGTTCGCGTGCCGACAGGGCCCAGCCGAGAGCGGCGGTGACCGCCATGCCTGCGGCCAGGGCCCAGCCGGGCACCGTGCTGCCGGACATCATGACGTGGCCCAAGGCGGCGAGCAGCACACAGACGGCCGCGAACACCGCGGACCGTATTGTGCGCGCGCACCAACCTGCCGTCATGGCGCATCATCCTTGCATCCGGCGGCGACCTGTCCAGGGAGTGGTACGGAGATCCACAGGTGGCGTGCTCAACTCACAGGTGGGGAGGGCTGGTTCACAGTCGACTGCGGGCCGGTGGGGGCTGGTCGCGCCCACGCGGCGGAGCCGCAAATCGATTGGGCCGCGCCCCTGACGGGGCGCTCCTCAGCCGCTTCTCTTCAGTCCCGCCCATGGACCATCCGGAACCCCCGGCCGCACCCGCTCCCCCGTCACGTCCACCACGATCGTGCGGTCGTCGTCCAGGTCGGATCTGACTCGGCGCAGGTGGCCTGCTCTGTCGATCCAGTACGTCAGGGGCGATTCATCGGGCATGGGCGTCGGCGGCTGCGCGGAGAAGACGTCGTACGTCCGGCCGTCGATGCGGTCCTCACCCAGATGGCGTGGCCCCGACCTGGTGAGCAGCCGGGTGCTGTCCGGGCGGGCGGCGGCCAGGCTCAGCGTCAGCCGGAGGGCGGTGTCCAGCGAAGCGGGCCCGTACTGGCGGTGGATCCAGGCCCCCGGCTTCACCCGCGCCGCGTCCCGTACCGCCTCCGCCAGCGACGCCGGTCTGGCCAGGGGGCCCGCGCTGCCGTCGATCCTGGGGCGGGCGATCGCCAGCCCGGTGCCGTCCCACACCAGCAGCCCCCGCTCCGCCGCGTCCCCCGTGTCGAACCAGCCCACCGCCCGGTGCCGGTGCTCGTCGACCACCGCGCGGATCACGGCCGTACCGCCGGGCAGCGGCGCCTGCACCATCACCTGTTCCGGGCTGTCCCGGTAGGCCTCGAACCGGGTGCGGGCCATCCGCCGCGCCTCGGCCGCCGAGAGGGGGCGGGGATCGTCACCGCCGCCGACGACGAACGGCAGCGTCCCGCACACTCCGGCCACCACGGTGAGGGCCGCCCAGGTCCAGGGGGATCGCATCCGTGCTCGTACTCGTGCCGCTGTCCGCATGGCAACGTACCTACACGCGGACGGGCCGCGCCCGGTCGACACCGGTGCGCGGCCCTCTCGGCATCACCCTTGCGGGGTGTGCCGTTTACTCCGTAGCGAGGCTCCGGACGGCCTCCCGGATCAGGTCGGCGACCTTCTTCGGGTGCGCGAGCATGACCAGGTGGGACGAGTCGACCTCGACCGTGGTCATACCGGCGCGCTCGTAGCCGTAGCGCTCGACGTCGGGGTTGATGGTGCGGTCGGCGGACGACACCAGGCCCCAGGACGGCTTGGTCTTCCAGGCGGCGACCGGGGCCGCCTCGGCGAAGGCCGCGCCGGCCAGCGGGCGTTGGGAGACGGCGAGCACCGCGGCCAGGTCCGGGTCCACGTCGGCGGCGAAGATCGCGGGGAACCTGTCGGTCTCGACGGTCACATCGGTGCCGGGCTCGTCCGAACCCGTGACCGGGAACGGGGTGTACACCAGCGCCGAGGCGAGCTCGGAGTCGGGGAAACGGCCCTGCAGTTCGCCGAGGCTCTCGCCCTCTTCCAGGGCGTAACCGGCCAGGAAGACAAGTGCCTTCACGTTCTCCTCGACGCCCGCGACGGTGATGACGGCGCCGCCGTAGGAGTGCCCCACCAGGACGACGGGACCGGGAATCGTCCGGAGGACCGAGGCGATGTAGTCGGCGTCGCCGGTCAGGCTGCGGTTGGGCACGGCCGGGGCGAGCACCTTCAGGCCGTCGGCCAGCAGTTCCGGGACGACCCGGGCGAAGCTGGACGCGTCGGCGAAGGCACCGTGCACCAGGACGACGGTGGGTGTGGGCGTGGGGGTGGTCATGGGAGTTCCTTGTCGGCTGTCCGAGGACTGACGGGGGGCCGGCCTAGCGCGGGTCGACGCCGATGTCCGCGTCCACGTCGTAGGCGGCCTCCCCGTGGTCGGGAGCGGGGTGCCCGATGTCCGCCCCCAGGTCGAAGGCCGCCGCCCCGATGGCCTCCGCCAGCTCGGCCTCCTCGCGTTCCGCCCTGGTCCGGCGGTGGTGCTCGGTCAGCTGTTCCCTGAGGTGGCCGAGGTGCGGGTGGCCGTCGTGCGCGGGCGGCTCGCTCGTGGTCATACCGGTACCCGGATCAGGCGGTGTGCAGGGCCGTGTGCAGGGTGCGTACGGCCAGGGAGATGGCGGCCTCGGCGGCGTGGGTCCCGCGCAGGGCGTTGAGCATCACGAAGTCGTGGATGATGCCCTGGAAGCGGACGGCGGTGACGGGCACGCCGGCCTCGCGCAGCTTGTTGGCGTAGGCCTCGCCCTCGTCGCGCAGCACGTCGGCCTCGGCGACGACGACCAGGGCCGGGGGCAGGTCCTTGAGCTGCTCGGTGGTGGCGCGCAGCGGGGACGCGGTGATCTGGGCGCGCTCGGCCTCGTCGGTCGTGTACTGGTCCCAGAACCAGAACATGCCGTCGCGGCGCAGGAAGTAGCCCTCGGCGAACTGGTGGTAGGAGGCGGTGTCGAAGCTCGCGTCGGTGACCGGGTAGAACAGCACCTGCTGGAGCAGCGGGACGCCGCCGCGCTCCTTGGCCATCAGGGTCAGCGCGATCGTCATGTTGCCGCCGACCGAGTCACCGGCCACCGCGATCCGGGTGCCGTCCAGGTCCTTGGTCGCGCCCTGCTCCACGACCCACTTCGCGACGGTCCAGTTCTGCTCGATGGCGACCGGGTAGCGGACCTCGGGAGAGAGGTCGTACTCGGGGAAGACGACGGCGGCGTTCGCGCCGACGGCGAGTTCGCGGACCAGGCGGTCGTGGGTGTGGGCGTTGCCGAAGACCCAGCCGGCACCGTGGATGTAGATGATCACCGGGAGGGTGCCGGTGGCGCCGGCGGGCTTGACGATGCGGGCCCGGACAGTGCCGGTGGGGCCGCCGGAGACCGTGATCCACTCCTCGTCGACCGCCGGCTTGGCGATCTCGCCGGACTGCACCTCGTCGACGGCCTTGCGGCCCTCCGCCGGGGCGAGGTCGAAGAGGTAGGGCGGGTTGGCGGTGGCCTCCACGAAGGCCTGGGCGGCGGGCTCCAGTACCGGTGTGACGGGCGTGAAGGCTTCGGACATGCAGCACTCCTGGGATCACATGAGGCACGCCGGCCCTTCCGGCGGCGCCGCGGCTCACGGTAGGGGCCAGGTGGACCGGGCAGTTGCCTCAGAGCGCACTCCCGGCGTCCCGGGAGCGCACGCGCGACCGCGGGCACCGGTGATCTCCTCATCAGATGACTGATATCCCCGACCATCGCCGCGGAGAGGGAAGCATCGCGGCCGGCGGCGCGCTGTGCACGGTGAGAGTTACGCCTCCTGTGAGGAAGGTCCCCGTGTCCCAGACGCCGTCCGAAGTCAACTCCCCGCGCGGGAAGACAGCCGTCGAGCCCGCCCACGGGGTGCCGGGCTGGCTGATCGCGCTGTTCGCCGTCGCCTCCGGTATGACCGTCGCCAACCTGTACTACGCACAGCCGCTGCTGTCCGAGCTGCGCGGCGTCTTCCACATCGGCACCGCCACCGCGGGCGCGCTGATCACGCTGACCCAGGTCGGCTATGTGATCGGCATGGTCTTCCTGGTCCCGCTCGGCGACCGGCTGGAGAAGCGGAGCCTGATCACCGCCCTGCTGACGGTCACCACGCTCGCCCTGGTGGCGGCAGGCCTCGCGACCGGGTTCCCGATGCTGCTGGCCGCGTCCCTGATCAGCGGTGCCACGTCGGTGGTCGCGCAGATACTCGTCCCGTTCGCCGCGAGCCTGGCGCCCGACCACGCCCGGGGCCGGATCGTGGGCCGGGTGATGAGCGGCCTGCTCACCGGCATCTTGCTGTCCCGCACGCTGAGCAGCCTGGTCTCCGGCGTCGCGGGCTGGCGGGTCGTCTACCTCGGCTCGGCCCTCCTGATGGCCCTGCTGGGCGTGGCCCTGCGGCTGGCCCTGCCCCGGCAGGCGCCGACCACGTCCGTGCCGTACCACCACGTGCTGCGCTCCACCGCGGCCCTGGTGCGCACGCACCCCGCGCTGCTGCGCCGCGGCCTCTACCAGGCGGCGATGTTCGGCGCCTTCAGCGCCTTCTGGACCACCGTCTCGTACGTCCTGACCGGGCCGCGCTTCCACTACTCCGCCGTCGGCGTCGGCGTCTTCGCCCTCGTCGGGGCGGCCGGTGCGGCCGTCGCCCCGCTCGCCGGGCACTGGGCCGACCGCGGGCTGACCCGGCCGATGACCGGTGCCGCGTTCGCCGTGGCCGCGCTGGCCTTCGCCACAGCGGGCCTCGGGCAGCACAGTGTCGTACTGATCGCGCTCGCGGCCGTCGCCCTGGACATGGCCGTGCAGACCACGCTCATCCTCGGCCAGCACACCGTCTACCAGCTCGATCCCCTCGCCCGGGCCCGTCTCAACAGCGCCTTCATCGCGATCTTCTTCATCGGCGGCGCCCTCGGCTCGCAGCTCGGCTCGATGGCCTACCGAGCCGACGGCTGGAGCGCGGTCAGCCTCTTCGGGACCGCCCTGCCGGTGCTGGCGCTGCTGTACTGGCTGACCGAGCGGCGGCGGGGCGCGGTGCGGGCGGCGTAGGGCCGCCGCCCGGGCCGGGGCCACGCCGACTCGCCCGCGGTCCGCGCCCGGCCGGAGCGGGCGCCTGCCTAGGATGCGGCGGAGATCGCCGCCGTGCCGAGGCGGGCGCTGCGCCACCGGGAGCGGATGATGGACCTGCGGCAGATGGAGGTCGTGGTCGCCGTGGCGGACGCGGGCGGGTTCACGGCGGCGGCGCGGCGGCTGCACGTGGTCCAGTCCGCCGTCTCCGGCACGGTCCGCGCCCTGGAACGCGAGCTGGGCACCCCGCTGTTCACCCGGACCACGCACCGGGTCGCGCTCACCCCGGCCGGTGAGGCGTTCGTCCCGGCGGCACGGCAGGCGTTGCGCGCCGCCGAGCTGGCCCGTGAGGCGGTCGACGCGGCCAAGGGAGAACTGCGCGGCCGGGTGACGGTCGGCACGATGCAGGGCGTCTGGGCGAACCTGCACCATGCACTGGGCGCGCTGCGGGCGGAACATCCGGGCGTGGTGGTCCGGTTGCGGCAGGCTGCGGTCTCCGACATCCGGCAGGCGCTGCGCGAGGGCACGGTGGACCTGGCGGTGGTGGCGCTGGACCGCGGGCAGCAACGCGGGCTGGTGACCAGGCTGCTGTCGCGCGAGGAGATGGTCCTGGTGGCCTCGCCCCGCCGTGCCCTCGGCACGAGCGGCACCGAGGGCACGGTCGAGCTGGCGGACGTCGCCGAGCTGCCGCAGGTGGAGTTCACCCCCGGCTGGGCCATCCGCGACGCGGCCGACCGCGCGTTCCGCGCGGCCGGCGTCGAACGCGTCACGACCTTCGAGGTCAACGACATCGTGGCCGCGTCCGAACTGGTCCGGGGCGACCTCGGCGTCTGCATCATGCCGCCGACCATCGCCGGCCGCTTCCCGGACCTGACGACCTACCGGTTCACCCGGCACGCGCCGAGCTGGCGGGTGATGGTGGTACGACCGCCGGGCGAGCCCCCGGCGACGGTCGCGGCGCTGCTGCGGCACATCAGCTGACGCGGGAGGCCGGCCGACGGATCGCGGGGACGGCGTCCATCCGTCCCCGCGCCGGGCCCAGCGCTGGGCCCGGCGCGGCCCGGCCCGGCCCAGCCCAGCCCGCGGGCCCGCCCTCCCGTCAGAAGTTCTCGGACTCCGGGATCACATGCATCGCGGCCTCCTCCGCCGACGCCCCGGCGCCGTCCAGGCCCCGGTCGGAGGCGAAGAGGTCGGAATCGGTGACCTCGTGCGCTCCCTCGTCCGGCGCGAGGAGCCGTCCGGCACGGTCGTCGCCGACCTCGTCGTCGATGAGCTCGCCGTCCGTGTCCCAGGAGTCGCCGAGGTCGTCGCCCTCCGGGACGCCGATGTCCGGCACCTCCTCGGCGAGGCGCTCGTCGAGGGTCTCCCCGCGCCGCCCCTCCGCGGCCGTGACGCCCGTGTGCTCCACGGCCCAGGGCCGCTCCGGCGGCGAGTAGCCCTCGTCCAGGGCCTCCTCGCCGGCCCGGTAGTCCAGGGTGTCCGAGGCGTCCAGCAGCCCCGCGTCGTCCTGCACCTCCGAACCGTCCGGCTGGTAGACCTCGTCACCCATCGCCTCGTCGGTCATGCGTGCTCCATCGTCACTCGGGCCGTCAGTTCGATCCGGCCGTCAACCGGAAAGCGTAGGAGGCGGGATCGCGTTCGGGCAGTGCGATCACGAAAGCGGTGCATGAAGACCCGGGGCGGGGGCGATCGGTCCCGGCGCGTCCCCGGAGCGGGCCGTCGGTCCCAGCTCGGCCGCCGCCGTACGCCACTGCGTGGGTGACATGCCGTACGTCTCGCGGAAGGCCCGGCTGAAGTGGGCGGGGCTGGTGAAGCCCCAGCGGGCGGCCACCGCGGCGATCGGCCGGTGGGCGGCGCCGGGCCGGGCGAGTTCCTCGTGGGCCGCCGCCAGCCGGCGCGTACGCACCCAGGCGCCCACGGTGGTGCCGTGGCGCTGGAAGAGGCGGTGCAGGTAGCGCAGCGAGATGGCGTGCCGGTCGGCGATGTCCTGCGGGGTGAGTCCGGGGTCGCCCAGCCGGGCCTGGGCCTGGAGGGACGCCGTGATCCGCTCCCACAGGGCCGGCTCGGGCGGCCGCGCGGACTGTTCCAGGGCCACGGTGGCCAGGATCTCCACGACCGTACGGGCGAGTTGTTCACGTCCGTACGCGGTGGCCCGGACGACCTCGTCGACGAGTCCGTCGAGCAGCGGCAGCAGCAGGCCCGCCGCGCCCGCGCCCGCGTCGTCGACCACGGTGGCGGTGAGGGCGTGCAGCTGCCGTTCCTCCAGCCGGAGCAGGGCCCGCGGCACCATGAGGATCCGGGCCCGCTGCCGCTCGGGAAGCAGGATCCGGTACGGGCGACGGGCGTCGTGGAAGGCCAGGCTGCCGGGGTGGAGTTCGGCGGTGCGGCCGTCCTGGAGCAGCAGGGCGGTGCCCTCCAGTTGCCGGCGCACCAGGATGTGGGTGCGGGGGTCGGCGGTCACCGAGCGGGCGCCGCGCAGGATCGTTCCGGGGCCGAACTCCTCGGTGGCGATCTGGAGGGCGCCGAGGCGTTCGGCGGTCAGTTCGCCGGTCCACGGGCGGACGGGCTCCACGGTGACCTCGACGTCCACGAAGGTCCGCGAGAGGGCGCGCTGCCAGGAGACGACGCGGTCGCCGGGGGCCAGGTCCCGGGTGGAGCAGGTCACGGCCGTCAGCACGGTGCCTCTCCCGTCCGTACCCGGTCCAGCCAGTCCGTCGGCGACTGCCCGTAGGAGCTGCGGAAGGCCTTGCCGAACGCGGCGGGGCCGGCGAACCCCCAGCGCCGGGCGACCTGGCCCAGGCTGACGGAACCCGGCGGCTGCGCGGCGAGTTCCCGGCGGCATTCCCGCAGGCGCTGGTCGCGGATCCACCGGCACACGGTGCTGCTCTCGGCCGCGAACAGCCGGTGCAGACAGCGGACCGAGATGCCGTGGGCCGCGGCGACCACGGACGGGGTCAGGCCGGGGTCCGACAGGTGCCAGCGGATGTACGTCCGGATGCGCCGCAGCAGGACACCGTCGGCACCCGGCAGTTCGGCGGGGTCCTCCCCGAGCTGGTCCGCCGCCGTGGCCGCGACCATGTCGATGACGCTCTCGGCCAGCCGCTCGGCGGTCGGTGAGGCATACGAGTCGGAGGTGTCCGCCAGCCGCTCCAGCAACCGTGCGAGCAGGGCGGGGAGGCCGCCGCCCGGGCGCACGGCCCGCCCGGTGAGCCGGCGCAGGCCGGCCTCCGGAAGTTCCAGTCGCCGGCGCGGGATCGCGAAGATCTTCAGCCGGAAGTGTTCCGGGAAGGTGGTGCGGAACGGCCGTACGGTCTCGAAGAACCCGATGTCGCCGGTCCGCAGTTCGGCGGTGCGGCCGTCCTGTTCGATCTGGGCCCGGCCGGTGCTCTGGACGGCCACGAAGACCTGCCTGCCGTCGCCGCGGGCGATGAAGCGCGGTGCCCGGTGGACCCGGCCCGGGTCGGCCTCCACCGTGATGATCTGCAGGTCCCCGAGGCGGTCGGTGCGCAGGGTCGCGTCGTAGGTGCGCCCTTCGGTGGCGATGTCCATCCCCACCAGGGTGTCGAGCACGGCGTCGTGCCAGTAGTCCAGGCTCTCGCTCGGCGGCACCGAGCGCGTGGTCAGCACCCTGGTCCGCTCGCCCGCCGGACTCGCGTACCGCGGGATCCGCTCGGTCTCGCCGTCCCGGCCGCGGACGGTGGGGTCCTCGCCCGTCGTGAACTGCTGCGGCTGGACCGTCATTCACGTACTCCCACGGCGGTTCGCGTTCTCCCTGACCAGGATCATCATCGCGGAGACCGGGGCGGGCCGCTTCTGTCACATGACCAGTCACCCGTTTCCGGACCCGCGGGCCGCCGCTGGCACTATGGCCAGGTCAACGGCTCGACGACGAAGGAACGCTGCATGCACGCCGGCACCGGCACCCACCAACCCTCCGATCCGGGCATCCTGGGCCGGGACGCCGAGCTGGCCCGCCTCGACCGGCTCCTCGCAGCGGTGGACGGCAGCGGGCCGCAGGTGCTGGTGCTGACCGGGGAGCCCGGAGCGGGCAAGAGCACCCTCGTCGACCGGGCGGCCGAACGGGGCCGGTCCCGGGGCCTGAGGATCCTGCGGGTGCGCGGCAGCGAGGGCGAGACGGGCCTCGGTCTGTCGGGCGTGCATCAGCTGCTGCACCCGCTGCTGCCCGGAGACACTCTGCCCACCGGGCAGCGGGAGGCCCTGGAGCGCGCCTTCGGGGCCGGGGCGGCGCGGTACGAACTGGGACTCGATCAGCTGTCCCTGTGTGTCAGCGTGCTCGGGCTGATCACCGAGGCCGCCGCTCACGGGCCCCTGCTTCTGCTGGTGGACGACGTCCAGTGGCTGGACCTCGGCTCGGTGGACGTGCTGGCCTTCCTCGCCCGGCGGCTGGAGAGCAAGCCGGTGGTGCTGCTGCTGGCCGCCCGTGAGGAGAGCGTGCCGGCCCGCTTCGACCGGGACTTTCCGCAGGTGACCGTGGGCCCGCTGAGCCGTACCGCGGCCGGGCAGCTCCTGGACGCCCAGCCGGATCCGCCCCGGGGCAAGGCCCGGGCCGAGATACTCCAGCAGGCGGCCGGCAATCCGCTCGCCCTGATCGAGCTGCCGCGGGCCCTGGCCAGGGGCCGGACCGGGAGCGCCGGGGGCGCGGGCGGAATCGGAGGCGTAGGGGGAATCGGGGGCGCGGGGGGTGCCGGAGGTGCTGCCCTGCCGCTCACCGCGCGCCTGGAGAACCTGTTCGCCGCCGACCTGCCCGCCCTGCCCGCGCCCACCCGGGAGGCCCTGCTCCTGGTGGCCGCGGCCGGCGCGGCCCGGCTGACCGAGCTCATGCGCGCCGCCCCGGCGCTGGACGTCCTGCGGGCGCTGGACCCTGCCGAGCGCGCGGGGCTGGTCCGGGTGGAGAACGGCCAGGTGCTGCCGCGCCACCCGCTGGTCCGCTCGGCGGTCTACCACGCGGCCTCTTTCCATGAGCGGCGCCAGGCGCATCTCGCCCTGGCCGTCGCGCTGGCCGACGAACCGGATCGCCGGGCCTGGCAGCTGGCCGCCGCGGCGACCGGCGAGGACGCGGAGGTCGCCGACGCACTCGCCGAGAGCGCCGAACGCGCCCGTGGCCGGGGCGGTTACGCGGCGGCCGCGACCGCGCTGGAACGTGCCGCCGAGCTGACCCCGGCACCGGAGCCGCGCGCCCGGCGCCTGCTGGCCGCCGCGCATTCGGCCATGTTCGCCGGTCACCCGCAGTGGGTCGGCGAGATGAGCGGCCGGGTCGGCGAGATCACCGGGGATCCCCGGCTGCGCGCCGAGGCCTCGCTGCTGGGCGGCTGGGCACTCGGGGTCACGCTCCGCCACGAGGACGCGCTGACCCTGCTGCTGGGAGTGGCCGAGACCAGCGCCACATCGGCGCCGGACCTGGCCCTCGGTGCCCTGGGCACCGCCGCGACGTCCGTCTACAACTCCGGGGCGCCCTACCACCGCGCCGAACTCCGCCGGATCAGCGGTCTGATCGACGGGGACGGCGATCCGGCCGGCCGTGCCTGGGCCCGGGCGGTCGTCGATCCCCATCGCGAACGGACGCTTCTCATCCCGCTCTTGGAAGACGGACTGGCCGCCCTGGCAGAGGAGGAGTCCCTCGGGAACCTCACGGCGCTGGGCGGTACGACCTGGATCCTGGACGAGACCGAGCGGGCCGTACGCATCCTCGGCCGGACCATGGACGTCCTGCGGCGGGCCGGCAGCGCGGGCACCAACGCGACCGTGACGCAGGCGCTCGCCCTCGCCCTGTTCGAGAACGGCTCGTGGACGGCGGCCGAGGAGGCGGCGGACGAGGCGTTCTGGATGGCGACGGAGGCGGGAGCCGACAACGTGACCGTGGGCGCCCGCGTCCTGCGGGCCACGCTGCGCGCGCTGAGGGGCGACCACTCGGCGGCACGGACGCAGGCGGCGGAGGCCGTACGGGGCGTGGACCTGCGCAGGTCCCTGAGCCTTCAGGTGCGGCACCGGCACGCCCTGGGCATGGCCGCGTTCGTCGCCGGTGACCACGCCGACGCCTACGAACAGCTGCGGGCGACCTTCACCCGGGACTTCCGGCCCGCCCCCGTCCACTACCACGCCTCCCCCTACTACCTGGGCGACCTGGCCGCCGCGGCGGTCCGCGCCGGGCGGGCGGACGACGCGCGCACCGTGGTCGACTCCGTGGTACCGGAACTGAGGCCCGATCCCTCCCCGCGCCTGGCCGCCGTACTCCACCGGGCCACCGCGCTGCTGACCGGCACCGACGACGCCGAGCAGCACTTCCGTGCCGCCCTCGACGACCCCGCCACCGACTGCTGGCCGTTCGAAAGGGCCCTCGCCCACCTCGACTTCGGCGAGTGGCTGCGCCGACGCCGCCGCAGCGCCGAGGCCCGCCCGCACCTCAACGCGGCACTGGAGTGCTTCCAGCGGCTCGACGCCCGCCCCTGGACCGAGCGTACGGCGGCGGAGCTGCGGGCGGCGGGGGCGGCGACGGCCACCGCCCCCGCCGGTGAACTCACCCCTCAGGAACGCCAGATCGCCGAGCTGGCCGCCCAGGGCCTGACCAACCGCGACATCGCGGCCCGCCTCTACCTCTCCCCCCGTACGGTCGGCTACCACCTGCACAAGGTCTTCCCCAAGCTCGGCATCACGGCCAGGGCCCAGCTCCGGGACGCCCTCACCCAGGACGGGCAGGAAGGGCGCGGCGGACGGGAGTGACCGGGGCCCGGGGCCGTACCACCGTCCCGGACAGGTACGCGGGCGCGGCCCACGCCACATCGTCGACCGCGAGCCACGGCGCGGCCGACACCGCCGTGGGTGTCGCCCCGGCGAAGGCCCTGACGTCCCGGTGGAGATGGGACTGGTCGGCGTAACCGGTCTCGGCCGCGATCCGTGCGGCGCTGTGCCCCGCGGCGAGCCGGTGGGCCGCGTGGTCGAAACGGACCAGTTGCGCGGCGCGTTTGGGGGTGATGCCGAGCTGGGCCCGGAACCGGGACCACAGCCGCTTGCGGCTCCAGCCGACCTCGTCCGCCAGCGGCTCGACCCGGACCCCGCCGAGACACGTCACCATCTGCCCCCAGACGAAGGCGACTTCGGGATCGACGGCGCGGCCGGCGGCGTACCGTCGGGCGAGCACGGCCTCGGCGAGTGCGAACCGCTCCTCCCATGACGCGGCCGAGCGCAGCCGTTCCTGGATGCGCTCGGCGTCGCGGCCCCAGAGGCCGTCGAGGGAGACCACCGCCCCGCCCGACTCGGCCGCGGCGGCACCCAGCACCGCGTGTGCGACCGGCGGCGACAGCCGGAGTTGGAGGCACTCGACGGCCTGGCCGCAGCCGCGGACGCCGGTGGCACCGAAGCCGACGACGACGCTGTCGTCGTACCGCCGACCGCCGTGGTCGTCGACGGCGAGCGAGCGATCGCCGAGGTCGACGGCGACCGTGACGGCCGGGTACGGGACCACGCCCAGCTCCACGAAGTCCGGTGTACGCGCCCGGAATCCGGCCATGCTCACCCCTGGCAGCAGACCGGGCCGCGCCGGGGTGGCGATGTCCCACACCGCGGCGAAGTCATGGAGCGACCGGGCGGAGCGCACAGCGCCAGGCTACGGGACATTCGTCCAATACGGGCGGGCGTTGACCCGCCGAGACTGGGACTTCCCCGATCTCCCCGCTCTCCCGATCTCCCGATCAGAGAGGCCCCATGTGATGCACTCGCCGATGGACCCGTACACGCCGGCCGTCGAACTCGCCGCGGCCGTCCGGCGGAAGGAGGTCAGCCCGGTCGAAGTCGCGGACTGCTTCCTCGGGCGGATGGACGAACTCGACCCCGGCCTCAACGCCTTCTGCCACCGCGCCGACGACGACGTCCGCAAGGCCGCGAGGGCGGCGGCCGACGCGGTGGTACGGGCCGTGTCGCCCGACGACCTGCCGCCGTTCCTCGGCGTCCCACTCCCGGTCAAGGACCTTCTGGACGTGGCCGGTTGGCCCACCACGTACGGTTCCGCGGGTGCCGGCAAGGCACCGGCGACGGACTCGGATCCGGTCGTACGACGGTTCGTGGACGCGGGGTTCGTGCCGCTCGGCAAGACCACCACCTCCGAGTTCGGCGCCGTGCCCTTCACCGAGAACGAGTTCCTGGGCATCTCGCGCAACCCGTGGGCCCCGGACCGTACGCCGGGCGGGTCGTCGAGCGGGGCGGGGGTGGCCGTCGCCGCCGGGATGGCGCCCCTCGCCCACGCCGAGGACGGCGGCGGATCGATCCGCATCCCCGCGTCCTGTACCGGTCTGGTCGGCCTCAAGCCCACCCGTGGCCTGGTCGCCGGCGGGATCGTTCTGGTGGAGGGGCTGGCCGCCGCCGGCGTGGTGACCCGTACGGTGGCGGACACCGCGGCCGTTCTCGACGTGCTGGTGCGGCACGACCCGGGCGCCTGGTGGTCACCACCGACCCCGCGCGCATCCTTCGCGGCGGCGATGGGGGCGGACGCACCGAAGGGGCTGCGGGTCGGCGTGCTCACCGATCCCCCGGTCGACGGGATCACGGTGGACCCGGCGTGCCGGGCGGCCGTCGACGCCACGCTCCGGACCCTCGAATCGGCCGGTCACCACATCGTCGACACGCCTCTCCCGCTCCCGCCGGCCGACGAGTTGGTCACGGCGTTCACGGCGATCTGGAACATCGCCGCCGCCGGGGTCGAGCTGGCGGATCCCGACCGCGTCGAGCCCCACAACCGCGCCCTGCGCGCGGCGGCGCAGGCCACCGACTCGTGGACCTACGCGGAGAGCGTGCTGCAGACGCAGCGGCTGTCGCGCCGTATCGTCGAGGGCTTCCTCACCGGTTTCGACCTCCTGGTCACGCCGACGATGGCATGCCTCCCGCCCCGCGTCGGCGCCTGGCGGGCGGGCACGGACGCCAATCCACTGGCGGCGCTGCTGAACAGCTATCCGATGGGGGTCTTCACGTCGGTGTTCAACGTGACCGGTCAACCGGCGATCTCGCTCCCCGTCCACCACGACGAGGCCACGGGCCTGCCCGTCGGCGTCCAGCTCGTCGCGGCACCATTGCGCGAGGACCTGCTGCTCCAGGTCTCCCGCACCCTGGAGCTCGCGCACGGCTGGGCCGACCGCCGCCCACCGGTCGGCTGAGCCCGGCGGCGGACATCGGGCGAAGTCGGGCCGTGCCGGACGTCAGGCGGTGTCGGCGGAGAGGGTCTTCATGGTGACGTAGCTGGTCACCGTGGCGACGCCGGGCAGGCCGGCCAGGCGGTTGGCGTGGAAGTCCTCGTACGCGGGCAGATCGGCGACCTCGACCTGGAGGAGGTAGTCGTAGTTGCCGGTGACGTGGTGGGTGTGGACAACCTCGGACAGCTGGGTGACGGCACGCTCGAACGCGGCGACGTCCGCGCGGGTGTGCCGTACCAGCCGGACCCCGGCGAACACCCGCAGGCTGCGGCCGACCGCGGCGGGATCGATCAGGGCCCGGTAGCCGCGGATCACCCCGGTCTCCTCCAGCCGGTGCACGCGCCGCAGGCAGGGTGACGGCGAGAGGCCGACCCGGGCGGCGAGTTCGGCATTGCTGATCCGGCCGTGCTTCTCCAGCACGGCCAGAATCGACCGGTCCACTTCATCCATGGAGGCAGATTATTGCTCGATCGTCGCGTCTAACACCATCATATGGCTCAGCCCGGCGCAACTTGCTGCCAAAGTTGCCGTGCCGCGCCTGTTTCGGCATTCCCTTCGGTCACGCTGGATGACGTCACATCCGACGGTCCATGGGAAGGGCAGCCATGTCGGGCACCAGCACAGTCGCCGTTCACGCCGATCGCGGTATCCGTACCGACCGCTCCGTGGCGCCGCCCATCTACCAGACGGCGGCGTTCTCGGCGGCGGACGCGGAGACGTTCGCGCAGGCCGCGGTCGAGCCGCGGGGCCAGGACTTCTACCTGCGCTTCGGCAACCCGAACCACGCCCAGGTCGCGGCCGTCGCCGCGGAGCTGGAGCGCACCGAGGCGGCCATGGTCACCGCGTCCGGGATGGCCGCGATCACCACCGCCGTACTGGCCCTGGTGTCCGCCGGCGACCACGTCATCGGACAGCGGTCCACGTACGGCGGCACGGCGTCGGTGCTGCTGAACCTGCTGCCCCGGCTGGGCGTGTCGACCACGCTGGTGGACCAGACCGACCCGACGGCGTTCGAGAAGGCGCTGACCCCGCAGACCCGGCTGATCCTGCTGGAGACGCCGAGCAATCCGCTGCTGCAGGTCACCGATCTGCGGGCGGTCGCGAAGCCGGCCCGGGCGCACGGCGTGCCGACCGTGGCCGACAACACCTTCGCCACACCGCTGAACCAGCGGCCGACGGACTTCGGCGTCGACCTGGTCTGGCACAGCGCGACCAAGTACCTCAACGGCCACACCGACATATCCGCCGGCGTGCTGGCCGGGCCCGCGGGGTTCGCCACCGTCGACCCCGCCCGCTCGTGCGGACTCGACGCCCGCACCGGCAGCCTCACGCCCGGCAAGGACGCCGACGTGATCCTGCTGCGCACCGACGACATCACCGTGTTCCCGGTCACCGACCCGGTCGGCACGATCGTCTCCCACGGCCATCCCGGTCTGGTCGACACGGTGCTCGTCGCCGGCCGCGTGGTCAAGCGCGACGGCGTCCTGGTGGACGTGGACCTGCGGGCACTGCGGACCCGGCTGACGGAGTCGCGCGACCGGGTCGCGGCGGCCGCGGGCGTCCCCCTCGACGGCACGTGGCGCCCGCGGCCGTAGCCACGCCGACACCGGACCAGCCGACACCGGACCGAGAGGGACGACCGTGCCCGGACCGGGAGGGACAACCGGGCCGCGGTCTCCCGGAAACACGCGACGGTGCCCCGGACCGTGCTGGTCCGCGGCACCGTCACCCTGTGACTCAGGGCAGCAGCGGGGTGATGAACCGGGCCGCGTCGGTGACGCCTTCGACGGCGTCCTGGACGGGGTCCTCGTTCTCGATGCTGACCACGTCGTCGTAGCCGATCTCGGCCAGCGCGTCGATGAAGGGCGCCCAGAACTCGGTGCCGTGACCGTGTCCGACCGTGCGGAAGGTCCAGGCCCGCTCGTCGGGCGTGCTGTAGGGGCGGTTGTCGAGGACGCCTGCCAGGGCCAGCTGGTCGGCGCGGTACTCGACGTCCTTGAGGTGGACGTGGTGGACGGCGGGGCCCAGCGCGCGGACGATCGCGGCCGGGTCCATGCGCTGCCAGAACATGTGGCTGGGGTCGACGTTGGCGCCGATGATCGGACCGACCGCCTCACGCAGCCGCAGCAGCGTGGGCACGTTGTAGACCATGTGCAGCGGGTGCAGTTCGAGGGCGATCTGCTCGATGCCGTGGTCGGCGGCGAAGGGCGCGAACTTCTGCCAGAAGGCGATGGTCTCGTCCCACTGGCGGTGCAGGAGTTCAATGTTCTCCGGCGGCCACGGGTAGAAGATCCAGTTGGTGAGCTGGGCGTCCGGGGACTCGCCCGGGTTGCCGGTCATCGTCACGATCTTCTTGACGCCGAGCTGCTCTGCGAGCCGTACGGCCGCCTCCATGATCTCGACGTGCCGGGCGCCCTTTTGGGGGTGCATGGGCCAGGCCGAGCAGTTCATCGCGCCCATGCGCAGGCCCCGGGAGGAGAGCGCGTCGGCGAACCTCCCGCGCTCCGCGGCGTCGTCGGCGAGGGTGAAGACATCCATGTGCGGGGCGCTGGACTGGCCGCCGGCCGCTATCTCGACGGCGGTGCCGCCGAGGCTGACGGTGAGGTCGAGGGCTTCTTCCAGGGTGAGGTCGGGCACCGAGTCGGTGTAGAGGCACAGTTCCATGGGTCAGCTCCCGTCGGAGAAGGAAGTGGGGTCGGCTGTCAGTCCGAAGAGGCCGCGGGTGCGGACGCCGGAGGTGGCGGGGACGTCGAGTTCGGCGAGCCCGATGACGCCGTGGCGGTGCACGGGGCCGTCGGTGGGCAGCGGGAGGTCGACGCTCCGGCCGAGGGCCGCGGAGGTGTACGCGGCGACGGTCGCCTCCAGCGTGCGCAGGGCGGCCCGGCCGGGGGCGGCGGGGGCCCGCCCGTCGGTGACGGCGTCGGCGAGGTCGGCGATGGTGGCCCGCAGCGCGCCCGCGATCAGGGAGGCGAGTTCCTGGCCGGTGGGGAGGTCGAGGGTCTCGGTGCCGGCTTCGGTGGTCAGGGTCAGGGCCTCGAAGGGGGCCCAGGGGATGGTGCCCTCGTCGCGGTAGCGCAGGACCATGCGTCCCTTGCTGCCGTTGATCCGGATGCCCCCGGGGCCGAATCCCCAGCCGATGTTGACCAGCGCGGCACGGCGGGCGCTTTCGAGGCGGCACAGGGCGAGGCCCTCGACGGCGTCACCGGGCGTGGCCGCGTCGACGTAGGCCGACACCCGCTCGACGGGTTCGGCGAGGAGGTGTTCGGCGAGGTAGACGCCGTGCAGCATGTCCATCAGCACACCACCGCCGGCCGCGGCGGGGTCGTGGCGCCACTGGGGGCGGTAGCCGGCGGCGCCCGGTGAGTCGACGACCCCGAGCATGTCGACGGTCACGGTGCGGACCTCGCCGATCGCCCCGTCGTCGATCAGCGTCCGGGCGGCGACGATCTCCGGGAAGAACAGGTAGTTGTGTACGACGCCGAGCACCACGCCGGCCGTGTCCGTGGCCTCGACCATGGCGGCGGCGTCGGCGGGGGTGGCGGCCAGCGGCTTCTCGCACAGGATGTGCTTGCCCGCGGCCGCCGCGGCGACCACGAGGTCCCGGTGCAGGTGCTGCGGGGTGCACACGTCCACGACGTCGACGTCCTCGCGGGCGATGAGCGCGAGCGCGTCGCCGTGGACCTGGTCGGGGCTCAGGCCCGCGGTCGTACGGCCGAGTTCGAGCCGTTCGGGGGTGGGGTCGGCGAGGGCGGTGACGGTGAAGCGTTCCGGCTCCGCCTGGTAGGCGGGGACGTGGAAGTTCAGCGCGACGTTCCCGCATCCGACGATGCCGACGCGCAGGGGTGTGGTCATGGGAGGGCCTCCTCAGGGATCCTCGAGGGCCGATGGGCAGCGGAGCCCACCGACGGCTGGGACGGGGCCGCGGCGCCGGGACGGGCCTGCCGCCGGCTCGGACGCCTGCCGCCGGCCGGCTCGGACGGGTCCACGACAGACTCGGACGGGGCCGCGGAAGGCTCGCGCGGGCCTGCCGCCGACTCGGACGGGCCCACGGCAGACTCGGGGGCCCACGGCAGGCTCGGGCCTACGGCAGGCTCGGGCGGGCGGCGGCGACGGAGGGCGGTGGTTCGACCGGCCGGCCGAGGGCCGCGGCCCGGCGGACCGCGTCCACCACGGCGGCCTGGTCGATGGCGTCGGCGCGTCCGAAGACCGGCGTCGTGCCGTGGGCGATGGCGTGCGAGGCGGCCTCGAACTCGATCCGGTAGGCATCGGTGTTGTCCGGGTCGCCGGCGAAGGTCAGCCCGAACGCCCCGTCCGGGTCGACCGGCAGCCGGCGGGTCTCGCCCGCACGCTCCAGCTCGATGTACCCGCTCCGGCACAGCCACGGGTCCGGGACGGTGATCCTGCCCTCGGTGCCGATGACCTCCAGTTCGTCGCGCCGGGGGAAGTCCAGCGCGACGTCGAACTGGGCCAGTACGTCGTCCGGCAGCTCCAGCGTCGCGGCCAGCCGCAGGTCCGCGCCCTCCGCCCCCTCGGCCCGGTCCAGGACGCGTGCGGCTTGCACGCGCAGCGGGTGCCCGGCCAGCAGCCGGATCGCGCTGACGCAGTAGCAGCCGAGGTCCAGCGAGGCGCCGCCGCCGAGAGCGGTCGTACGCCGGATGTCGCCCGGCGGGACGTCGACCGTCAACGCGGCCCGGACATGGGCCAGCCGGCCGATCGCACCGTCCGCGACGAGCTTGCGGACCAGCAGGGTCTGCGGATGGTGCCGGTACATCAGCCCCTCCGCGCACAGCCGTCCGGCGGCCTCGGCCGCGTCGAAGCAGCGCGCGGCGTCGGCGGCGTCGAGGGCGAACGGCTTCTCGCACAGCACGTGCTTGCCGGCTTCGAGGGCCTTGACCGTCCACTCGGTGTGCATCGAGACGGGCAGCGGGACGTACACCGCGTCGATGTCGTCGCAGGCGAGCAGTTCGTCGTACGAGCCGAAGCTCACCGCCGCCCCGATGTCGTCGGCGTAGCGGCGGGCCCGTTCGGCGTCCCGGCCGCCGACGGCGACCAGGTCCGCGTGCGGCGAGAACGCCAGGGCCGCAGCCACCGCCCGGCCGATCCCGGCGGTCGACAGCATCCCCCAGCGGACCGCGGTCACCGCTGGCCTCCGATCTTCACCACGTGTCCGCCGCGCAGGCTCTCCTCGGCCGCGTCGGCCAGCGCCAGAGCGGCGCGGCCGTCGTCGAAGCCGGGCTCGGGGGCCACCCCGTTGCTGATCGCCTCGATGAAGTGGTCGAGTTCGGCGCGGTAGGCGGGCGTGTAGCGGTCGAGGAAGAAGTCCAGGTACGTCGAGGCGGCTTCGGTGCCCTGCGCACCATAGGAGCGCACGCCGTCGGGGCGCAGGTTGTCCACGGAGAGCATGCCGAGCGAGCCGAAGGCCTCCAGCCGCTGGTCGTAACCGAAGGTGCAGCGGCGGCTGTTGGTGATATGGGCGAGGGTGCCGTCCGCGCCGCGCAGGGTCACCACCGCGCCGTCGATGTCGCCGAGTTCGGCGATGTAGTCGGCGACCAGGTTGCTGCCCATCGCCGAGACCTCGACAACCTCGCCGAGGAAGAAGCGCGCCATGTCGAAGTCGTGGATGGTCATGTCCCGGAACAGACCGCCGGACGTCGCCAGGTAGTCCACCGGGGACGGGGCCGGGTCCCGGCTGACGATGATCAGCTGCTCCAGCCGGCCGACCTCACCGGCCGCGACCCGCTCGCGCACCGCCCGGAAGGAGGGGTCGAAGCGGCGGTTGAAGCCGACCATGACCCGGGAGGCCGCGTCTCCGATACGGGCCAGGCACACGTCGACCTGGGCGATGTCGAGATCGATCGGCTTCTCGCACATCACCGCCTTGCCCGCCTCGACCGCGCGGGCCAGCAGGTCGACATGGGTGGGGGTCGAGGAGGCGATGACCACCGCGTCCACCGACGGATCGGCGAGCACCGCGTCCACATCGGAGCCGGGTGTGGCGCCGAACCGCTCGGCGACCTCACGTGCGGCGGTCTCGACGGCATCGCAGACCCGGACGAGTTCGGCCTTCGGGTGCAGCGCGACGGACTCGGCGTGGACCCGTCCGATGCGCCCGCATCCGATGAGGGCGATCCGCATGAGCACTCCCCTTTCTCTTCCTTCTCTTCCTGGACCGTCTTCTTGGATCGTCTTATTAGATCGATCTAAGTAGCATCTAGCTGGAATGATGTGGTGTTCACAGCCAGCCGTCAACCTTTGGTTTGGATCGATCTATACTGCTACCGAGACGGTGCAGCCGGCAGCCCTGCCGCAGTCGAGGCCCCGGAGGTCACATGTCCACCCCAAAGGCGTCCCGCCCCTCGGGTCCGAAGGGCCCGAAGGAGTCCATGGGCTCGAAGGACTCGACGGGGGACGGTCCGGAGGCGGGCTCGGGGAAGCGGCCGACCCTGCTGGACGTGGCGCGCCGCGCGGGCGTGTCACGGGCCACGGCCTCGCTGGTCATCCGGGACGCACCCGGCCCGAGCGCGGAGTCCCGCGAGCGTGTACGGCAGGCCGCCGCCGAGCTCGACTACCGCCCCGACCAGGCCGCCCAGCTGCTCCGGCGCCGCAACAGCCGGCTGTTCGGCGTGATGTTCAGCGCCCAGGAACCCTTCCACGCCGATCTCATCGAGAACATCTACGCGGCCACCGAGGAGGCCGGCTACGACGTGGTGCTCAGCGCGGTGGTCCCGAGCCGTGGTGAGCGCCGTGCGGTCGAGTCACTGATCACCTCACGCTGCGAGGCGATGATCCTGATCGGTGCGCGCGAGGCGTGCACGGCCGACTTCGGCCCCCAGGTCCCGGTGGTGGAGATCGGCCGCTCCCGGAACGAGACGGCGTTCGACGCGGTGCACACCGCCGACGAGGAGGGCGCCCGGATCGCCGTGGACCACCTCGTCTCCCTGGGGCACAGCGACATCGTCCATGTCGACGGCGGTGAACGGCCCGGTGCCGCCGAGCGGCGGGCCGGCTATCTGGACGCGATGCGCCGCCATGGACTCGGGGGCCGGGCCCGGGTGGTGCCCGGCGACTACACCGAGCTGTCCGGCTCCGAGGCGGCCCGCACCCTGCTGGCCGCCGGCATCCTGCCGACCGCCGTCATGGCGGGCAACGACCAGTGCGCCATCGGGCTCCTCATAGAGCTCCGCCAAGCCGGGGTCGACGTCCCCGGCCGGGTCTCGATCGTCGGCTACGACGACATCCGCTCCGCGCGGCTGGCGCACATCGACCTCACCACCGTCCGCCAGGACGCCCGGCAGATGGCGAAGCTCGCCGTCCAGGCCGCCGTGGAACGGCTCGACAGCGGCGCGGGCACGAACGGCGAGGCCCGGGAGTTCAGCCTGGCACCCCAGCTGGTGGTCCGTGGATCGACCGGGCCGGTGCGCTGACGGAGGCGGCCGGGCACGGTCGACGCTTCACGCGATGAACTTCACCTCCGGAAAGGCCGGGCTCGGGCCGTCGAGCAGGCGCCCCGGGCGGTGCCGCAGGTGCAGGTCGAAGAAGGCGAGCGGGTACGCCTGCTGGATCCGCACCGCCCGACCGGGATCGAGGGTGCCGATCCAGCCCCGCAGGTCCGCGTCGCTCATCCCGACGGCCTGCGCCAGCTGCGGGACCAGGAACTGGACGTCGCAGTACGACGAGTGCACCGCGCCCTCCGCCTGGACATTGAGCCGCCAGCCCCGCAGGTGCGACCAGAACTCGGCGACGCTCGGCTGCGCGGCCCGGGTGAACTCGGCGGTCATCATCATGAACGGCCGGTCCAGGTCGGTGGTGATCAGCGGCTGCATCGGCCCGTCGAAGCTCAGCCCGGCCCTCACCCGCCGGTCCTCGCTCATCACGAACGTCGTCGCCGTCGCGCCCTTCGACCAGCCGTACATGCCGATGCGGTCCAGGTCGAGGGCGCCGGGCAGGCCGGCCGGCAACGGCCGCTGCTCGACATCGGGATTGCGCCCGGCCGCGAGGTCCTCGACGCGGTCGAGCACGAACCGGATGTCCGTGGCGTAGTCCGGTGGTCTCAGGGCGGGGCGGTCGAGCGGGACCGTGAGCCGGCCGTCGGGGAACTCGCTGAACGCGTCGTACGTGTGGTCCACCGTCACCACCGCATACCCGTGGCTGGCAAGCTCTTGCACCACGATGGTGGTGTCCGACCGGTGATCGTGCGCACCGTGCGAGAAGACGACGACGGGCAGCCGTCCGCCGGTCCGCCCCACCGGGGCACCCCCGTGGCCGGCCGTGAGCGGCGCCACCGCGACGTCGGCCGGGAATCCCCCTGCTGTCGCGAGGAGCGCTCGGGTCACGGCGGGGGACGTCCAGCGGGCCTGCGGATACCGCTCGACGCACCGGGCGGGGTACCAGACGGAGGCCATCAACTCGCGGTAATGCCCGGGGCCGGCCACGGGATCGGGACGTGAAGTGTCGACGAGATGCAGCGCCACCGTGCCCACCGGGTACGGCCCGGTGGGCACCGGCAGGGTGAGCCGCACCGGACCCGGGGCGGCGGCCGGAGCGGCCCACGCGGGACGGGCGAGGCCGGCCGGCACGGCGACCCCGGCTGCCAGCGCGGCCCCGAGTGAGCGACGGCGCGTCATCGGCTCCTGGCTCATGAACGGTGTGCTTGTCACGGACCCTCCTCGGCCTTCTTGGGCTTCTTGAACAGAACCTGGCCACACCCGGTGTCGTACCGTCGGCGCGTCAGCCGTTGCGGGCGCTTTCGGGGCCGGTGATGCGTCTGAGCAGGGGCAGGGTGGAGGCGATGATCGCGAGCGCGGCGGCCAGTCCACCCGCGACGAGCGCGTAGTACGCCGGGTCGGGCGAGACCAGGTCGTAGTGCATCTGCGAGGTCAGGAACAGCGCCGACGCGGCGAAGCCGGTGCCGATCGCGATCGCGGAGACGGCCAGCAGGGGCAGCGCGCTCTCCAGGCCGACCACGCGTTGCAGCAGCCCCAGCGGCGCGCCGGTGAGCCGCAGGATCGCGAACGGGCGCCTGCGGTCGGACAGCCCCGCGACGACGCTCACCGCCAGGCTGCAACCGGCGATCGGCAGCGTGGTCAGCAGCACCACATTCGCCAGTTGCCGCCAACTGGCCAGCTCGTGCTGGAGGTGGGTGTCGTAGTCGCCCACCGCGCGGGCCTGGTGGTGCGGGTAGGTGGTGGAGAGCAGCGTCCGCACGCGCTCCATCGACGCCGTCGAACCGTCGGTGGCCACGTAGACCAGTTGCACGGGCAGCTTGGCGACGGCTGCGGTGCTGATCGCGGCGGCGGGCCACGGCAAGTTCGGGTGCGACTGCAGGCTGACGAACGCGTAGAAGTCGACGGCCGTGACGCTCGCGCCGGCCGGGCAGCGGCCCACCATGGGAGTCTGCGCCAGGTCGGAGCAGGTCACCAGTGCCGGCTCATCCAGGGGCGGATCGCCCGGGTGGACTCTCCGATGCGCCACCTTGCCGATGCCGTCGGGGTTGGTGTGGACGACGGCCGCGCCTCGCACGCCCGGGATCGCCCGCACCTCGGCGAGCAGTCGCGCCGGGACGCCCCCGGCCAGCGGAGCCTCGCCGAAGGCACCGTCCTCGATCACCGTCCGGGTCTGCCGGTCACCGTCGAGCGTGCCGCGGTAGTGGTTGATGGTGCCGATGATGCTGACCGTCGCGGTGGTCACGAACAGGGCGAGGACGAGGCCGCTGACCGCGCGGAAGCCGGCCTTCGGGTCGTCGGCGAGCCGGCGGACCGCGATCAGGGCGGCCGGGCGGCGGGTGCGCCGGGCCACCGTCCGGGCGGCGGTCATGGTCAGCCACGGCCCGGCGATCACCAGGCCCAGCATCACGATCAGGAAGCCGGGGAGGTAGGCGGCCGCCTGGCCGTTCCCGGTCACCGGGCGGCGGCCGATGAAGTACGCCAGCTCGGCCAGGCCCGCCAGCAGCGGGATCAGCCGCCAGGCGCGCGGCGGGCGCGGGGTCACCCGGCGGGTCACACCGAGCGGGGAGACGGTGACCCGGCGCAGTGCCAGCCGCGCCGCGATCGCCGCCGCCACAGGCACACCGAGACCGACGGCGAGGGCTTGCGGCGCGCCGAGCGTCAGGTCCGAGAGGAAGAACCGTTGCCCGGTGAACGAGACGGTGGCCACCAGGGGGCGCAGTGCCGCGTAGAGCCCGAAGCCGGCCACCGTCCCGGCGGCCGCCGCCAGCGTGGACTCGACCGCCGCGATCACCGCCACCTGCCAGGGAGTGGCACCGGCCAGCCGCATGGCCGCGTAGCGCTGCTCCCGGGTGGCGGCGGACAGCCGGGTGGCGGTGCCGATGAAGATCAGTACCGGGAAGATCAGCGCACCGCCCACCACGGAGAGGATGAGCGTCCTGGCGTCCCCGTGCATGACCTCGGCGTAGCAGGAGTTGTCACAGGCGGGCGGCAGGGCGGTGGCGATGGTGGTGACTGCGCGCGCCTGGGGCTCGCTCTTGACCTGGGCCGGGGTACGGCCGATGACGGCGATCAGCGAGTCCGAGGAGGGCAGGGCGGCGTCACCGATCGTGCCGGCGAGCCGGCCGGGGAAGCGGTCGCCCAGCTGGTCGGCCGGGGTGTCGCGGATCAGGCGGGCCAGCGCGGGAGAGGCGTAGTACTCGCCGGGGGCCGGCAGGTGCGCGAGGCCGGGCGGGACGGGCGAGTCGGGGCCGGTCGCGGCGACGTCGACCTCGGTGAGCGACGAGCCGTCGTAGTAGTCGCCGTGCGGCCGCCACCACAGGGGGGCCACCGACGCCTGCTCCGTGCGGCTCGCGGCGCCGGTGTCGAGCCATAACTGCCGCTGGCTCGACCGTTCGACGGCGTTCATGCTGGCGAAGGCCGACAGCAGCAGCGCGACCCCGACGGCCACCGCGGCGGCGATCATGACCAGTCGGGCGACCGCCTCCCGGCCGCCGCTGACCGCCAGGCGGAGGGCGAAGGCGATCACGAGGCCATCCGTCCGGTCGTGAGCAGGCTGGCCCTGCCGTCCCGGACCATGGCCTTCTGGTCGGCGTACGCGGCGACCCGGGGCTCGTGGGTCACCAGGACGACGGCGGTGCCCTCCTCGTGGGCCGCGTCCACCATCAGCTCCATCACCTGCTCGCCGGCCAGCGAGTCCAGCGCCCCGGTCGGCTCGTCGGCGAACAGCACCTTGGGCCGGGCCACCAGGCCGCGGGCCAGCGCCACTCGCTGCGCCTGACCGCCCGACAACTCCCCGGAGCGGCGCCCCTCCAGGCCGTCCAGGCCCAGCCGGGCGAACCAGGGCCGGGCCTCGGCGAGCGCGGCCGCCCGGCGCTTACCGGAGAACAGCAGCGGCAGGGCGACGTTCTCCTCGGCGGTCAGCTCGGGGACGAGCTGACCGAACTGGAAGACGAACCCGAAGACGTCGCGGCGCAGCGCGCTGCGGTCCGCCTCGTTCATGGTGTCGATACGACGTCCGTCGAAGTGCACCTCGCCCGAGTCGGGGGTGAGGATGCCGGCCAGGCAGTGCAGCAGGGTGGACTTGCCCGAGCCGCTCGGGCCCATCACGGCGAACACCTCGCCGGCCTCGACAGCCAGGTCGGCGCCGCGCAGGGCGGGGGTCTCGCCGAAGGACAGGGTGAGATCGCGGGCCTCGATGAGGGCGGTCATGCGCGCACCTCCTCGGCGAGCGCGTCCATCCGGGCCGCGGTCTGCTCGATCCAGTGCAGGTCGGCCTCCAGATGGAACAGACCGTGGTCGGCGAGCAGGGCGTCGACGAGCGTGCCGGTACGGCGCAGCTGGGTCAGTTCGTGCATCCGCTGCAGATGGGCGGCCCGCTGGGTGTCGAGGTACTGCTGGGCGTCCCGGCCGAGCATCAGGGCCAGGACCACCTTGGTGAACAGCACGGTCTGCAGATTGGGTTCGGGGGCCACCGGTTCGGTGAGCCAGGTCTCGAACTCCGTCGCCCCCGCCTCGGTGATCACATAGCGCTTGCGCTCGGGGCCGTCCCCGGGCTCGGCCTCGCCGGCCACCACCTTCCCGTCCCGCGCCAGCCGGCCGAGGGTCGTATAGACCTGCCCGTACGGCAGCGGCTTGCCTCGGTTGAAGAAGGTGTCGTAGTCGCGCTTGAGGTCGTAGCCGTGGCTCGGCTCACGCTCCAACAGCCCCAACAGGGTGAGAGGAACACTCATGAGGTGACCGTACACCGCGGATATACACTGAGTATATATCTGCAGGGGATACATGCGTTCAGGCCCAGAGGTCGTGCAGCGCGTCGCGTACATCGCGCGATAAGCGGGTGCAGACATCGAGGACGCCGCCGGGCCGCCCTCCGCCCTGCCCGTCGGACACCACCGTCGGCCCCCGCCCCTCGGACCTCGCCCCCCCGGTCACCGGTCACCGGTCACCGGCCAAGTCCACGTCGCGCTCCGCGAAAAGGTTTCGTAACCGACCGTTTTCCCCTCCTTGTCCGGGGTGTGACGGACGTGTCAGTGTCCCGGTCCAGCAGGCAGACCGTCCGCGATGAAAGTGCCGAAAGCTTTTCGTGCGAGCTGCTCATCTGCCTGGCGCAGGGACAAGGCGTGTGCCGAGAGAAGAGAGACAGAGCATGCACGGATACCGGGTACTCGGTCGTGCGGGAGACCGCGCACACCCGAGAACGCGACGCGCGGTCATGGCCGCCGTCACCGCGACTGCGGCCATGAGCCTGCTCGCCGCGTGCGGGACCTCGGGGCCGGCCGGTTCGTCCGGGGGTTCGTCGTCGAAGGGTCTGACGATGTGGGCGCTCAACGACCAGACGATCCTCAAGGACTCGGTGGACGCCTACAACAAGGACCACCCGGACGCGAAGATCACGCTGCGGCTGTTCGCGAACGACGACTACAAGCAGAAGCTGCGGGTGGCCTTCGGCGCGGACCAGGCCCCGGACATCTTCTTCAGCTGGGGCGGCGGCGCGCTGGACGACTACGTCAAGGCGGGCAAGGTCGACACCCTCACCGACGGCCAGGTGGACCTGCTGCGGTTCACGCCGAGCGTCCTGAAGAGCGCCACCTTCGACGGCCAGGTCTACGGCGTGCCCGCCAACGGCCTCGCCCCGGTGGTCCTCTACTACAACAAGAAGGTCTTCAAGAAGGCTGGCATCGAGGCCCCGACGTCGTACGACGACCTGCTCACGGACGTGAAGAAGCTCAAGGGCTCCGGGGTCACCCCGATATCCCTGGCGGCGAACTCCAAGTGGCCGACGCTGATGTACATGGAGTACCTGCTGGACCGCGAGGGCGGCTCGGACGTGTTCGACCGGATCGCCTCGGGGAACGCGGCCGGCTGGAAGGACGCCTCGGTCACCGCGGCCAACACGCGCCTCCAAGAGCTCGCCAAGGCCGGCGCCTTCGGCGACAACGCCTCCTCCGTCAGCTACGACCAGGGCGCCTCCACGGCCCTGCTCTACACCGGCAAGGCCGGCATGGAGCTGATGGGCACCTGGGAGTACGCCAACATCGTCAAGGCCGCCCCCGACTTCGCGAAGAACGACCTCGGCTATGTCGCCTTCCCGTCCCTGTCCGGCGGCAAGGGCGACGCGAAGGACATCGCCGGCAATCCGTCGAACTTCCTGTCGCTGAACTCGAAGAGCAAGAACAAGTCCGCGGCGCTCACCTACTTCAAGAACTACGTCCTGAACGACTCCCAGATCGACGCCTACCTGGCGGCCGGCAGTGTGCCCCCGGTCAACAAGCTGGACTCCAAGCTGGCGGCGGTGAAGTCGGCCGACGACAAGAAGTGGCTGACCTTCGTCTACGACCTGGTGCAGAACTCGCCGAACTTCCAGCTCTCCTGGGACCAGGCGCTGCCCTCCGACCAGGCCGACCCGCTGCTGACCAACGTGGACAAGTCGTTCCTGCGGCAGATCACGCCGGAGCAGTTCGGCACGAACATGAGCAAGGCGGCGCAGTAGTGACCACCGTGGTTCGTACCCCGAGGCCGGTCGCGTCCCACAGGGCGCGCCCGGCCACGGGCCGCTCCGGGCGCCGCCGCTACAGCGGTCTGCTGATGGCCGCGCCCGCACTGCTCCTGTTCGGTCTGTTCGGTCTGGTCCCGCTGGTCGGTGTGCTGCTGCTGAGCCTGTCCCGCTGGGACGGCCTCGGCTCGATCGGCTGGTCCGGGTTCGCCAACTGGACCGGCGTCCTGACCGACGGCGCCACCTGGCAGGCGCTGTGGCTCACCGTCAAGGTGATGGTGGTCAGCTGGCTGGTCCAGACGCCGGTGGCGCTGGCGCTCGGCCTCTTCCAGGCCCCCCGGGGCCGGCTGCGCGCGCTCTTCGCCGTGCTGTGGTTCCTGCCGCTGCTGCTGTCCGCGGTGGCGATCGGTCTGACCTGGCAGGCCCTGCTCGATCCGTCGTTCGGCATCGGCGCCGCCCCCGGGCTGCACTGGCTGGCCAAGCCCCTGCTCGGCTCCCCCGACCTGGCGCTCTACACGGTGATCTTCGTGATCGCCTGGCAGTTCGTGCCGTTCCACGCGCTGCTCTACCAGGCCGGCGTGCGCCAGATCCCGGTGTCGTTGTACGAGGCCGCCGCCATCGACGGCGCAGGCCCCGTCACCCGTCTCCTGCGGATCACCCTGCCGCAGCTCAAGTACACCTTCGTCACGTCGAGCACGCTCATGCTGGTGGGCTCGCTGACCTACTTCGACCTGATCTACGTCCTGTCCGGCGGCACCGGCGGTCCCGGTACCGCGACCCGCGTGCTGCCGCTGGCCATGTACATCACCGGCTTCCAGACCCACGACATGGGCCGGGCCAGCGCGCTGGCCACGATTCTGGTGGTCTTCGGCCTCGCGCTGTCGCTGCTGACCACCCGCCTGTCCGGCTTCACCCGGATGGACAGCCAGCAGGAGGGCATGTGAGCACCGTCGTCGCGACCCTGCGCCGTACCGCGTCCGGCGGCGCCACCCTGGTGTGGACCGCGCTGGTCGTCGTACCCCTGTACTGGGTGATCGTCACCAGCCTCCGCAGCCGGAGCGACTTCACCGCGGGCAACCCCCTGGCGCTCCCCGGCCACCCGACCCTGGACAACTACAAGACCGTCCTCGACGGCGACTTCACGACCTACCTGCTCAACAGCGTGATCGTCACCGCCGCCACGGTCGCGATCGTCATGGTCGTCGCCCTGATGGCCGCGTTCTCGATCGTCCGCCACACCAACCCCTGGTCCCGGCTGACCTTCCGCCTCTACCTCCTGGGTCTGGCCATCCCCCTCCAGGCGGTGATCATCCCGGTCTACCTGCTGATCATCCGCATGCAGATGTACGACAGCCTGCTCGCGATCGTGCTGCCCTCGGCGGCGTTCGCACTGCCGGTCACCGTGATGATCCTGGTCAGCTTCCTGCGTGACATCCCGCGCTCGCTGTTCGAGGCGATGGTCGTGGACGGCGCCGGCGACTGGCGGATGCTGTTCTCGCTCGCCGCGCCGATGGCCCGGCCCGCGCTGGTGACGGTCGCCGTCTACGACGGCCTCCAGGTCTGGAACGGCTTCCTCTTCCCCCTGATCCTCACCCAGAGCGGCGACAAGGCCGTACTGCCGCTCGCCCTCACCCTCTACAAGGGCGAGTTCGGCATCAACGTGCCCGCCACCATGGCCGCGGTGGTCCTCTCCACCCTTCCCATGCTGGTGGTCTTCGTCCTCGCCAGACGGCAGTTGGTCGCCGGACTGACCGCCGGATTCTCCAAGTAACGCATACCGCCAGGGAGTCGGCCGGTGCCGTGACGCGCCGGCCTCCCTCGGCATGCCCACGAACAACCCCCACGAGGAGTCGTGCATGACGACCACCACGCCGGACCACTCCGCGCTCTCCCCGGCAGGTGACGACCGCCCCTGGACCGACCCCGGCCGATCCGCGGACGAACGGGTCGAGGCGCTGCTCGCCCGGCTGACCCTGGCGGAGAAGGCCGCCCAGCTCAGCAGCACCTGGGAGGACGTCGAGCCGGCCGGCCCCGAGGTCGCCCCCGGCACCAACCTGTTCGGCCGGGTCGGCGACCTCGACGAGACCGCCCGGCACGGCCTCGGCCAGCTCACCCGCCCCTACGGCACCGTCCCCCGCGCCGCCCTGGAACATGCCCGTCTCCTCGCCGACCGGCAGCGGCAGATCATGGCGCAGAGCCGCTTCGGCATCCCGGCGATGGCCCACGACGAGTGCCTGACCGGTTTCACCGCCTACGGCGCCACGATCTACCCCACCTCGCTGGGCATGGCGGCCACCTTCGACCCGGCCCTGATCCGGCGGATCGGCGCGGCCATCGGCGCCGACATGGCCGCCGGCGGGGTCCACCAGGGCCTCGCCCCGGTCGTCGACGTCATCCGCGACTACCGCTGGGGCCGCTGCGAGGAGACGTACGGCGAGGACCCGTACCTCGTCGGGGAGATGGGCGAGGCGTATGTGCTGGGTCTGCAGAGCGCGGGGGTGTACGCCACCCTCAAGCACTTCGCCGGGTACTCCGCCTCCATGGGCGGCCGCAACCACGCCCCGGTGGGCATCGGCCGTCGTGAGCTGTACGACGTGATCCTGCCGCCCTTCGAGCGGGTCGTCGCCGCGGGCGTGGGTTCGGTCATGAACTCGTACGCGGAGATCGACGGTGAGGCGCCCGCCGCGAGCCGCCGGCTGCTGACCGGGGTGCTGCGCGAGGAGTGGGGCTTCGAGGGCACGGTCGTCTCCGACTACTGGTCGCTGCCGTTCCTGGTGAACGCCCACCGGGTGGCGGCCGATCTGACGGACGCCGGGGCGCTGGCGCTGCGGGCGGGCATGGACGTCGAACTGCCGGACCAGCGCGGCTTCGGCGCGGCGCTCGTCGAGGCCGTGGGCCGGGGAGCGGTCGACGAGGCCGATGTCGACCGGGCGGTGCGCAGGGTGCTGCGGCAGAAGGTGGCGCTGGGGCTGCTCGACGCCGACTGGGATCCGGTACCGCCCGCCCTGCGCGCCGGCGAACTCGACCTGGACAAGCCCGAGAACAGGGACCTGGCCCGCGAGGTCGCCCGGTCGGGCGCGGTCCTGCTGTCGAACGACGGCGGGCTGCCGCTCCCCGCCACCGGCCGGATCGCCCTGATCGGGCCGTGCGCCGACGACGTCCGCACGATGTTCGGCTGCTACAGCTTCCCCAACCACGTCCTCTCCGACCGCGACGACCTGGGCAACGGTGTCGAGGCGGTGTCGCTGCGCAGCGCACTCGCCGTCGAACTCCCCCGTGTGGAGTGGGAGTTCGTGCCCGGCTGTCCGATCCGGGACGAGGACCGCGGCGGGATCCCCGACGCGGTCGCCGCCGCGGCCGGGGCGGATCTCGCCGTGCTGGTGGTCGGCGACAAGGCCGGCATGTTCGGCATCGGCACCTCCGGCGAGGGCTGCGACGTCGAGGATCTGCGACTGCCCGGTGTGCAGGAGGAGTTGGTGGCGGCCGTACTGGCGACGGGGACCCCGGTCGTGCTGGTGGTCAACAGCGGCCGGCCGTACGCCGTGGGCCGGTTCGCGCCGGACACGGCGGCCATGGTGCAGGTCTTCCTGCCGGGCGAGGAGGGCGGCCGTGCGGTCGCCGAACTGCTCGCCGGTGCGGCGAACTTCACCGGCAAGCTGCCGGTGCAGATCCCCAACTCGCCCGCGGGGCAGCCGTACACGTATCTGCATCCGCCGCTCGGCGACCGGCAGAGCTGGCTGTCCAACCTCGACCCTACCCCCGCGTTCCCCTTCGGGCACGGTCTGTCGTACACGACGTTCGAGATCGACGGACTGGCCGTCGACAACGAACTGGTGCCGACGGACGGGGGGTTCACGGTCTCGGTGCGGGTGCGGAACACCGGGACGCGGCCCGGTGCCGAGACCGTGCAGCTGTACGTCACCGACCCGGTCGCCCAGGTCACCCGGCCGGTGCGGGCGCTGCTCGGCTTCGCCAAGGTGTTGCTGGAGCCGGGCGAGGAGACGACGGTCCGCTTCGGCGTCCACACCGACCAGCTGTCCTTCACCGGTCTGGCGGGGCAGCGGATCGTCGAGCCCGGCGAGATCGTGCTCCACGCGGGCTCGTCCAGCGGCGACACTCCGGCCGAGGTCGGGATCCGGCTGACCGGGGAGGAGCGGGACGTCACCGCTCCTCGTCGGCACGGTGTGCCGGTGGCGCGGTCGTAGAGGTCCGCAGCACCAGCTCAGTCGCCAGTTCGATGCGGAGGGACGCCGGTGGGCGTCCCTCCGCCAGTTGCAGGAGCACTCTGGTCGCCTCCCGGCCCAGCTCCTCGAACGGCTGGCGGACGGCGCTCAGCGGGGGGCTGGCCATGGCCGCCACCAGGGTGTCGTCGAACGACATGACCGCGAGGTCGTCGGGCACCCGCAGTCCGTGCTGCCGGGCGGCCTCCAGCACACCCAGCGCCTGGGCGTCGCTGGCGGCGAAGACGGCCGTCGGCGGCCGCTCGACGCGCAGGAGTTTCAGGGTGGCGGCGAGCGACTCGTCGTAGTCGAAGTCGGTGGAGCGCACGATCGCCGGGTCGTAGCCGATACCGGCCTCCTCAAGGGCGGCCCGGTAACCATGGAGGCGAGCCGACCCGGCCAGGGAGTGCGAGCGGCCCGCGACCATGCCGATCCTGGTGTGGCCGAGGCCGAGCAGGTGCTGCACCGCTTCCCTGGCCCCGCTCCAGTTGGTCACCCCGATGCTCGGGATGTCCGACGAGGGTGCGCTGAGCGGGTCCACCAGCACCACCGGGAGCTTCTGCTCGACGATCCGCCGCTGGTCGTCCTCGGACAGCATCGAGATCACGATGACCAGCCCGGCGGCGCCGAGCGCCACGCACTCCTCCAGCCACTGGGAGATGGACCGCCTGCTCGTGGTGCCGGTCACGACGTCCACGCCGAGTTCGCCGGCCGCGTCCACGATCCCGCGGACCACCTCCAGGGTGTAGGGGCCCGACAGGTCCCGGAACACCGTGATGATCTGCCGCGGCGCCGCGGCCTCCCGCTCCCAGGCGCGCACGAACCCGTGCCGCGCCAGCAGCTCCTCGACACGCGCACGGGTCGACGCACCGACGTCACGGCGCCGGTGCACCACCTTGGACACCGTGCTGAGCGAGACACCCGCCTCCTGGGCGATGTTCGTCAGCAGCCCGTACTGGGCGTCCAGCTGTCCCTTGTCCTGAACGGTCACTCCACGTCCGCCCCGCTCGATGATTCCGCCGCAAGCCAACAGCACCGGGCGCCGGCAGACAAGATTCCGGCGCCCGGTGCGTGGACTGCCTACACCCTGCTCCAGGTCTGGGTGGCGTTGCCGAGGCCGGTCCACAGCTCGACCTTGGACCCGTTGGCCGTTCCCCAGTTGGTCACGTCGATCACGAGACCGTTGGAACGGTTGACGATGGTTCCGTCCACACGGAACGCCCACTGCTGGCTGGTCTTGCCGTTGCAGGCCCACAGGATCAGCGTGGTGCCCGCGGTGGTGCCGTCGCCGTTCGCCGCCAGGCACTTGCCCGAGACCCGGAGTTCGCCCGCCGCGGTCTGGGTGATGGTCTGGTTGGCGTTGCCCGAGCAGTCGTAGATCTGGACCTGGACGCCGGTCGCGCCGTTCGGGACGTCGAGGCAGCGGCCGGAGTTCGTGCCCTTCAGGGTGAAGGTCGCGGCCGTGGGCAGCGGGTCCTGGACGAGCTGCCAGTCCTGGGAGCCGTCGTCTGTCGAGGCGGCCAGGGTGACGGAGCCGCCGGCGGTCGCGCCGGTCATGTAGAGGCTCGTGTTCTTCACGGAACGCAGCTTGTAGTAGCCGGAGGTCGAGGACGCGACCTCGGTCCACTGCTTGTCGGTGGCGCCGTCGTCGACCCACTGGGTCAGGTTCTGGCCCGCCGTCGCCGTGCCGGTCCAGATGGCCACCGCGCGGCCGCCCGCCTTGTTCAGCAGGGTGACATTGGAGCCCGTGGCCTGGAGGTGCCAGCGCTGGGTCAGGGAGGTGGAGCTGGACGCCCCGAGGACGAGGTCCGGGGTGTTCCCGGTCAGGTTCGCGTCCTGGGTCTTGCCGGAGTCGGTGGTCAGGACCTGGCCCGTCAGCCGGTTGACCAGGGAGTAGTAGGCGCCGTCGGAGCGCCCCAGGTCGACCTCGGCGTACTTCACCGGCCCGACGCTCGTACCGCTCCAGGACGCCTGGAGGACCAGCACGCGGCCGGTGCCGTCGACGTACTGGAGCTGGCGGCTGTACCCGGCGGCGATCGGGGTCTGGTACTGCTTCCAGGTGCCGGTGGACGAACCGGACTCGTTCACCCAGACACTGCCGCTGCCGGACGCGTTGTAGACGATCCGGCCGTCGGGCATCGGGAGCAGGACCGGGCTGCCGCCGGTGGCGAGGGTGGCCCCTCCGGACGGCACGGGGAGCGAGGTGATCGCGCCGTCGCTGCCGGAGAAGAACTTCGTCGGATCGTCGGCGATGCGGTAGCGGACGTTCGTGCCGCCGCCCCAGTACTCGTACGTCATCAGCCACTTACCGTCGGTCGTCGGCGCGACCGTGGTCATGCCGGGGCGGCCGCCGCCGATCTCCGTCTTGCCGCTGCCCATGCTCACGGTGGAGCCGGGGACGTCGACGACCGGGCTGCTCCAGGCGGACGCGCTGGTGCCGTCCCAGGTGCGGTGCATCAGGACCTGGCCGCCGGAGTCCGTCGCCGTGGCGTTGTCCGGGTCGATGGTCGGGGCGCCGGTGGTGGTGTCGTAGCCGGTGTAGTCGTTCTCGTCGGAGTAGTAGGCGATCAGCTGCCCGTTGTGGGCGAGCAGGTGCGGCTCCCAGACCGGGTCGACCTGCTTGTACGTGTTCGCGCTGGAGGTACGGCCGAGGCTGCCGGCGCTGCCGCCCTGCCAGGAGCCCGCGGCGATGATGTTCTGGAAGCTCCAGGTCGCGCCGTCATCAGTGCTGGAGTAGAGGGCCAGTGCCACGTCCTTGCGGTCGCCGTCGCTGGTCGGCGTCCAGGAGGAGTTCGCGGCCTTCTGCTCCTCGTAGTAGTAGTCGTCGCCCGAGACGACGCTCGCGAGGAGCAGCGTGCCGGCGCTCAGGCTGCCGACGGCCTGCGGCAGCACATACAGGTACGGGTTCGTCCAGTTGCTCGTGTACCTGGCGTACGACGAGTCGCTCGACAGGTACGCCGGCGCCTTGACGTCGGTCAGCTTGGACCAGGTGGTGCCGTCGTCGTCGCTCTTGTAGATCGGGAGGGTCTGGCCGACCGGAGTGGTCTCACTGTCCTCGAACGTCGCGACGATCCGCCCGTCGGGCAGCTGAGCCGACTTCGGGTAGAGCACACACGGGCTCTTGTTGCAGGCGGCCGAGTTCGTCGCCGTATAGAGGTTCGACGGGCTCGGCTGATATGCCGACGCGGTCGTCGCGGAGGCTATGGCGAATGCCACGCCGATGCTGGTGGCTGTCGCCGCGGCGAGAGCCTTTCTTGCCCATGTTTTCATGAATGCGGAAACCCTTTCGCGGCCCGCTGCCCAGGGAATACGAAGGCGGCTGAATGAGCCCTGAGCGGCTGGAGTCAGTATTGGGACGCGGTACCGCCGTGTCACCGGCACGTTTCCGAAAGACTTTCGGGTATGGAACGCACCGGCGAGCTGATTCACCGTCATGAAACCGCGGCCGCCCAGGCCATACGCCATGGTGGCGGGATCACGGCCGTGGCAACCCGGGCCGGGGATTCCGCCGGGCGATCGCCGGGGTCGATGCCCCGGAGCGCCGCGTCCGACCACGACTGACGATCACGCGCGGCCTTTCCGGCCGAATGGACGCCCCTCACATGGAACGGACGGCCCGCCGAAACGACGGTCCCGCATTACAGCCGGCGCAGCAAAGAGCTCAGTGTCTCGATCTCCTGCGCGGAGAGCTTGTCGGTGAAGTGGCGGCGTACCGCGGCGTCCAGGCCGGGGCCCACGGCCGTGATGGTCTCGCGGCCGGCGTCGGTGAGGGAGACGGTGACACCGCCGGCGCGTTCGCGGTCGACCAGTCCGCGCCCGCTCATCCGGGTGAGCTGGTGGGAGATGCGGGTGCGGTCCCAGCCGAGCGACGCGGCGAGTTCGCTCTGCCGCAGGGCGCCGCCCGCCTTGCGGAGGTTGACGAGGATCGTCAGATCGGGCTCGGACAGGCCCGCCGCCTCGGCGGTGTCCGCGATCACCCGGGCTCGGACGACTTCGTGGGCGCGCTTGAAGGCGGACCAGAGATCGACGGGCCCGGGTACGGCCGCACCCACGGGTTCGTCGGCCCCACCCCTCGGCGTTGACATATCAACAAGCCTCTTCCTAGTGTTGAGATGTCAACGCTACCAGTGGGGCCTCGCCTTCGGGCGCCGCCCCTGTCAGTCGCGCCTGCTCCCCCGCCCCACGGAAGGATCCATGCGTACCCGACCCCTTGGACCCGACGGCCCGCACGTCGCCCCGCTCGCGCTGGGCTGCGCCGGAATGTCCGACCACACCTCCCCCGCCGACGAGGCGGACGCCGTCACCACGATCCGTACGGCCCTCGACGCCGGCGTCGCCCTCCTCGACACCGCGGACTTCTACGGCATGGGCCACAACGAGGACCTCATCCGACGCGCCCTGCGCCCCGCGGACCGCGACAAGGCGGTCCTGAGCGTCAAGTTCGGCGCCCTGCGCGGACCCGACGGGGCGTTCCTCGGCATCGAGGGCCGGCCCGCCCACGTCAAGAACGCGCTCGCCCACTCGCTGCGCCGCCTCGGCACCGACCACGTCGACATCTACCGCCCCGCCCGCCTCGCCCCCGACACTCCCGTGGAGGACACGGTCGGAGCCGTCGCCGAGCTGGTCCAGGCCGGGTACGTGCGCCGCATCGGGCTCTCCGAGGTGGGTCCGGAGACCATCCGCCGTGCCCACGCCGTGCACCCGGCCGACGCGGTGGCCGGAACCCGCTACGCCGCGCCCCTCATGGCACTGCTGGACAGCGAGCGCGGCGCGCGGCCGCCTGCCACGGAACGAGGAAGGCTCTCCGCATCATGACCACCATGAACACATCCGAGTCACCGCTTGCCGAGCGGGCCCGGTCCGGGAAGCCGATCGGCGTGGGGATCGTCGGGCTCGGGGCACAGGGCAGCTGGGCCGAGCGCGCGCACCTGCCCGCCCTACGCGCCGTCCCGGGCTACGAGTTGACGGCTCTGAGCACGAGTTCGCGAGCGTCGGCGGAACGCTCCGGACAGGTGCACGGTGTGTCCCGGACCTTCGGGACGGCGGCCGAGCTGGCCGCCTGCGACGAGGTGGACCTCGTGGTGGTGGCGGTGAAGGTGCCGTACCACCGGGAACTGGTGGCGGCAGCCCTCGGTGCCGGCAAGGGCGTGCTGTGCGAGTGGCCGCTGGGCAACGGGCTCGCGGAGGCCGAGGACATGGCCCGGCAGGCGCAGAGCCGCGCCGTGCCGACCGTCGTCGGGCTTCAGGCACGGTCGCACCCGGCCCTCGCCTACGCCCGCCGTCTCGTGGCCGACGGCTATGTGGGGGAAGTGCTGTCCACGACGGTGGTGGGCGCCGGCGGAGCCTGGGGCGCCGCCGTCGCACCCCGCGCCCGCTACGTCCTCGACGCCGCCAACGGCGCGACCCTGCTGACCATCCCCTTCGCCCACACGCTCGACGGGCTCGCCTCCGTCCTGGGAGAACCCGGGGAACTGCGGATCCGGCAGACGTCACGGCGTACGTCGGCCGTGGACACGGAGACCGGACAGTCCGTGCCCATGACCGCCGCGGACCAGGTGGTGGCCTCGGCACGGCTGCCGGGCGGCGCGGTGGCCACCTTCCACTACCGCGGAGGCATGTCGCGGGGCACCAACTTCCGCTGGGAGATCAACGGCACCGAAGGCGACCTCGTCCTCACCGCCCCGATCGGCCAGCCCCAGCTCAGCCCGCTCGCCCTCGAAGGCGGCCGCGGGGCGTCCACCGGGCTCGCACCGCTGCCCGTGCCGGACTCGTACGTTCTCGTCCCCGGGCTGGACCCCCGGGCCGACGCACCGGCCTACGCGGTCGCCCACGCCTACCACCGGTTCCTGGAGGACCTCCGCGGGGGCGCCGCACCGGCCGTACCCGACTTCGCACACGGCGCCGCCCTGCACCGCACCATCGAGACGGCGCTCGCGACACCCTGAGCGGGCGGCCGTCGCCCTGTGCGGTTGTTGTCCGTCACGTGTGCGGTTGTCGTCCGTCGTGCGGCACGGGATGCTGAGGAGGCACGGAGGAAGCGGTGTCATGGATCGTTTTCCGAATGCTGCCAACGTCGACTTCCACAGCCCTCTGGACCTCTCCAAGGCGGCCACCGCGGTACTGGACGCCGAGGGCCGCGTCTCCGGGTGGGGCCCCTCGGCCCAGCGCCTCCTCGGACATCCGGCCGAGGACGTGCTCGGCCGGCCGGCCGCCCGGCTGCTGGCCGGGTCCACCGGGCAGCGGCTGTCCGCCCTCTGCTCGGCGCACAAGCCCCGCAGCACGGTCCTGGACCTCCGCTGCCAGGACGGACACACCCTGCGCGCGGCCGTGACGTTCAGCCCGCTGGCACACCTCGGCGCCGCCGCGACCGTCGTGGTCGCGGCCGACCTGGCGGTGCTGCGCGGCTGGGAGGCGCAGCTGGCGATGCTGCAGGGGCTGGCGACCGAGTCCTCCGTGGGCCTGACGATCTTCGACACCGACTTCAACGTCGTCTGGGGCAACGTCTCCACCGATCTGGAGCTCGCGGGGGTCGCCCAGTACGTCGGCCTGCACGCCTCGGCCCTCTTCCCCGAGGGCGAATTCATCTCCCGCCACCATCCCCCGGACGAGGACCAGGTGATGGAGCAGGTCCTGAAGACGGGGGAACCCATCCTGGGCATGCACTACCGGGGGCGCGCCCCCGCCGACCCGGGGCGCGAGCACGTCTGGTCCTGCTCCTACTACCGGCTGGTGGACGCCCGGGGCGAACCGCTGGGGCTGTTCGAGGAGTCCCTGGACATCACCGAGCAGTACCGCGCCCAGGAACGGCTGTCGCTGCTCGTCCGGGCCGGGAAGCGCATCGGCGCCTCGCTGGACGTACGCCGTACGGCCGCGGAGCTCGCCGACGTGGCGGTGCCGCAGCTGGCCGACGAGGTGCTGGTGGACCTGCCGCCGGCGGTCATCGAGGGACGGCAGCCGGCGACCGGCTCGGCGCCGGGGCACAGTCTGCTGCGGATGCACGGCCGGACCCCGGAGGAGTTCCGGACCAGTCCCGTCTCGTATCCGCCCTCGTCACTGCAGGCCCTGAGCCTGGCCACCAGCCGCCCCCTCGTCGGCGACATGACGTCCGGGGCAGCGGACGAGGAAGCGGGCGAGCGGGGTGCGGCCGCCCGGCCCTGCTGCCTCTTCGTCCCGCTGCTCGCCCGCGACGCGGTCCTCGGCCTCGCCACCTTCCGGCGCGACACCAATCCCGACCCCTTCGGGCCCGAGGAACAGACCCTTGCCGTGGAACTGGCCGAGCGGGCCGCCGTCGGCATCGACAACGCCCGCCGCTACACCAGCCAGCACTCGGCGGCCCTGGTACTGCAGCGCAGCCTGCTGCCCCAGCACCTGCCCGAGCAGAGCGCGGTCGAGGTGGCGTACCGCTATCTGCCGGCGGACAGCCGGGTGGGGGTGGGCGGCGACTGGTTCGACCTGATTCCGCTGTCCGGTGCCAGGGTCGGCCTGACCGTCGGCGACGTGGTCGGCCACGGGGTGCACGCGGCCGCGACCATGGGCCGGCTGCGCGCCACCGTACGGACCCTGGCCCTGCTGGACCTGGACCCTGCCGAGCTGCTCACCCGGCTGGACGGCCTGGTCGCGCAGGACTCGGAACCCCGCGCGGACGACGGGCTCGGCGACGAGGCGCTCGGGGTGACCTGCCTGTACGCGATCTACGACCCGGTCAGCGGGCGCTGTGTCTGGGCGAGCGCGGGCCATCCCCCGCCGATCGTGGCCGACGCGAGCGGCTCGGTGGCCCTGTCCGCGCTGGCGCCGGGACCGCCTCTGGGGCTGGGCAGCCTGCCCTACGAGAACGTCGAGCTGAACCTGTCCGACGGCAGTGTGGTGGCGTTCTTCACCGACGGTGTCGTGGAGGACCGGCGGACCGACATCGACAGCGGGATCGACCGGCTCGCCCATGTGCTGACCTGGCAGCGGTGCCCGCTGGAGGAACTGTGCGACCGGGCACTGTCGACCCTGCCGCCCGGCCCCCAGGCGGACGACGCGACGCTGCTGCTCATCCGCACCCGGCGGCTCGGCGGCGACCGGGTGGCGGACCTGGAGCTGCCGCCCGACCCGGCCATGGTGGCGCACGCCCGCACGGACACCGAGCGCCAGCTGGAGAGCTGGGGTCTGTCCGAACTGTCGTTCACCGCCGAGCTCGTGGTGAGCGAGCTGGTCACCAACAGCATCCGGTACGCCACCGGGCCCGTCATGCTGAGGCTGATCCGGGACCGTTCCCTGCTGTGCGAGGTCTCCGACAACGCGCACACGGCACCTCACCTGCGGCGCGCCCGCCGCGACGACGAGGGCGGCCGCGGTCTGTTCCTCGTCGCCCAGGTGTCCCAGCGGTGGGGCACGCGCTACACCGCCTCCGGGAAGACCATCTGGGCCGAACTGGCCCTCCCCTAGCGGCCCTTGGCGGGTTTGTCGCACAGGACGTGGTCGACGAGGGCGCCGGTCGCGCGGTTGAGGGCGGCCAGGTCCGGCGGGGCCGTCGTGGTGGTGATGGACACGGTCACGGCGCGCCTGCCGTCCGCGCTCACCGCGGGGCGGGTGTTGACGCCGGCCCCGTCGCCCTCGTGGGTGTAGTAGAAACCGCCGCAGGAGAGCGGGATCCTGCGCAGCCCGAGGCCGTACGTGCCCTCGGGCATCTCGGCCACGTCCTCCGGGTCGTCGGTCCGTTCGACGGTCCGCCGCATCTCCCGCCACTGCTCGGCGGGGAGCAGCCGGCCGCCGGCCAGGGCGCGGAAGAAGGTGTTCAGGTCGGCGGTGGTGCTCACCACGCCCGAGTCCGCGGTGTGCTGGAGGCTGTGCTCGGTGACGTCGAGACGCCTGCCGTCGGCGTCGGTCAGATACGCGTTCACATGCGGGTCGGGCAGGCGCGGGTCGAGTCCGGGGACGGAGGTGTCCCGCAGTCCCAGCCTCGCGATCACCCGCCGCTCGACCAGTTCCGCCCAGCTCGCACCGCCGGCCTTCTCGGCGATCATCCCGGCCAGCAGGTAGTTGGTGTTGGAGTACGCCCAGCGGGTACTCCCGTCCGGGTCGGGTACGAACACCGGCCGGTGCCGCATCGCCACCGCGACCAGGTCGGCCGCGGGCGTGGTGTCGTAGCGGTTCTCGTCGAAGTGGTTGATCAGCCGGTCCTGGATCTCCGGGTCGTCGATGTAGTCGTACAGTCCGCTGGTCTGGCGGAGCAGGTCGCGGACGGTGATACGGCGGCCGTCGTTGCCGTTGCCCGCGACGACGCCCGGCAGCCAGTGCTCGACGGTGTCGTCGAGCGACAGCCGCTTCTCCGCGACGAGTTGCAGGACCACGGTCGCCGTGAACGTCTTGGTGGTGCTGGCCACCCGGAAGTGCGCGTTCCAGGGGACCGGCTCCGGGGAGTCGATCGTCCGGGTGCCGGTGCGCGCCATGAGCGGCGCGCCCTTCGTCCCGTCCACCCTGGCGAGCACGTTCACATCGCCTCCGCCGGCCTGCCGTACGGCCGCGAGGTCCTGCCGGAGCTCGTCCGCTCCGTAGTGATGCCTCGCGGCCGGGTGCCCGGCGGTCGCGGCGGTGGCGGTCATGGGTGAGGCGACCGCCACGAGCAGCGCTGCGGTGAGTACGGCGGCCCTGGCCTTCTTCGACGACGGCGTCTGCATGGTCGTATCCCCCGTGCTGTGGGTCCTGTCCGGTGACGATCACCAGCGAACCGGATCCGGAGGAACGAGGACATGGGACAGCCCACCGGATGAGGGGTGTACATAAGCCCCCTGCACCGGCGCGGGATCGTCTCAGGACCCACGCCGAAGTGTTCTCCGACCACGTAGGCGTGGTGCGGGTTGTGGGTGATGACATCTGGTCTAGAACGTTATAGAAGATCTGATCGGAGGGTTCGTCCGCACCGAGAAAGGGGTCAGCGCGGCGCCGGGCCGGTCGTCGCGCGCACGACCAGGCGAGGCGTGAGCACGGTCTCCTGCGGGGTGCCGCCCTTGATGAGATCCAGTGCGGCGGTCACCGCGGCGTCCGCCATGCCGGCCGCGTCCTGGGAGACGGTGGTCATCTGCACATGCGGCATCTTCGCCAGCCGCGAGTCGTCGTAGCCGACCACGGAGATCTCCCCGGGCACCGCACGGCCCCGCTGGGCGAGAACGTCCAGGACACCGGTGGCCGTCCGGTCGTTGAAGGCGATGACGGCCGTGGGCGGCGGCGCCTGACGGTCCAGCAGGTAGCGCACGCCCTCCGCCCCGGCCTCCTCGGTCAGGCCGCCCGCGAGCACATCGGCGTAGTCGGCCAGCCCGTGATCCGCCATCCCCTGCAGGAAGCCGATCCGGCGGTCGGAACTGCCCGGGGCGCCGGCACCGTCGATGTGCGCGATCCGCCGATGCCCCAGGCCGATGAGGTGGTCGACCGCGAGTCTGATCCCCATCACGTCGTCGCCGCGTACCGAACCCACGCTCGGCAGTCCGCTGCGACGGGCGACGAGAAGAGCCGGCAGCCGGCGGGCCAGGCGTTCCAGTTCCTCGTCGGACAGCCGGCTGCCCAGCAGGATGGCGGCCTCGCAGCGCTCGCGGAGCAGGGAGTTCACCGCCGTGGACTCCTCGCGGCTGGGGGCCACCGCGCTGATCACCGCCTCGTAGCCGTGGCGGGCCGCGGCGGCGTAGATGTGCTCGACGAGATCGCCGTGGAAGGGCTGCTGGAGCTCGAAGACGACGCCGAGCACCCGCGAACTGGACCGCCGGAGTTTCTGGGCGCGCTGGTCGGGGACGTATCCCAGCTCGTCGGCGATCTGCAGCACGCGCCGCCGGGTCTCGTCACTGGCCCCCGGGACGCCGCGGATCACGATCGAGACCAGGGCGGTGGAGATACCGGCGGCCCGGGCCACGTCGGCCATGGTCGGGCGCCCCTTGCGTGCGGAGCCGGCGGCGACACGCGTGGCGGGCGACGGCTCGGCGTCGTCGCGGGCGTCGTCGTCCGACTCCGTCACTTCGCCACTCCCCAACCTGGTCGAATGCGATTCGGCCGCAACCTGGTCGAATGCGATTCGGCCGCAACCTGGTCGAATGCGGTTCGGCCGCCCGGCCGGACGGCCTTCTGCCGAGCATATCGACCCCTTGACCGGTTCTCGGTGTGCGTTTACCTTCCCGACTAGAACGTACTAGTTTTTGGGAGCACCGACATGGTCGTCGCTGACAATTCCCCCGGCCGCCCCCGGCCCGCCCCCCACACGCTGCGGCTGGCCACGATCGGCGCGGGCCGCATCGGGTCGAACCACGCCGCGATCGTCGCCCGGCAGATCCCCGGTGTCACGCTGGCCGCGGTCAGCGACCCGGTCCCCGGTGCCGCCGAACGCCTCGCCACCGAACTGGGCGCACCGCCGGCCACCACCGACGTGCACGAGGTCCTCGACAGGGAGGACATCGACGGCGTGCTCATCACCGCGCCGGCCCGGGCGCACACCGATCCGCACGGCGCGCGCCGCGCGCTGTCCATCGCCCTCGCGGCGATCCGCAGCGTGGAGACCGACCGTCCCGTCACGATCGCCGAGGTGACCGCATGAGCCCGACCGCTTCGCCCTTCGTCCTGGCCGCCAGCGCCGAGATGCTCTACCGGGACCTGCCGTTCACCGAGCGCGTGACCCGGATCGCCGAGCGCGGCTTCCAGGTGGAGATCTGGGACTGGTCGGCCAAGGACCTCGACGCCCTGGCCGCCACCGGCGCGACCTTCTCCTCCATGACCGGCTATCTCACCGGCAACCTCACCGACCCCGACGGCATCGACGCGCTGCTCTCCTCGGCCCGTACCTCCCTGGAGGCGGCGGCCCGGATCGACTGTCCGCGCCTGAACCTGCACGGCACCGGCCTCGACGACAAGGGCCTGCCCGTGCGCCCCGTCGAGGTCGTCACGCCCGACATGTGGCTCACGGCGGCCGACACCCTGCGGCGCGTCGCGGAACTGGGCGAGGCCGCGGGCCGGGTCTTCACCCTGGAGAACCTCAACCTGGCCGTCGACCACCCGGGCACGCCCTTCGCCCGCGCCGCCGACACCCTGGCCCTCGTCCGCGCCGTGGACAGCCCGTATCTGCGGATGAACCTGGACCTGTACCACGCGCAGATCGGTGAGGGGAACCTCGTCGAACTCTGCGTCCAGGCCCTGCCGTTCATCGGTGAGATCCAGGTCGCCGACGTCCCCGGACGCTGCGAACCGGGCACCGGCGAGATCCACTACCCCGCCATCGCCCGCGCCCTGCACAGCCTCGGCTACACCGGCGTCATCGGTCTCGAAGGCTGGGCCCGCGACGACTCCGACGCGGCCCTGGACGCCTTCCGCGCCGCCTTCACCCTCGCCGTCCCGGTTCCGGCCGACGACGGCACCGCGGCCGGATCCACCGCTGTCACTGCCGGTTCCTGACCAAGGACGGACGCTCCGGCTTCCTGACCCAGGGCAGACGCTCCGGCCGTTCGGCTGCGGCCCACCACACACGCACCACGCTTGCCGGCGGCACCCGCCGCACCATTCGCCGGGCGGCAGAGCCGCCCGGCGAAGTCATGCCCCCACCCTGCACCCGACGTGTATCCCCTGCAGCCCGGAACAACTGTCGCGATGGGTATTGACATGCGAATGTCCTGACATACTCTTGCCTAGAGTCGCCCACAGGGTGGCACCGGAGCCAGTCCTCAACCACTCGCCCCGTCTCCGCAGTGAAGGGAAACCAGCCTGATGTCGTTCGATGTGCTGACCATGGGTCGTGTGGGAGTGGATGTGTATCCGCTCCAGACCGGGGTGGGGCTGGCGGACGTCACCTCGTTCGGCAAGTACCTGGGCGGGAGCCCGACGAATGTCGCGGTGGCGGCGGCGCGGTACGGCCGTTCGGCGGCGGTGATCACGAAGACCGGCCGGGACCCCTTCGGGGACTTCGTCCGCAAGGCGCTGGACGGCTACGGCGTCGACTCCCGCTTCGTGGGGACGTCGGACATCGCGCCGACCCCGGTCACGTTCTGCGAGATCTTCCCGCCGGACGACTTCCCCCTCTACTTCTACCGCCTGCCCAAGGCCCCCGACCTGGACATCCAGCCCGACGAGCTGGATGTGGACGCGGTGCGTGAGGCTTCGGTGTTCTGGATGACCGGGACCGGGCTGAGCGAGGAGCCGAGCCGGGCGGCGACGCTGGCCGCGCTGGAGCAGCGGGCGAAGTCCGGGGTGACGGTGTTCGACCTGGACTGGCGGCCGATGTTCTGGGCCGATCCGGCCGAGGCGCGTGCCTACTACCGCGAGGCGCTACGGCACACGACCGTCGCGGTCGGCAACATCGACGAGTGCGAGGTCGCCACCGGTGAGCGTGAGCCGTATGCGGCGGCGAAGGCGCTGCTGGCGGCGGGTGTGGAACTGGCCGTGGTGAAGCAGGGCCCCAAGGGCGTCCTGGCCATGGACCAGGACGGGACGACCTCCGAGATCCCGCCCGTGCCCGTGGACGTCGTGAACGGCCTGGGCGCCGGGGACGCGTTCGGCGGCGCCCTGTGCCACGGGCTGCTGTCGGGCTGGGACACCCGGCGCACGGTGTCCTTCGCCAACGCGGCCGGCTCGATCGTGGCCGGCCGGCTGTCCTGCTCCGACGCGATGCCGACCGAGACCGAAGTCAACGCCAAGCTGGACGAGGTGTCCCGTGCTGTCTGAGAAGCTGAGCCGGATCGTGGACGCCCGGGTCAACGACCCCGGTGCGATCGCGGCGGCCGCCGCCCGCCGGGTGATGGCCACCTCGCTGCTGGGCGAGCACGGCAAGGCGATGATCATCGCCGCCGACCACCCGGCCCGTGGCGCCAACGGCGTCGGCGACGACCCCAACGCCATGGCCGACCGCTCCGAACTCCTGGACCGCATGTGCGTGGCACTGGAGCGGCCGGGTGTCACGGGCGTGCTGGGAACGGCCGACATCCTTGAGGACCTGCTGCTGCTCGGCGTCCTGGACGGGAAGTCGGTCTTCGGCTCGATGAACCGCGCCGGGCTCGCCGGGTCGGTCTTCGAGATCGACGACCGGTTCACCGGCTACGACGCCGAGACCATCGCCGCGATGGGCTTCGACGGCGGCAAGATGCTCACCCGCATCGCCCTGGGCGACCCGGCGACCCCCTCCGCGCTGGTCGACACGGCCCGCGCGGTCAACGAGCTCAACGACCGGCAACTGATCGCCATGGTCGAGCCGTTCCTGTCCGAGTGGCAGAACGGGAAGATCCGCAACGACCTGTCGACCGATGCCGTGATCAAGTCGATCAGCATCGCGTCCGGGCTGGGCCGGCGGACCGCCTACACCTGGCTGAAGCTGCCGGTCGTTCCCGACATGGAGCGGGTGCTGGCCTCCTCGACGCTGCCGGCGCTGCTGCTGGGCGGCGAGGTCAAGGACGCCGAGGCGGCGTTCGAGTCCTGGGGCAAGGCACTGAAGCAGCCCACCGCGCAGGGCCTGGTCGTCGGCCGCTCCCTGCTCTACCCGGCGGGCGGCGACGTCGCCGGCGCGGTCGACAAGGCGGTGAGCCTGCTGTGAGCGGCAACAAGTACCACCTGCCGAAGGGGACTTCGGCGGACGGCCCCTACGACCTCCTGGTCACGCCGGAATCGGCGGGCTGGGGATACTCCGGCCTCAGGATCCTCACCCTGGGCCCGGGACAGACGCACGCCCTGTCCACCGGGGACTCCGAGTTCCTGGTGCTGCCGCTGACGGGCTCTTGCACCGTCACCACGGACGGCAGCACCTTCGAACTCACCGGCCGGACGGGCGTGTTCGACTCGGCCACCGACTTCGCCTACCTCCCCCGCGAAGCCGAGGCCGTGATCAGCAGCGCCGACGGTGGACGGTTCGCGCTGCCCTCCGCCCGTACCGAGCGGGGCCGGTTCCCCGCCCGGTACGGGCGCCGCGAGGACGTCCCCGTCGAGCTGCGCGGCGCCGGGGCCTGCTCCCGGCAGGTCAACAACTACTGTCTGCCCGGCACCTTCGAGGCCGAGCAGCTGCTGGTGTGCGAGGTCCTCACCCCGGGTGGCAACTGGTCCTCGTACCCGCCGCACAAGCACGACGAGGCCCGCACCGACACGGACGGCAACCCGGTCGAGTCGGAGCTTGAGGAGATCTACTACTTCGAGGTCTCCGGCGGCGAGAACGCCTTCGCCTACCAGCGCGTCTACGGCACCCCCGACCGCCCGATCGACGTGCTCGCGGAGGTCCGCTCCGGCGACACGGTGCTGATCCCGCACGGCTGGCACGGCCCGTCGATCGCCGCTCCGGGTTACGACCTCTACTACCTCAACGTCATGGCCGGTCCGGGACAGGACCGCGCCTGGCTGATCTGCGACGACCCCGCCCATGGCTGGGTCCGTGGCACCTGGGACTCCCAGGACGTGGACGACCGGCTGCCCTTCGGAGAGAACCGATGAACACCGTACGACTGACCACCGCCCAGGCCCTGGTCCGCTTCCTGGCCAACCAGTACAGCGAGCGTGACGGCCAGGAACAGCGCCTGATCCCGGGCGTGTGGGGCATCTTCGGCCACGGCAACGTGGCCGGCATCGGCCAGGCCCTCCTCCAGGCCGCCACGACGGGTGAGGCGGACCTGCCCTACTACCTCGCCCGCAACGAGCAGGGCATGGTCCATGCGTCGGTGGCCTACGCCAAGATGCGTGACCGGCTGGCGACCTTCGCCTGTACGGCATCGACGGGCCCGGGTTCGACGAACATGATCACGGGTGCTGCGCTGGCCACCACCAACCGCCTCCCGGTGCTCCTGCTGCCCTCCGACATGTTCGCCACCCGCGCCGCCGACCCGGTGCTCCAGCAACTGGAGGACACCCGCGGCGGGGACGTCACCGTCAACGACGCCTTCCGCGCGGTCTCGAAGTACTTCGACCGCATCCAGCGCCCCGAGCAGCTGATCCCGGCCGCCCTCGCGGCGATGCGGGTGCTGACCGACCCGGTCGAGACCGGTGCCGTGACGCTGGCGCTGCCGCAGGATGTGCAGGCCGAGGCGTACGACTGGCCGGTCGACTTCTTCCGGCGCCGGGTCTGGCATGTGGGCCGCCCGGTGCCGGAGCCCGCCGCGGTCGAGCGGGCGGTCGCGCTGCTGAAGAGCGCGAAGAAGCCGCTGATCGTCGCGGGCGGCGGTGCCGTGTACTCGGGGGCGGAGACCGCGCTGCGCGCGTTCGCCGAGGCCACCGGGATCCCGGTCGCCGACACCCACGCCGGCAAGGGCGCGGTCCCCTGGGACCACCCCTACGCGGTCGGCGGCATCGGCTCCACCGGCTCCTACGCGGCCAACGAACTGGCCCGCGAGGCCGATGTGGTCGTCGGTATCGGCACCCGGTACTCGGACTTCACCACGGCGAGCCACACGGTGTTCGGCAACCCCGAGGTCACGTTCGTCAACCTCAACGTCGCCCGCCTGGACGCCGTCAAGCACTCGGCGGAGCCGCTGGTCGCGGACGCCCGCCTGGGTATCCAGGCCCTCGCCGGAGCACTTGACGGCTGGGAGGTCTCCCCGGAGTACCGCCGCCGCACCCGTGAACTCATCGCCCGCACGCGGGAGATCGAGGAGGAGTGCTTCGCGCCCGACCGCAACACCGGTGACCTGCCCGCGCAGACGCAGATCCTCGGCGCGCTCAACGACGTCCTGGACGACCGCGCGGTGGTCATCAACGCGGCCGGATCCATGCCGGGTGACCTGCAGCAGCTGTGGCGGGCCCGCGACCCGAAGGCCTACCACGTGGAGTACGCCTACTCCTGCATGGGCTACGAGGTCGCCGCGGGCGTCGGCGCGAAGATGGCGGACCCGTCCCGTGAGGTCGTCGTCCTCGTGGGTGACGGCTCGTACCTGATGATGGCGCAGGAGATCGTCACCATGGTCTCCGAGGGCCTGAAGGTCATCATCGTCCTGGTCCAGAACCACGGCTTCGCCTCCATCGGCGCCCTCTCCGAGTCCCTCGGCTCGCAGCGGTTCGGCACCAAGTACCGCTACCGCAACGGCGATTCCGGCCAGCTGGACGGTGAGGTGCTGCCCGTCGACCTCGCCGCCAACGCCGCCTCCCTCGGCGCGGACGTCCTGCATGCCACCAGCGTGGAGGAGTTCCGCTCCGCGATGGACAAGGCCAAGGCCGCCACCCGCACCACCGTCGTGCACGTCGAGACCGACCTCTACGGCCCCAACCCGCCCGGCCACGCATGGTGGGACGTCCCCGTCAGCGAGGTCTCCGCCCTGGACACCACGCAGGCCGCCCACGACGCCTACGCCGCCCACAAGCAGACCCAGCGCCACTACCTGTAAGGACACCCCCGCTGTGAACACCATCCCGCACTGGATCAATGGCGCCGAGGTCACCTCCGAGACCACCGCCCCCGTCTTCAACCCCGCCACCGGCGCCGAGCAGGCCCGCGTCGTCCTCGGTGCCGCCTCCGAGATCGACGCCGCCGTCCAGGCCGCGAGCGCCGCGTTCGAGAGCTGGCAGGACTCCTCCCTCTCCCAGCGCGTCCAGGTCATGTTCAACTTCCGCCAGCTCCTCGTCGACCACGAGGAGGAGCTGGGCCGGATCATCTCCGCCGAACACGGCAAGACCATCGACGACGCCCGCGGCGAGATCACCCGCGGCCGTGAGGTCGTCGAGTACGTCTGCGGCCTCGGCGACGTGCTCAAGGGCTCGTTCTCCGACCAGGTCTCGCGCGGTGTAGACGTCCACAACTTCCGCCAGCCCCTCGGCGTCGTCGCCGGCATCACGCCGTTCAACTTCCCGGCCATGGTGCCGCTGTGGATGCACCCGGTCGCGATCGCCACCGGCAACACGTTCATCCTCAAGCCCTCCGAGCGCGACCCCTCCGCCGCGAACTTCGTCGCCGAGCTCTACAAGAAGGCCGGCCTGCCGGACGGCGTGTTCAACGTCGTGCACGGCGGCAAGGACGCGGTCGACGCGATCCTCACCCACCCGGGCATCGAGGCCGTCTCCTTCGTCGGGTCGACGCCGATCGCGAAGTACGTGCACGAGCAGGCCACCGCCCACGGCAAGCGCGTCCAGGCCCTCGGCGGCGCCAAGAACCACGCCGTCGTCCTCCCCGACGCCGACCTGGAGTTCGCCGCCAACCACATCACCGCCGGCGCCTACGGCTCCGCGGGTGAGCGCTGCATGGCCGTCTCCGTGGCCGTCGCCGTCGGCGACGCCGCCGACTCCCTGGTCGAGATCCTCACCCGCAAGGCGAACGAGGTGAAGGTCGGCCCCGGCGACCAGCCCGGCATCGAGATGGGCCCCCTGGTCACCAAGGCCGCCCAGGAACGCGTCGAGAACGCGGTCACCGCCGCCCACGCGCAGGGCGCCACCGTGGTCGTCGACGGTCGCGGACTGAAGATCGACGGTCACGAGGACGGCTTCTTCACCGGCCCCTCCCTCCTCGACCACGTCACCACCGAGATGGACGCCTACAAGGAAGAACTCTTCGGCCCCGTCCTCGCGATCGTCCGCGCCGACTCCCTCGACCAGGCCATCGAGCTGATCAACGCCAACCCCTACGGCAACGGCACCGCGCTCTTCACCGGCTCCGGCGAGGCCGCCCGCCGCTTCCAGCGCCGTATCAAGGTCGGCATGATCGGCATCAACGTCCCCGTCCCGGTCCCGATGTCGTACTACTCCTTCGGCGGCTGGAAGGACTCCCTCATCGGCGACTCCCCGATCCACGGCCCCGAGGGCGTCCGCTTCTACACCCGCCCCAAGGTCGTCACCACCCGCTGGCCCGAGCCCAGGCAGCAGGTCACCGCCGGCTTCAACTTCCCCACCTCCAACTGACCGAACCTCGGGGGCGTCCCCGATGCGACGGGCCAGGCAGCGTGACGCTGCCTGGCCCGTCGCACACCACCGGAGTCCGTCATGATCGGGGAGCCGCCGTCCGCTCGAACCGCCCGGCGTAGAACAGCAGCGCGGTGTCTCCCTCTCCGGTGGTGGAGGAGAGCACCTCTCCGAGGAAGAGCGAGTGGTCGCCGGCCGGGCGGGACTCGACCAGCTTGCACTCCAGCCACCCCAGGGCACCGGCCAGCAGCGGCGCACCGGTCAGCGGCCCCGGGGCCCAGGCGACCCCGTCGAACTGGGGCCGGCCCAGCGGCCTGGCCTTGTCGGCGAAATACCGGGCGATCGGCTCCTGGTCCGCGCCCAGGATCGAGACGCCGAAGCCGCGTGAGCTGCTGAGACTGGTGTGCATCACCGCCGTGTGCGCGACGCAGCAGTGCACGAGCGGAGGATCGAGCGAAACCGATCCGAACGCGTTCGCGGTCATCGCATGGACATCGGGCCCGCCGACGGACAGCACAACCACACCCGAGGCGAACCTGGACATCGTCTGCCGGAACGAAACCGACACTCTCTCCCCCCGTTCCCGGCGCGGCGCGCCGGAAGATCATTCGTACTTGCTCGTGTCCGGGAGCCTCTCCCCCAGGTGATCGCGCACGGCTGCGGCCGTCAGGTCCCTCACCAGACCGGTCCTCACCGGGATCCCCCGGGTCTCGTGGAACCAGCGGTGGAACGCCTCCTGGCTCACTCCCCACGGCGGCTGTCCAGGAAAGTACGGCGTGACGTAGACCGGGGTGCCCGGTTGGCTGCGCCAGCTGTCGGCGAGGGTGCCGATGTCCACCGTGTCGTAGCCGAGGAGGTCCAGCAGCGCGGTGACCTCGGCCTTGGCGTCCGGGTGGTCGCCGGCGATGGGCAGGGCGGTGCGCTCCGGGGAACCGGCGGGCCGGGCGAGGGCGTGCAGGCTGATGAAGAAGATGTTGTTGCATGCCTTGACCACACGGGAGTCCGCCAGGTGCCGCTGCACCAGGACGCTGGAGGGCGACTTGCCCGTGTCCAGTTCGGCGATGCGGCCGTCACGCTCCGGGTAGTAGTTCATGGTGTCGATCACGGTCTTGCCCGCCAGGCCGGCGTCGGGCAAGCGGTCGTAGGCGTGCAGCGGGACGGTCGCCACCACGAGGTCGCCGGCTCCGGCTGCCTCGGCGGGGGTGGCCGCACGGGCCTGGGGGCCGAGTTCGGCGACCAGGCCTGCGAGGGTCTCGGGAGCACGGGAGTTGCTCAGCACCACGTCCAGGCCGGCGGCTACGGCCAGCCGGGCCAGCATGCCGCCGATCATGCCGCTGCCGATCAGCCCGAGAGTCTTGGTCACGATGTCGTTTCTCCGATTCGGTGGTCTGCGGTGCCCATCAGTCCGCTTCAGCGTTCTTCAGTGGTCCTGCACGGTCTTCGGCGGTCAGCGCGGTCGCCCGGGTCGTGTCATGCGAACGGGCTCACGGTGTTCTCCGCGCCCAGCAGCGCGGCGCCGTAGATCTCCAGGTTGACCTGCGGAATGAGCATGCCGTGGCGGGCCGCCACACTCGCGTCCCGCCAGATCCGCTGCAGCGGGCTCGCGTCGGCGAGGCCGCTGGATCCGTGGGCGGTCATGAGGGTGTCGATGGCGCTGCCTACATGGCGGACGGCCACGGCGGCGTCGGCCCGGTAGCGGGCGCGTTGGAGTTCGGTGGGGAGGACGGCCTCGGCGGCGTGCCGTCCGAGGGCGTCGGCGGCTCGGTAGGCGTGCAGGTCGGCGGTGTCCAGGGCGGTGGCGGCCTCGGCGATCTGGAGCTGGAAGGCCACCGAGTCGCGTTGGCGGGCGAAGGTCGTGAAGGCGATGCCCTTGTCTCCGGCGGCTTCCATGACGTGGGTCAGGGCGGCGCGGCCGAGCCCGAGCTGGGGGCCGGCGACCATCAGCACGAGCGAGGGCACGATGGCGGTGCGGTAGGAGGAGGCGATCCCCGGGGCGACGTTGGCGCCCGCCACCAGCGGGCCGAGCCGCAGGACCCGGTGGTCGGGCACGAACGCGCCGTCGATCACATAGCGGTTGCTGCCGGTCGACCGCATGCCTGCCATGTGCCACTCGTCGATGATCTCGTAGTCCTCGCGCGGTACCAGGAAGGCAGCCGGGCCTTCTTCGAGGACGGTGGACGCGATCACCCAGGACGCGTGCCAGATGCCGGAGGCGTAGCTCCAGGCGCCGCTGAGCCGGTAGCCGCCCGGCACCCGGCGGACCGGGCCGCTGGGTTTGAGGGTGCCGCTGACCAGGGTGTCGGGGGTGTCGCCCCACACGTCGTCCTGCGCCTGTTCCGGGAACAGGGCCACGCACCAGCTGTTGCCGTTGAACAGCGAGGTCAGCCAGCCGGCGCCGCCGTCGATCGCGGCCACGGCGGCCGCCACCTCCAGGTGCGTGCGCAGTGTTGCCTCGGCGCCGCCGTACCGCTTGGGTGTGGCGGTGCGGAACACACCCGCCTCGCGCATGGCCGCCACGGTCTCGTCGGACAGCCGGCGTTCGGCGTCGGCCCGCGGGGCTGCCGCGGTCAGGTGCGGGGCCAGGGCGTCGATGGCATCGAGGACACCGGAGCTCATCACGAACCTCCTCCGGGGTGTCGGGTCGTCGGGGTGTCGCCGCGTTCGACGGGCACTCCCACCAGCGAGCCGTACTCGCCCCAGGACCCGTCGTAGTTCCTGACGTCGGTCCGGCCGAGCAGTTCGCTCAGGACGAACCACGAGTGCGCGGAGCGTGCGCCGACCCAGCAGTAGGTGATGCATCCGCGCGCCGGGTCCAGCTCAGCGTAGACCTCTTCCAGTTCCTGCCGGGACTTGAAGGCGCCGTCCGCGTCCAGGGCCTTGTCCCACTCCAGGTTGACGGCGCCGGGCACATGGCCGGCGCGCTGTGCCACCTCGTGCGGGTTGTTGCCGGGCGCGAACGCCTCGCCGGCGAACCCGGGTGCAAAGATCCGGCCGGCGTATTCGTCCGGGGTGCGTACGTCGACCAGGTTGCGGGTGCCGATGGCGGCGAGTACGTCGTCCCGGGTGGCCCGGATCGAGGTGTCGGGGTCCTGGGCGTGGTAGTCGGTGGCCGGGCGGACGGTCTCCTCCGAGGTGAGGGGGTGGCCGTCGCGCTGCCACTTCTCCCGGCCGCCGTCGACGAGCTTCACCGACCGGTGCCCGTAGAGCCTGAAGTACCAGAGTGTCAGGGCCGCGAGCAGGTTGGAGTCCACCGAGTAGAGCACGACGGTGTCGTCGTCGGCGATGCCCTTCGCGCTCAGCAGCTTCTCGAACGCGCCGCGGTCGATGACACCCAGTCGTAGACCGTCCTGGAACTCGTCCCAGCCGATCCAGACGGCACCGGGTATGTGTCCCTTCCGATGGTCGGCGTCGCTGTTCCCGGTTTCCACGAACACTGTTGTCGGATCACCGAGGTGGGCCACCGCCCAGGCTCCGGTGACCACGGAGGATTCACGAGTCATGGTGCGCTCCTTTGCTGTTGTCAGGTCACCGAGAGCTCGGGGTTCGTGTCCGGGTCCGGGGCCGCGGCGGTACGCCGGTCCCGTTGCCAGGCGAACAGGCAGGTCAGGATGCCGAGGACGGTGATGCCGGCGGCCACCGGGTAGATCGCGCGCAGCCCCAGGTCGGAGGCGATGATCCGGCCGCCGAGCCACGACGCGAGTGCCGCCGCGAGCTGATAGGCGGACGAGTTCACCGCGAGCGCCAGCGTGGGTGCCGTCGAGGCGGTGCCCAGCACCCTGGCCTGAGTGCCGGGCACGATCGAGAAGCCGAGGGCTCCGAGCAGGAAGACCATGATCGCGGAGCCCACGAGGCCGCCACCGACCGCCCACATCCCCAGCAGCGCCACCGTCAGGGTGGTCAGCAGACCGACCAGCGACGGCATCAGGGCACGGTCGGCGAGCCAGCCGCCGGCGAGGTTGCCCGCGGTCGCGCCGATGCCGTAGACGAGGAGCAGGACCGGCACCGCGGAGTCGGAGAACCCGGAGACGTCGGTGAGCAGCGGCGCGAAGTAGGTGAACACAATGAGCAGGCCCGCGTTGCCGACTACGGTGACCAGGATGGCCAGCTGGACCGGGGAGTCGCGCAGCACCCGCAGTTCGCCGAAGGCCGAGGTGCGGGTGTCGTTGGCGACGTCGGGCACGAAGCGTGCCACCATCAGCAGGCCGACGGCGCAGGTGAGGGCGATGGCGACGAACGTCGAGCGCCACCCGAGGCTGTTGCCGATGTAGGTGCCGAGGGGAGCGCCGAGGATCATCGCGAGGTTCATGCCCAGGATCAGCTTCGACACGGTGGAGGCCGCCTTCTCCGGCGGTACGGTCGAGGTGGCGATGACGATCGCGTTGGCGAAGAAGGTCGAGGTGACCAGGGCTGTGACGACACGCGCCAGGAACGCCACTCCGTAGTCGGGCGCGAGCGCGGACGCCAGGTTGCCGGCGACCGCGATCAGCAACAGGACCAGGATCAGTTTCTTCCGCGGGTATCGGGCGGTGAGAGCGGTCACCACCGGGCCGCCGAAGATCATGCCTATGGCGTACGCCGTGACGAGCAGGCCGGCCGCCGGGATGGAGACGTCGAGGCCGTCGGCGACGTCCGGCAGGATGCCGGCGATCACGAACTCGCCGGTGGTGATGCCGAACACGCACAGCATGAGGGACAGGACACTGATGGGCATTTTTCCTCTTCGCGTCGGTGTCGTTGGTACGGGGCTTGCGGCCCGCTCCGACTCAGGTGCAGTTCTTGACGAAGGAGTCCACTCCGTCGGGATGGGAGAGCACGGCCCACATGGCGACCGGGTCGTGGAAGCGGCTGACGAACGCGTCCGCGATCCGCTTGTCGCCGGCCGCCCGGCCGAGCAGTTCCTGCACGTGCGGCGGGGGCGGTGCCAGGAACGCGTTGCTCCACGCGACGGCATGGCGTGCGTGGTCCCACAGCCGGGCCGAGGCGTCGCGGCAGAACTCCGCGTCGAAGGGCCCGGTGGCCGAGGCGATGAGCTCGGCCAGCGCGAACGCCGTGTGCGAGCCGAGGTTGGCGCCCTGGGCGGTGAGCGGGTCGTTGGTGATCCAGGCATCGCCGATGGCCAGGGCACAGGTGCCGTCCGCCGTCCGGGCCCATCCCCGGCGGACCACCGGTGTGATGCCGCCCTGCGCCAGCTCGCCCGGCGCGACGAGGCCGAACCGCGCGGTGTCGACGCGTTCGCGCAGACTCGGTGCGTACGCGGCCACCAGGCGCAGCACCTCGCGGTGGAAGCCGGCCGGATCGGCGTCGGCGTCCAGGTGGGCGGGCGCCTCCAGCGGGCCGTTGGGTACCGCTTCGAACGCCAGCACGTGCGCCGGGCCGAAGCGGGACAGGAACGGTATCCGCAGGATCTCGCCGATGCCGGGCAGGAAGTGTATGTCCAGCGTGTGCGGCGAGTCCTCGTGGATCCCGTGGTAGAAGCCGCTGCACAGGATGCGCTGCGGTGTGCTGTGGGGCGAGCGCGCGGGGTCCGCCGGGAACAGCTCGCGCACGGACCGGTCGCCGTTGGCGACCACGACCAGTTCGTGCCGGCGGGCGACCTGGTCCGCCGTGACGGGACCGATCACGGCGTTCCCGCCGCGCCGGGTGAACTCCTCCAGCAGGTGCGGCAGATAGAGGCGGAAGTCGACGACGCTCGACGGCGGGGTCAGCGCCGCGGTGAACTCGAGGTCGGTGTCCCCGCCGTGGAGGGTGATGGACCAGGTGTGCACCCGGGCGTCGTCGTACTGCCAGGCGTGCACACCGAGCGATTCCTCGCGTGCCTGTGTCGGTCCGAAGCGGGCCGGGAAGTTCCTCGGCCGTGCCGCGCGCAGTTCCTCGGCGGTCTGCGCGGAGTACAGCGTCACGGGTATGTCCAGCTGCTGGAGACGTAACGCCAGCTGCAGTCCGGAGATCCCGGAGCCGATGATGCCGATACCGGTCATGTCCTCACCTGCCGGTGCCGAAGTCGGATCCCAGGCGGCCGGCCAGCCAGGCCACGCTCTCCACGGCGTACCCGGCGGCCGCGGGGGACGCCAGTGCCGAGACGGGGATGAGTACGGGCAGGCGCATTCCGGCGTCGACGAGTTCACCGATCCGGTCGAGGACGGTCTGCCGGCTGCCCACGATCGCCAGGTCGGCGACGAGTTCGTCGGGTACGACGGCCAGCGCCTGCTCGACCTGTTCCCGGGTCAGCCGGTGCGGCAGCAGATGGGACAGCCCCTGGTAGTCCGCCCCGAACGGATGGGCGACGTCGTACTCGCGCCACTTGGCGGCGCCGGCGTGCAGCGCCAGATACCGGATCGCCTTGGCTCCGGTCAGCGCGCGGGCCGCGTCGTCGGTCTCGGCGACCAGGATCGGCACGCCGCCCGCGGCGACCACCCGGTCCGGGTCCCGGCCCGCGACGACGGCCGCCTCCCGTACGACGGCCAGTCTGCGCGCGTACTCGGCCGGCGTCATCAGGTCCGAGGGGAGCCAGCCGTCGCCGTAGCGGCCGGCGAGTGCGGTCATACGGGGGCCGTTGCCGCCCACCCAGATCTCCGGGACGCTGCCTTCGGGCGCACGCAGGTCCATGACCGCCTGGTCCAGGGAGAAGAACTCGCCCTGGAAGTCGTAGGGGCCCTTGGTGTCGAAGAACATCCGCAGGATCCGCAGGGCCTCCTCGACCCGGCCCACCTGGTGGTCGGTGCGGATGCCGTAGGGGCTCAGGTTCTCCTGCGCGCCCGCGCCGATGCCGATGACGGGCGGGCGCTCGGTGAACTGCGCCAGTGTCAGTGCGGTCTGGGCCAGTACCGCTGGATGCCGGCGGTGCGGGTCCGTGACCCCCACCGCCAGCCGCACCGGCCCGGCAAGCGACGCGAAGTTGCCGAGCACGGTGGCGAATTCGAGCGACAGATCGGGGGACGGGAGGGCCGAGGCCAGGTAGCTGAAACCGGTGTCCCATGCCTGCCGCGGAAACACGTTGATCAAGTGGTCGAACACGAGGAACGTGTCGATGTCCGCCGAGCGTGCGAGGTCGAGCAGACCCCGCCCGCCCTCGACGGGTCCGACGGCATCCCACGCCAGTCCTACTCTCATTCCCCGCTCCTCACAGCCAGTGGTTTCGTGGTGGACTCGCCGGCGCCTCAGATGACCTCGACCCGCTGGAGGTGGCGCTTGGTGGGACCGGTGAACGCGTTGCGCCCGTGGATGAGCGAGTAGTTGTCCGCGATCAGGATGTCGCCGGCCTGCCAGTCGTGGTCGTAGCAGTACTCGGGGCGGTGCACGCGCTCGGCGAGCGAGGTGAGGAACTCGTCCGCCTCGGACTCGTCGATCCCGTCGACCTGGACGTACACCGGGTTCTTGTACTTCTCCGGTGACAGCGGCTCGGCGAACCGCAGCACCGGCAGGCCGGTGGCGGGGTGCTGGGAGAGCAACCGCTCGGTGACCTGGCCGCCGTAGTGCACGACCTTGTCGGTCGAGTAGGTCATGCTGATCCGGCTCCAGCGCTCGCGCAGCGCGGCGTCCGCGTCCCGGTAGACCCGCGAGGTGTCGGAGAAGACCGTCTCCCCGCCCACGCCCGGTGTCACGTCCAGGCACTGGAAGAAGAAGTAGCGCGGATTCGCCTCGACGAAGGCGCCGTCCCAGTGGAACGGCACATCGCCGCTGTCGAAGAGGTAGTTCTTCGGGTTCTCCTCGACCACCAGGTCGACCACCTCGCCGGGTTCCCACGCGAGGACCTCGCCCCAGCGCCGGCAGTAGTCGGCGAACTCCTGCTTGGCCATCAACTGGAAGCCTCGCAGCACCAGGACCCGCGACTCGACCGTCCAGCGCGCGAGTGTGTCGACGGGGATGTCGTCGATCCGGGCGCCGCCGCCGGCCGCCTCCACGACGCGGCCGAACGGGCGCAGAGGGGTGTGCGTCAGCTTGGTGTTCTCGGTGGAACCACAGGGATAGCTCGTCAAGGGATCGCCTTCCTACGAGGTGATGGCCGAATGGGGTTCGACGAAGTGACTCGGCCTGCCGTTGCGCCAGACGACGGAGGCGTCGGCCTTCTCCGCGTCCCACTTCTTGACCAGGGAGAACTTGGTGCCGTCGTCGAGCACCACGCCGTGCCACGGTGTCAACCACGCGTCCTGGGTCCGCAGCAGGCGGACGCCGATCTTTCCCGAGTGCGGCGACTGCGGATGGATGGAGAGCCGAAGGGCACGCGGGAACCGTTCGGCGACCACGCGGCTCCAGGCGTTGCTGCGGCTGATCGTCCGGTAGGCCAGTTCCTTGGACTCGTTGCGCAGCGCCGTCCGCGACACCTTGTCGCCCTTGACGCCCACGGCGTCCTCGAACATGAACCGGTGGATTCCGTTGAAGAGCGCCTTGGTTCCGCTGTCGGTGCGTACGCCTTCCTTCAGCTCCTCCACCGTCGGGGCGTAGTTGTGTTCGAGGACCTTGCGCAGGGACGGGTAGTCCACCCCGCCGAACGCGTCGTCCAGCCCGTACAGGTCCAGCGACGGCCAGTTGGCCGTCTCGATCATCTGCGCGAGGCTCACCCGGTACTCGGTGACCACGTCGTCGGTCACACCGACCACATCACCGAAGACATGGCCGTCCGAGCAGATGGTGACCCGCGCGCCCGAGGAGTGGAAGTGACCGATGTAGTCGCACAGCGACTGGAGGAAGTCCAGCCCCATGTACTCGCCCAGGTCCGGAAGCTCCCCCAGCACCTTGGTGCGGTTGGGTGACTTGGCCGGGAAGGCGGGCAGGATCAGGTGTATCGGCTGTGAGCTGCGGACGAAGTAGTCCAGCTTGGCGCGGTGCTCCTCAAGACAGGCGTGACAGGGTGCGGAGACGCACTCCTGGCCGTCGGTCCGGCCGACCGACGCCAGCCAGGTGCGCTGGGAGCGGTACAGCAACTTGACGATCTTTTCCGATGACTCCGTACAGTCAGCCTCTATCGGGCCAGTACTCAATTCAATTACCCCCGTTGAACAATACGGACACGAAATCGGCCGAGAGTGCGCTTCGACCATTTCTGGATTTCCGTAGGGAAGGATGCCGCGTCGATCATTTACGCATCGGTTTCGGACATCCTCCAAGATGCCGCTCATGCTTGCATACGGCGGAGTGCCCCTGCAATATCCGACCGATTAGATAAGAGCGCCGACCGATAGAGGAAACTCTATGGATATCCCGGAGCAGATCTCAGCCCAGGAACTCCGGTTCCCGGCGGGTGTCGGGGACCGGACACCAGCCCTCGTCGGAACGCCGGTAGGTCCATCGAGGGCCGTGGCGCAGCAGATCGGCCAACGCGCCGAGGAAGCGCTCGACGTGCTCGGCGGTGGTGCCCAGGCCGACGCTGGCCCGCAGCGCGCCGGCGGATCCGTCGGCGCCGCCCACCAGGTGGCGCACGGCCTGGTGCGCGCAGAACGCGCCGTACCGGATGCCTATCCCGTGCTCCGCGGCGAGCGCGGTGGCGACCAGTTCCTGGTCGGCCGGCGCACCGGTGCCATCCCCGACGGTGAACGACACGACGCCGACGCTCGGGTGGTCCGGCCCCCACATCCCGAGCAGGCGGACCCCGGGAATCCCGGCCAGTCCCTGCCGCAGCCGGGTGGCGAGCACCCGCTCGTGCTCCCCGATCGCGTCCCATCCCGCAGTCGACAGGGTGTCGCAGGCGACGGCCATCGCGTGGGCACCCACCACGTTCGGCGAGCCCGCTTCGTGCCGGTGGGGCAGGTCCGCCCAGGTCACACTCTCCAGGCCGGCATCCTCCGTCACACGGGCGGTCGCGCCCCCACCGGCCAGGTAGGGTTCGGCGGCGGCCAGCCAGTCGGGGGCGCCCACCAGGGCGCCAGCGCCGAACGGGGCGTACAGCTTGTGCCCGGACAGCGCCACCCAGTCCACCTCCAGCGCGGCCGCGTCCAGGCGCCGGTGCGGCACCAGTTGCGCGGCGTCGAGCACCACCCGCGCGCCGTGCCGGTGGGCCACGTCCGCCAGTTCGGCCACCGGCCAGACCTCGCCGGTCACGTTGGAGACACCGGTGACCACCACCAGTCTCGGCCCCTTCGACGTGATGGCCAGCGCGTCGTCGAGTACACGCATCGCGTCCTGCGGGCGGACCGGTACGCCGAGCCTGCAGACCTTGGCATCGCGCCACGGCAGCAGCGCGGCGTGATGGTCGGCCGAGAACCGGAACACCACGGTGTCGGGCGGCAGGGCACGCCCCAGCAGGTTGAGGGCGTCGGTGGTGTTGCGGGTGAACAGTACGGAGGCGTCGCACCCGGCGCCCACGAAGCCGCGCACCGATGCCCTGGCCCGCTCGTAGGCGAGCGTCGTCACCCGGGAGGTGAAGCCGGAGCCGCGGTGCACGCTGCTGTACCACGGCAGCAGCCGGTTCACGCCCTGCTGGACGGCGGTGAGACACGGCGCGCTCGCCGCGTGGTCCAGGTGGCCGTGGGACACCTGCCGCCCGTCGACCAGCGGCACCAGCAGATCCGCGCCCACGACACTCGGAATACGCCCGGCACCCGGGCTCACCCGCGACTCCGTCACCATACCGGCCCCCCCATTGCCCTTCGTATTGACTTGGCTACTCGATGTACACGGAATTGAGCGGACGACTCCCCTTGTGCGCACCCTGTGGGTCAGTCGCCGGAAGGGCGCGGCGGCCACGGTCGGGTCGGCGTCGCGGCACGGCCGTGGGCGTGGCCACGGGTTTTCCTAAAAATTTCGCCAACCGCTCAACCCCCAGAATCAACTATTCCGGCTCTCTGGAATGGACTGAAAACTGGTGGTTCACGCGCCTGCCCCGCGCTAGAGTGGGGAACCATGCTGTCATTGCGCCAAGGGCCGGTCAACGGCTCATCGATTGGAAAATCGCCGACAGCGTTAAACCAATCATTATGAATACGGGGGAATAGCAGTCATGGAGGACCCGACTGTTCACCAACTCCGGCTCCTGCTCACGCTGGCCGAGGAGCTCCACTTCAAGCGGGCGGCCAACAGGATGTATCTCACGCAGCCGGCACTCAGTCAGCAGATCCGCTCCCTGGAACAGCGACTCGGCGTGCAGTTCTTCGCCCGGACCAGCCGGCACGTCGAACTGACCCCCGCCGGACACGCCCTGCTCCCGCTGGTGCGGAACGTCGTCACCGCGACGGAGCATCTGCGCAACGCGGCGTCCCGCTCCGCGACGGGCGACACCCGACTCAGGCTGGGCGTGTGCGAGAACGTCGCCGCGCTGGAAGCCACCCGCAGTGTGCTGGACGCGATTCCCGCCCTGTACCCCTGTATGGGCCCGGAGATCCACGTGCTGGACTTCGTCGAGCAGATGACGGTGCTGCAGAGCGGTGCGATCGACGCCGCCTTCGCCTACCTGCCGGTACCCGACGGCCTGCACGGCCAGCCGTTGGCCACGGAACCACGCGTGGTGTGCGTCGCCAGCTCCGACCCGCTGGCCCGGAACTCGTCGGTGACGCTGGCGGACCTGACCGACTACCCGGTGGTCAGCCTGGCCCAGCAGATGGACCAAGGGGGCCGGGACTTCTGGGCGGCCGACCCGCGCCCGGACGGCTCCCGGGTCCGCTACACCAGCCACCACGTCACCCGGTTCGAGTCGCTGCTGTCGATGGCTTCCTTCGGCGGGGCGATCGCCTTCGTGCCGTCCGCGGCGGCGCGCCTGTACCCCCGCCCCGACATCCGCTACCTGCCGGTGCGTGACCTGCCGGACTGCACGCTGGGCGTCGTCTGGCCCGCGGCGAACCGTCAGAAGCCTCAGATCACAGCCCTTGAGGACATCTGCAAACAGCTGTACAGCCAGGGCGTACTGACCGGCGCCATGCAGAACTTCACCCGGCTGCTGGAGGTGGAGTCGGCCTACTGCTGACCGCCCCGGAGAACGGCCGCACGGGTGGGCCGGTGCCCCGAGCCGCGGGGTTACCGAGCCGGCATTCGCATACACGTCGAACTCGACAGCGCACCACGGTCCTGACCGCGGCCCATGACGCGGCGGCAGTTCACTGTCCGGCGGGCAGAGACAGCCTGTGCTGCCCGCGCGCTGCGCGCCGGACGTGAGGTGCTGGTCGTGCACGGCCCCGACGCCATTGGGGACCGATGATGATGGCCGCATCGGCGCGGCCAACCGCAGCGGGAAGTGCGATCACCATGGCGCCCGTGACATCGGCAACCTTTTCGAGGTCACGGATCTTCTGAGCGGTCGTCTCGGCGTCCGCCTCCCGATCTATGGCTTCCCATTGCCCCGGGCTCTCACGACAAGTCCTTCGCTGGGCCCGGCCCCTTCGCTGTGCCGCGCGGCGCCCTCGGACAGCAGCCGGGCCTCGGGGCCGGATCGTGTCAGCGTCGCCGCCGGTCGGCACGGAGCTCGAAGTCGCCGTAGCTGTTGTCGGCGGGGTTGACGGTCACCCCGGGGGCCACGATCTCGTCGATGCGGTCGAGGACGTCGGCCGGGAGGGTGATGTCGGCGGCGGGCAGGAACGCCTCCAGCTGCTCCATGGTGCGCGGTCCGATGATCGCCGAGGTGACACCGGGGTGGTTGACGACGAAGGCGACGGCCAGCTCGATCAGGGTGAGGCCGGCCTGCTCCGCCAGGAGCGCGAGCTGTTCGACGGCGTCGAGCTTGCGTTGGTTGGCCGGGCTGGTCATGTCGAAGCGGGCCGCGGGGCGCGCCGCGGAGGCCGGACCTGAGGTGTTGTCCCTGCGGTAGCGGCCGGAGAGCCACCCGCCGGCCAGCGGGCTGTAGGTCAGGGTGCCCATGCCGTGGCGGCGCACGGTGGGCAGGACGTCCTCCTCGATGCCGCGGACCAGGATCGAGTACGGCGGCTGCTCGGTCACGAACCGCTCCAGACGCCGCTCCCGGGAGACCCACTGGGCTTCGACGATCTGGGAGCCGGCGTAGGACGAGGACCCGATGTAGCGGACCTTTCCCTGGTGCACGAGGTCGGAGAGGGCGCCGAGGGTCTCGTCGACGTCGGTGTCCGGGCTGGGGCGGTGGACCTGGTAGAGGTCGATGTGATCGGTGCCCAGGCGGCGCAGGGAGTTCTCGACCGCGCGCATGATCCAACGCCGCGAGCCGCCGCGCCGGTTGGGGTCGTCCTGGTCCATCGGCATGAAGAACTTGGTCGCGAGGAAGACGTTTTCGCGTCGGCCCTTGAGTGCCTCGCCGACGATGTCCTCCGAGACGCCGGCGGAGTAGACGTCGGCGGTGTCGACGAAGTTGACGCCCGCGTCGAGGGCCCGGTGGATGATCCGTACGGAGTCGGCCACGTCCTCGTTGCCCCAGGGGCCGAACATCATCGCGCCCAGACAGAGCGGGCTGACCCGGACACCGGTGCGGCCGAGCGGTCGGTACTGCATGAAGCTGTTCTCCTCGTTCGTGCGGTCGGTCGATCGCCGGTCGGTCGCCGGTCAGTCGGTCGCCGGCCGGTCGGTCGCCGGCCGGTCGGTCGCCGGCCGGTCGCCGGTCAGTCGGTCGCCGGCCGGTCGTTCCCGGCGGTGGCGACCGCTCCGGTGCCCGTCCAGCTGGCGAGGAGGCCGAGTGCCTCCTGCTCCCGCGAGTCCGGTTCGGGCGTGTAGAAGTTGAGGCGGAGGCCCGGGTCGGACGGCAGGTCCATCGCCTCGTAGGGCAGGGCGAGATCGCCGACCAGCGGATGGTGCAGGTTCTTCACGCCGGAGCGGTGGAACTTCACGTCGTGGCGTGCCCACCGGCGGGCGAAGTCGTCGCTCCTCGTCGTCAGCTCTCCGATCAGGTCGGTCAGCGCCTTGTCGTGGGGCGCCCGGCCCGTCTCGGTGCGCAGGAAGGCCACCGAATCGTCGGCGCCCTTGTCCCAGTCGGCCCAGAAATCCCTGCTCGCGGGGTCCAGGAACATGAAACGGGCGCTGTTGACCGGCCCGCGCTGGGCGAACAGCGGCGAGTCGAAGACCGGTGCGTACAGCGCCCGCCCCAGTGCGTTGGCGGCCAGAAGGTCGAACCGCGCGTTGCGTACGTACGCCGGCACATCGGTCATGGCGTCGAGCAGCCGCAGGATCGTGGGCCGCACCCGGGACGCGGTCACCGTGGGCCGCCGGCCCGACAGGGTCGACGCGCGTGCCAGGTCGTAGAGATGGTTGCGCTCGGCCTCGTCGAGCCGCAGTGCGTGGGCGAGGCCTTCGAGCACCGAGTCGGAGGCACCGCCGAGGTTGCCGCGCTCCAGCCGGACGTAGTAGTCGACGCTCATGCCGGCCAGCAGGGCGACCTCTTCGCGGCGCAGGCCCGCGACCCGGCGGTTGCCGCCGCCGTAGACCGGCAGCCCGGCCTGCTCCGGGGTGATGCGCGCCCGCCGGGTGCTCAGGAACTCGCGCACCTCGGCGGCCAGGTTCTTCTTGTCGCTGTCGGGCACGCGGACCTCCTCCTGATCGGGCGCCGTGGATCTGTGCCGGCCACTTCACGGTAGGTCGGCCGGCGAGCGCCTGCGAGGTACTGCCATTACCTGGAAGAGCAGTGACTCCCACCTGTGCGGCTGTGCGCGGTTCTCTGGAGGAGGCCGAGGACCGCGCGTGCGGAACCGGCCCGAACACGAAACCGAACCGAAGGAACACCGTGCGCGCAGCACTCATGTACAAAGCCGGCGACGTCCGCGTCGGGCAGGTCGCCGATCCGTCCCTCAAGGAAGCCACCGACGCGGTGGTCCGCATCACCACGGCCTGCGTGTGCGGCAGCGACCTGCACCCCTACCGCTCCATGTCCGGCTCCGAGGGCCCCGTTCGCATGGGCCACGAGTTCATCGGCGTGGTCGAGGAGACCGGCAGCGAAGTCCGGACGGTGAAGAAGGGGGACCTCGTCGTCGCTCCGTTCGCCTACTCGGACGGCACCTGCGCATTCTGCCGGGCCGGGCTGCAGACCTCCTGCGAGCACGGCGGATTCTGGGCCAGGGGCGGTGTCGACGGCGGTCAGGGCGAGGCGGCCCGCGTGCCGCTGGCCGACGGCACCCTGGTCAGGCTGCCGGTCGGCGCCGACGACGCGCTCATCCCGTCCCTGCTCACCCTGTCCGACGTGCTGGGCACCGGTCATCACGCCGCCGTCCGCGGCGGGGTGCGGCGCGGCAGCACCGTCACGGTGATCGGGGACGGCGCCGTCGGCCTGCTCGCCGTGCTCGCCGCCAAGCGGCTGGGCGCCGAGCAGATCGTCCTCATGGGCCGGCACCGGGCCCGTACCGACCTCGGCCGGGCGTTCGGCGCGACCGACGTGGTCGCCGAGCGCGGCGGCGAGGGCATCGAGAAGGTACGTGAGCTCACCGGCGGCGGCAGCCCGATCGTCCTCGAAGCGGTCGGACACCGGCCCGCCTACGAGCAGGCGTACGGCGTGGTCAGCCCCGGCGGCACCATCAGCCGCGTGGGCGTGCCCCAGTACGAAGAGGCCCCGGTCGGCTTCGGCAGCCTCTTCGGTCCCAACATCACCCTGACCGGAGGCCCCGCCCCGGCCCGCGCCTACATCGACGAGCTGCTCCCCGACATCCTGGAAGGCCGTATCGAGCCGGGCCGGGTCTTCGACCGCACCGTCGGTCTGGACGAGGTCGCCGAGGGCTACCGGGCCATGGACGCACGCGAGGCGCTCAAGGTGCTGGTACGGCCGTGAACGGACAGCGTGCGATCGGCACGGCGGCCGCCCCCGTGCGCCTCGACGGCACCTCCGCCGCCGTCCGGGCGATCCCCGGAACCGGCGGCGGGACGATCACCGGAGCCGACACCGGAGCGACCTCCCGAACCGACACCGGAGCGACTTCCGGAACCGACACCGGAGCGACTTCCGGAACCGACACCGAGGCGATCACCGGAACTGACGCGGAAGCGACCTCCGGAACCGGCGGCGGGACGATCACCCGAACCGGCGCCGGGAAGCCGGTGACCAGGTCGGTGACGCGATGACCACTGCCGCGCGGCGTGCGCCGGTACCCGCGGTGGAGCGGCCGAACGGCGCTCCGGCCCATGCGACGCTGATCCTCGCGATCATCTGCGTCAGCTACTTCATGGTCATCCTCGACAACTCGATCGTCTTCACCGGGCTGCCGCGGATCCGCTCCGACATGGGGTTCTCCGAGACCGGCCTGTCCTGGATCACCGACGCCTACGTCCTGGTCTTCGGCGGACTGCTGCTGCTGGGAGCCCGGGCCGGTGACCTGTTCGGGCACCGCAGGGTGTTCCTGTGCTCCCTGGTCGCCTTCTCGCTGGCCTCGCTCCTGGTGGGCGCCGCGCAGACCCAGTGGTGGCTGATCGGCGCCCGGGCGCTCCAGGGCGTCGGCGCCGCCGTCCTGGCCCCCTCCGCCCTGTCCCTGCTCACCCGCAGCTTCGCCGAGGGCAGGGCCCGTGACCGGGCGATGGCCGCCTACAGCGCTGTCGCCGGTCTCGGCGCCGCTCTCGGCCTGGTCGTCGGCGGGCTGGTCGCCGACCTGGTGTCGTGGCGGGCCGGTTTCTTCCTGAACGTCCCGGTCGGCCTTGTGCTGTTGGTGCCGGCGGCACGGCTCCTGCCCGAGACCGAGCGCCGTCGAGTCCGCTTCGACCTCGCCGGGGCGCTGCTGGCGACGCTGGGCTCGACCGCGCTGGTCCTCGGCATCGTGGACGCCGCCGACCTCGGCTGGACGGCTCCCGGCACCCTGGTGCCGCTGGTGGCCGGCGCGGGGATGCTCGGTGCGTTCGTCAGGGTGGAGCGGCGGGCCGCGCAGCCGATCGTGCCGCTGCGGCTGTTCGCCAGCCGGGCGCGCAGTGGGGCGTACCTCACCCGGATGCTCTACATGGGCGCGATGATGGGCTTCTTCTTCTTCACCGCGCAGTTCGTGCAGAGCGTCTACCACTGGACGCCGCTGCAGGCCGGGCTCGCCTTCCTGCCGATGACGCTGGTCAACTTCGTCTTCGCCGTCCAGGTGCCGCGGCTGCTGGAGAAGGCCGGCCGGCCGGTGGTGCTGCTCACCGGAGTCGTCCTGACCGCGGCGGGCATGGCCTGGCTCAGCCGCCTCGGCCTGCACACCCCCTACCTGACGGGCGTGGCGCTGCCGATGGTGCTCATCGGCGCCGGCCAGGGCCTGGCGCTGGCACCGCTGACGTCCAGCGGCGTCGACGGCATCGCCCCCGCGGACGCGGGGGCCGGCTCGGGCCTGGTCAACACCGTGCACCAGATCGGCAGCGCGCTGAGCCTGAGCATCCTCACCGCAGTCGCCGCCGCCGTATCCACCGGCCACACGGCCGCCGACATCGCCGCCCGCTCGGGAACGGCCCTGACCGGCTCCGCCGTGCTGCTCGCGCTGGCGGTCCTGAGCGTCCTCATCCTCATCGTGCCCGCACGGGGCACCCGCGACGAAAGATCCCTGTGATGCAGACCCTCACCCTCAACAACGGCGTCGAGATGCCCGCCCTCGGACTCGGCGTCTTCCAGACCCCGCCCGACGAGACCATGGCCGCCGTCAGGTCCGCGCTCGACCTCGGCTACCGGCACATCGACACCGCCGCCGCCTACCGCAACGAACGCGAGGTGGGCCTCGCCATCCGCGACTCCGCGGTGCCCCGCGACGAGATCTTCGTCGAGACCAAGATCTGGATCAGCGACTACGGGTACGACGAGACCCTGCACGGCTTCGACAAGAGCGCCGCCAAGCTCGGTGTCGACCGGATCGACCTGCTGATCCTGCACCAGGCCCTGCCGTCCGACTTCGACCGGACCCTCGCGGCCTACCGCGCCCTGGAGAAGCTCCTGGCCGACGGCAGGGTCCGCGCCATCGGCGTCAGCAACTTCATGGTCGACCACCTGACCGCCCTGCTCGACGCCACCTCCGTCGTCCCCGCGGTCAACCAGCTGGAGATCCACCCCTACTTCCAGCAGCGCGCCGTACTCGACTTCGACGACCGGCACGGCATCCTCAACCAGGCCTGGTCCCCCATCGGAGGGATCACCTTCTACCCGGGCTACGGCGAGGACCGCAGGAGCGTCCTCCGGGATCCCGCCGTCACCCGCATCGCCGAGGCGCACGGCAAGAGCCCCGCCCAGGTGCTGCTGCGCTGGGGCGTCCAGCAGGGCCGCTCGGTCATCCCCAAGTCCACCAGCACCGCCCGCATCGCCGAGAACATCGATGTCTTCGACTTCGAGCTCACCGCCGGGGAGCTCACTGCCCTCGACGCACTGGAGACCGGCCGCCGCGGCGGCCCCGAGCCCGAGAACATCACCCTCGCCGCCTACGGCCGCACCATCCCCGAAGCCTGACCCGGCTGCCCGGAACAACCGGACAGCCGGACAACCGATCCCTCGGAAAGACTCAGAAAGACTCAGAAAGACTCACCGTGCCCACCACCGTCAAGGCGTTCGGCGCCCACGCCATACGTCAGCCACTCGTCCCCGTCACCATCGAGCGCCGTGATGTCGGCCCCCACGACGTCAGGCTCGACATCCTGTACTGCGGCATCTGCCACTCCGACATCGACTTCGTCGGCGGCGAGTTCGGCCCGCTGCCGGCCAGCCCGCTCGTCCCCGGCCACGAGGTCGTCGGCCGGGTCACCGAGACCGGCTCCGCGGTCACCCGCCACCGGGTCGGCGACCTGGTCGGCATCGGCTGCATGGTCAACTCCTGCCGCGAGTGCGAGAACTGCCGGGCCGGGCAGGAGCAGTACTGCCTCAAGGGGCACACCCTGATCTTCGGCAGCCCCGACCCGGCCGAGCCCGGCGCCCACACCCAGGGCGGCTACTCGGAGGCGATCGTCGCTCCCGAGGACTTCGTCGTCCGCGTTCCCGACGGCCTCGACCCGGCGGCCGCGGCCCCGCTGCTGTGTGCCGGCATCACCGTCTACGCCCCGCTCAAGCGGTACGGCGCCGGCCCGGGCACGAAGGTCGCGGTCGTCGGTCTCGGCGGCCTCGGCCACCTCGGAGTGAAGATGGCGAAGGCCATGGGCGCGGACGTCACCGTGCTCTCGCAGTCCGACCGCAAGCGCGACGCCGCCACGGCCCTCGGCGCCGACCACTACGCCGTCACGGGCGACGGCTCCGCCTTCACCGACCTCGCCAACACCTTCGACATCATCCTCAACACCGTCAGCGCACCGGTGTCGCTCAAGGACCACTTCGGCGTGCTGCGCCTGCACGGCACCATGGTGAGCGTCGGCGTGACCCCGCAGCCGATGCCGCTGGAGGTCTTCTCGCTGTTGCAGAACGGCCGCGCCTACGCGGGTTCGCTGTTCGGCGGCATCGCCGAGACGCAGGAGATGCTGGACTTCGCCGCCGAGCACGGTGTGACCGCCGAGATCGAACTGATCGACGCCCAGCACATCGACACCGCCTACGAGCGGATCCTCGCCTCCGACGTCCGCTACCGGTTCGTGGTCGACGGCGCGACCTTCGCCAAGGGAGAGGAAGGACCATGACGCACTGGAACGACGCGGACCTTGCGAAGGTCGGCGCTGCGGAAGAGCTGGACCTGGAGTCCGAACGCGCCGACGGCACCCTGCGCGACCCCGTGACCATGTGGGTCGTCCGCTCCGGCGACCATGTCTACGTACGCTCGGTCAAGGGCACCGCAGGCCCCTGGTACCGGGGCGTCCGGTCCCGGCTCCGGGGCCGCGTCGCCGCCGGCGGCGTGCGGCGGGACGTGACCTTCCGCCCGGCCGATCCCGGCGAGTACGCGGCCGTGGACGCCGCCTACCGGAAGAAGTACGGCCGGTACACGAGCATCGTCGAGCACGTCCTGACCGACCGCGCCCGCGAATCCACCCTCCGTCTCGAACCGCGCTGACTCCCCTCGCGTCGAGCGTGTGACCATCGAGCCACAACTCCGCGCGAGTCCTTGGCCAATGGCACCATCTCAACACCTCTACCGCCTCGGTGAGTTGTCCGGCGATCTGGTACACGCTGGAGTCATGCATGACGGCAGGCCCCTCCTCCGAAGGTCGTATCGACACGAGCAGGCCTCACCCTGCACGTGTCAACGACTGGTTGCTGGGCGGCAAGGACAACTACCCGGTCGATGAGGAGGTGGCCGCGAAGCTGCCACCGGAGGCACGCCTCAACGCCATGCGCAACCGGGCGTTCATGCACCGCGCGGCGGCCTGGCTGGCCGGCCGACGTACGGGAGCCGGGAGCCATCCTCGACCATGCCCGTTCGTTCCTGGACTTCGACCGGCCCGTCGCGCTGTCGATGATCGCGCTGATGCACTTCATCACCGACGACGAGAACCCCTACGGTCTGACGCGGACGCTGCTCGACGCGCTGCCCTCGGGCAGTTACCTCATGTTCTCCCACGGCACCGCCGACGAGCACCCGCACCTCGCCAAGTCGGTGACCACGACGTACCGCAAGGGCGAGATCCCCCTGCGCATGCGTACGCGGGCCGACATCGAGCCGTTCTTCGAGGGCCTGGAACTGGTGGCTCCGGGGCTGGTCACGGCGACCGGGTGGTACAAGGACTCACCGGCGCCCGCCCAGGAACCGAGCGGCTTCCACGTAGGCGTCGCCCGCGTACCGTAGGGATCCCACGCGCCCGAGGGCAGCGGGCGGACCGGCGGACCGACCGCCCGTGGCCGCCCGGCCCCGGAACGACCGGATACAGTGCGCGCGACGGCAGCCCGGTCAAGGAGGGGAAGCGTGACCGACACCAGCAACACCCGACCCGTCGACAGTGAGGCGCACGGGGCACGGCAGAGCCGACTGCAGCGCCTGATGCGCTTCATCCCTCTGATCGCCCCGGTCCTGCTGTGGGCCGTGCCCTGCTGGGTGCTGCTGTACGCCGGCCAGCACTGGCCGCTGCCCGTCACCCTGGCAGGCACCGCCCTGTTCGCCCTGGGCCTGGTCGGTATGCCGCTCGCGATGGTGCGCGGCCACGGCCGGCGCCAGCAGGACCGGACGGCGATCGTCGGTGACACCCTGCTGGGCACCGGCTGGGTCCTGTTCACCTGGTCCGCTCTGCTTGGTGTCCTCCTGCGGCTCGCCCTGACCGTGGCCGGCGTCGGCGGGAGCCAGGACCGGGCCCGCATCGTCACCTGGGCCGTCCTCGGCGTGGCCGCCGTACTCCTCGCCTGGGGGTACGCCGAGGCCCGCCGCGTGCCACGCGTGCGCCAACTCGATGTGCGACTCCCCCGCCTGGGAGCCGGGTTGGACGGCACCCGCGTCGTCCTCATCACCGACACCCACTACGGCCCCCTCGACCGCGCCCGCTGGTCGGCACGGGTGTGCGAGACGGTGAACACCCTGGAGGCCGACCTGGTCTGCCACACCGGCGACATCGCCGACGGCACGGCCGAACGCCGCCGCGCCCAGGCCGCCCCGCTCGGCACCGTGCGGGCCACCCGGGCCCGTGTCTACGTCACCGGCAACCACGAGTACTACAGCGAGGCCCAGGGCTGGGTCGACCTGATGGACGAGCTGGGCTGGGAGCCGCTGCGCAACCGCCATCTGCTGCTCGAACGCGGAGGCGACACCCTCGTGGTCGCCGGTGTGGATGACGTCACCGCCGAGTCCTCCGGACTGGCAGGCCACCGCGCCCACCTCGCCGGAGCCCTGGACGGCGCCGACCCCGACCTGCCCGTCCTGCTTCTGGCACACCAGCCCAAGTTCGTCGACCGGGCGGCAGCGGACGGGGTCGACCTCCAGCTCTCCGGCCACACCCACGGCGGCCAGATCTGGCCCTTCCACTACCTGGTCCGCATCGACCAGCCCGTCGTGGCCGGCCTCAGCCGCCACGGCGCCCGCACCCTCCTCTACACCAGCCGCGGCACCGGCTTCTGGGGCCCGCCGTTCCGCGTCTTCGCCCCCAGCGAGATCACCCTGCTCGTCCTCCGCTCCCCGCAACAGCCCGCCTCGGCGTAGCCGACGGCCGGGGCGGGTACCGGGTCGTACCCGCCCGGGCAGGTACCGGGTCGGGAGCGCCCGGCGGGTACCGGGTCGGGAGCGGCCGGGTCGTCGCGTCAGATCACGGCGAGCCGGTCCACCAGCAGCTCCACCCTCGGCTCGGCGTATTCGGGCAGCAGGCGGCCCGCGCGGGTCAGGGTCGCCAGGCCGTGCAGGGACGCCCAGAACACCTCGGTGAACAGCCCCGGTTCGACACCGTCCCCGGCGACCTCGCCGAGGCTCTCCAGAAGGGCGGCGAAGGCGTCCTTCAAGGGCTGCGGGGTGTCCTCCCGTGCGTAGGCCAGGCCGCCGTCGAGCTGGAACAAGGCGTCGTAGACCGCCGGGTTGCGTGCGGCGAAGTCGAGGTAGGCGCGGGCCAGGGCGGCGACCCGGGCGCGCGGGCCGTCCGCGGCACGGGTCGCGGCCCGTAGCAACGCTGCCATTTCGGTGGCGCCCTCCAGGGCGACGGCGCCGATGATCTCCCGCTTGCCCCGGAAGTGGCTGTAGAGGACGGGCTGGCTGTACTCGATGCGCTCGGCGAGCCGGCGGGTGGTGACCGCGTCCCAGCCCTGCTGCTCGGCGAGTTCGCGGGCCGTCGCCACGATGAGGCGTTCGCGGGCCGCCCGTTCGCGTTCCTTGCGTTCCTGTACCGACATGATTCGATCCTAGCACTGCTAGACACACGAGCGGCAGCAGTACTAGTGTTGCCTCGCCTGCTAGCAGTGCTAGCCCAACGGCTCAACGGAGGGATCGTCATGCTCAACGCACTCGAGGTCGTCACCACCGTCGTCGTCGGTCTGATGGTGGGGGTGGAGTTCGCCGTCGCCTTCATCATGAACCGGATCCTGGACGCGCTTCCCGAGGACAGCGGCCAGCTCGGCCACGCCCACGGCGGCCGGATGCTCGGCACCCTGATGCCGTTCTGGTACATCGGCTCGCTCGTCCTCAGCGCGATCTGGGCCATCGCCGGATGGCACCACCACGGCGCCGGACTCGTCGTCACCGCCGCCGGACTGCTGATCGCCAGTGTGGTCATGTCGATACTGCTGCTCGTCCCGATCAACAACCGGAACAAGACATGGACCCCCGAGAACCGGCCCGCCGACTGGAAGGAGCAGCTGGACCGCTGGGGCCGCTACCACTACGCCCGCGTCGCCGTCCTCGTCGCCGCCTTCACCCTGCTCGCCGCCGCCCTCGTCTGAGACCTGCCACATTTCAGCCAAGTCCCCCAACTCCCCATAGCTACAAGGAGTTAAAAAACGAAGCAAAGTTTTCCCGGGCTGCATACATAACATCAAGGTAAGTTCACCTGACAAAGATTTCATAGGCTTAGGATCAGACCAACGGGGGCCGCCGACTCCACTTGTTGAACCGATCAACACCTGTCGAAACACCTCGCGTTGCCCGGGGACCGATGGGCATGCACGCGCTAGAGAGGTCACATATTGAGCACCGTGGTGGCCAAACGATCCTCGCGCGCGGAGGGTCCGCAGTTGCCCGAGGGTCAGGTCGAGCTGGCCGAGCCACCTGTTCTGGGGGAGCCGGCCAGCGCCGACTTCGGGTCGGCGCTGATGTACCTGCCGATGGGACTGGGCACGGGTGCCATGGTCCTGATGTTCTCCATGCGCAGTGCCGGACCGACGACGTACCTGATGTCCGGAATGATGGGCGTCGCCATGATCAGCATGACGCTGACTCAGATCGGCCGGTCCAGTTCCGAGCGCCGCCGCAGGATGCGTGCGGAACGCCGTGACTATCTGCGTTATCTGGCGCAGAAACGTCGTCAGGCCCGTCAGGCCGCCGCCCAGCAGCGGTCCGCCCTGCTGTGGGACAACCCCGATCCGGGACAGCTGTGGGCACTGGCGATGGGCGCCCGGCTGTGGGAACGCCGCCCCGCTCACGGGGACTTCGCCCGTGTCCGTATCGGACAGGGCATCCGGCGGGCGGCGTTGGAGTTCCTGCCCCCGCAGACCAAACCGGTGGAGGATCTGGAGCCGCTGACGGCCATCTCGCTGCGGCGGTTCACCAAGGCGCATCAGACGGTGCCGCGGCTGCCGATCCCGGTCGCACTGCGCCGCTTCACCAGCGTCGAGTTCGCGGGCGAACCGGAACCCGCACTCGCCCTGCTACGCGCGATGATCGGTCAGCTCGCGGTGTTCCACTCCCCCGACGAGTTGCGGATCGCCGTACTGGGTGGCGAGTCGGCGCGGGACGAGTGGGACTGGCTCAAGTGGCTGCCGCACAACGCCCATCCGAGCGAAGCCGACGACGCGGGTCCGGTCCGGCTGGCGGCCGAGGACCACGACACGCTGCTGGAGCTGCTCGGCACGGACGTCCGCGACCGTCCCGACCACGACCCGGACGCCTCCCCCAGCGTCGCCGAGCCGTTCGTGGTGATCGTGGCGCAGGGGATACGGCTGCCGGAGACCTCACGGCTGCTGCACGGTGGGCTGCGCAACGTCGTTCTGCTGGACGCGACCGGCGCGATGACCGGTGGCCCGAAGGTGCTGCGGCTCACGGCACACGGCACGAGTGTCGCCTTCCCCTCCGGTGACGACACGGTCACCGCCGAGGCCGACGCGCTCAGCCGCACCCAGGCCGACACCCTGGCCCGCACCCTGGCGCCGATGCGCACCAGCGGCAGCGTCGACCTGACGGACCAGGCGCTGGACTCGGACTTCGACCTGACCGCCCTGCTGGGCATCCGCGACCCGCGCACCTTCGACGTGGCCGCCAAGTGGCGCCCCCGACAGGCCCAGTCGGCCCGCCTGCTGGTGCCGCTGGGTGTCACGGAGGACGGCGAGGTCGTCGAGCTGGACATCAAGGAGTCGGCGCAGGGAGGCATGGGCCCGCACGGCCTGCTCATCGGTGCGACCGGTTCCGGCAAGAGCGAACTGCTGCGCACGCTGGTGCTGGGTCTGGTCGCCACCCACTCCTCCGAGGTCCTCAACCTGGTACTGGTCGACTTCAAGGGCGGCGCGACGTTCCTGGGGATGGACCGGCTGCCGCACACCTCGGCGGTCATCACCAACCTCGCCGACGAGATCCATCTCGTGGACCGGATGCGCGACTCCATCAACGGCGAGATGATCCGCCGTCAGGAGCTGCTGCGTGAGTCCGGGTACTCCTCGCTGTTCGACTACGAGAAGGCGCGGGGCGCCGGGGTGAACCTCACCCCGCTGCCGTCGCTGCTGATCATCGTCGACGAGTTCTCCGAGCTGCTGGCCAGCAAGCCGGAGTTCGTGGACCTCTTCGTCTCCATCGGCCGCCTCGGACGCAGCCTCGGTGTGCATCTGCTGCTCGCCTCCCAGCGCCTGGACGAGAGCCGCATCCACAAGGTGGAGGGCCATCTGTCCTACCGGATCGCCCTGCGCACGTTCTCCTCGATGGAATCGCGCAGTGTCATCGGTGTCTCCAGCGCCTATGAACTGCCGTCGGCACCGGGCAACGGCTATCTGAAGGTGGACACGACCAACCTGGTGCGTTTCAAGGCCGCGTACGTGTCCGGCCCCGCGCCGGAGCCGGTGAGCGAGGCGGAGCAGAGCGCCGAACAGGCCAGGGCCGCACAGGAGATCACCGTGTTCGGCCTGGCGCAGCAGGGCACGCTGCTGTCGGAACGCACCGAGGAACACCTCGCCGAGCTCCGGCCGCTGCGGTCCGCCGAGCGCGAGGAGTCCGCCGGGCCGGCCGCGGGCGCCGAGCAGAGCGAGGAGAGTCTGCTGGAGGTGCTGATCGGCCGGCTGGAGGAGAGCGGCCCGCCGGCCCGCCAGGTGTGGCTGCCTCCGCTGACCGAGTCCCCGAGCCTCGACCAGCTGCTGCCCGGTATCGTCCCCGACCCGGTGCGCGGTATGAGCGCGGCGGACTATCCGGCCCTGGGCTCGCTGCGGGTGCCGCTGGCCATCGTCGACCGGCCCTTCGAGCAGTTGCGTGAGCTGCTGGTCGCCGACCTGTCCGGCGCCGACGGCCACATCGGTCTGGTCGGCGCCCCGCAGACCGGCAAGTCGACCATGCTGCGCACGCTGATGATGTCTCTCGCGCTGACCCACACCCCGGAGGAAGTGCAGTTCTACTGCCTCGACTTCGGTGGCGGCGGCCTGGTCTCCACGGCCGGTCTGCCCCATGTCGGCTCGGTCGCCACCCGCCTGGAGCGCGACCGCGTCCTGCGTACGGTGGCGGAGCTGACGCAGTTGCTGGAGAAGCGCGAGGAGGAGTTCACCTCGCGCGGCCTGGAGTCGATGACGGCCTACCGCGCGCTCAGGGCCACGGGCGAGATCGACGATCCCTACGGTGACGTGTTCCTGGTGGTCGACGGCTGGGGCACCCTGCGCCAGGACTACGAGGACCTGGAGCCGCGTGTCATCGACATGGCCGCGCGCGGACTGTCGTTCGGTCTGCATGTGATCGGCTCCGCCGTGCGCTGGTCGGAGATCCGTCCTCGCCTGCGGGACCTGCTGGGCACCAAGTTCGAACTGCGCCTCGGTGACTCCATGGAGTCGGAGGTCGGTTCCCGCACCGCCGCGACCGTCCCGCACCAGCCGGGCCGCGGTCTGACCGCGGGCGGTCACCACTTCCTGTCCGCCCTGCCCCGGCTGGACAGCTCCGGCGAGACCGCCGACCTCACGGCCGCCACCAAGTCGGCGGTGGCGGAGATCGACACCTTCTGGACCGGCCGTTCCGCACCCGGCGTGCGCCTGCTGCCGACCCGCCTGCCGGTGAACCAGCTTCCGGAGGCGGAGGGCGATCTGCGGGTCTGCCTGGGCTGGGACGAACAGCGGCTGGAGCCGGTCTGGCACGACTTCTCGGCCACCCCTCATCTGATGGTGTTCGGCGACGGGGAGACCGGCAAGACCAACGCGCTGCGTCTGATGATCCGTTCCATCACCTCCCGCTACACCCCCGACCAGGCCCGCGTCATGGTCGCGGACCCCGGCCGGGGACTGCTCACCTCGGTGCCCGAGGAGTACCGGGTCGGTTACGTCGTCGACGGCGACGCCCTCGCCCAACTCGCCACCAGCGCCTCGGTCTCGGTGGGCAAACGGGTGCCGGGGCCGGACATCAGCCCCGAGCAGCTGGCCCGCCGCGACTGGTGGGAGGGGCCACGGCTGTTCGTCCTCCTCGACGACTACGACCTCTTCTCCGGCACCCCGGGCGCGCCCTCGCCCATGGCACCGCTGGTGCCCCTGCTCGCACAGGGCCTCCACATTGGCATGCACCTGGTAGTCGCGCGCAGCACCTCCGGCGCCGTCCGCGCCATGATGGACCCGGTACTGCGCCGGCTGTGGGAACTGGGCAACCCCGCACTGCTGTTCTCGTATCCCAAGGAAGAGGGCAAGTTCCTCGGCGAGGCCAAGCCGCGCACCCTCCCCTCGGGCCGGGCCCAGCTCGTCACCCGCCGGTCGGTCAAGCTCGTACAGACCGGACTGGTGACCCCGTGACCCGACGCCCGGAACCGCGCCGGTCCCCCGCCGCCCCACACGGCCTCTCGCCGCTTCCGCCCGCCCCCCACCACAGCACCACAGGAGCAGCACGATGACCTCACCGCATGCGGTCACCGCACCGGCCTCGGAGGTCTGCCGGGTGACGGTGGTGGGTCCCACCGGCCGGTCCGACGTGGCGATCCCGCTCAGCACGCCGGTCTCCGCGCTGCTGCCGGTGCTGGTGCGCCATGTCACCGAGGACACCGCCGACCGGGGTACGCCCTGGGTACTGCAACGGCTCGGCGAGGAACCCCTCGACGTCGACGGCACCCCGGCCACGCTGGCCCTGCGCCACGGCGACATCCTTCACCTGCGGCCCGCCGAGGAGCCGTTGCCCGCGCTGCACTTCGACGACGTCGCCGACGGTGTGGCGCAGGCGGTGGACGCGCTGCCGGGCCGCTGGCGCCCGGAGCTGACCCGGGGGCTCGCGCTGGCCATGGCGGTGCTGGCCCTGCCCGCGCTGGCCGCCGCCCTGCTGGGGCTGGGCCCGGGGGTGCCGACCGCGGCCGGCGCCGGGGTGATCGCCGTACTGCTGGCCGCCGGATGCGTGGGCGCCGCCCGGCTCGGCGCCGACCGGGGCACCGTGCTGGTGGCCGGCCTCGGCTCGCTGGCGTTCGGCGCACTCGCCGGACTGGCGGTCCGTCAGGGCCCGCACGGTGGCTACGCACCAGGGATGCCCGGGGTGCTGGCCGCGGCGGCCTGTGTGGTGGTGCTGTCCGTCAGTCTGCTGGCGCTGCGTCCGCTGCCGCTGGTGGTCCCCGGCACCGTACTGCTGACCGCGCTCGCCGCCGCCGTGGGCATCGGGCTGATGCGGGCGGCCGACTGGCACGGCGCCCAGGCGGTGTCCGTGGTGGCGGTCGCGATGTTCGTACTGGGCCACTTCGGGCCTCGGCTGACGCTGCGCATGGCCCGGCTGCGCGTCCCCCGACTGCCGCACAACGCGGCGGAGTTGCAGGAGGACATCGACCCGGAGCCGCAGGAACGGGTGGAGAGCCGGGTCAAGCTGGCCAGCGCCTACCTCGACACCCTCAGCCTGTCCTCCGCGCTGGTCTACGCCGGCGCCTTCTGGTACATGACACGTGGCACCGGCTGGATCGGCTGGCTGCTGCCGCTGGTGTTCGCCGGTGCGGTGCTGCTGCGGTCGCGCGGCCTGAACCGGTCCGCGCAGCGGGTGCCGATGGTGGTGGCCGGAACGATCGGACTGATCACGGTGCTGCTGACCCGGTTCGCCCTGGCGGGTACCGGAGCCCGGGTGGCCGTGGTGGCCGTGCTGCTCGCGGCGGTCGCCGCCCTGCTGACGGCGGCCTGGCGGCTGCCGCGCGGACGGCTGCTCCCGGTGTGGGGCCACAGCGGCGACCTGCTGGAGACGATCACCGCCATCGCGCTGCTGCCGCTGCTGCTCCAAGCCCTGCACGCGTACTCCTACTTCCGCTCACTGGCGAGCTGAGGGGGCCGGAGCATGCAGACCCGACGCGATCACATGCAGGCGTACCAGTTCGCCATGGGCCGCCTCGCCACCGCCCTCGTCAGCGGCGACCCCGGCCGCGGCGACAGCCCCACCAAACGCGCCGCGCTCGGCACCTTCTTCGGCGCCGGCATCGTGGTGCTCCTGTGCGCGGGATTCCTCGTCTACGGGAAGCTGTCGCCGGTGACCACGGAGGCCTGGCGGGAACCGGGCTCCATCGTCGTGGAGAAGGAGACCGGAAACCGCTACCTCTACCTGGACGGACAACTGCGCCCCGTACGCAACTACGCGTCCGCCCTGCTGCTGACCGGCCACGGCACCGTGCGCACCGTGCAGGCCAAGGCGCTGGCCGACGTGGCGCACGGCGCCCCGGTCGGGATCAGCGGCGCCCCCGACTCCCTGCCCACCCCGGCGACCCTGCTGCCGTCGACCTGGACCGACTGCCTGCGGCCGGATCTGCCGTCCGGCCGGGTCGTCGACTTCGCGCCGGGCGACCGGGCCGCCGCCTTCCCCGCCGCCCGTCAGCTGCTGCTGAAGGCGCCGGACGGCAAGCGGTACGTGCTGTGGCAGGGCACCAAGTACCCGGTGCCGTCGGACGCCACGCTCATCGCGCTCGGACTCGACGGCGACCGGTCCATCGCCGCGCCCGCCGCCTGGCTGGCGGCCGTGCCGACCGGGGCCGTACTCGCCCCGGCGAAGCTAGACGCGGCCGGCAAGGCCGGCGGGCAGGTCGCGGGACAGCCGGCCGCCGTGGGCCAGTTGTTCACCACGTCCGCGGCGGGCGCCAAGCGCTCGTACGTGATGACGGCCGACGGCGTGGCCCCGGTGAGCGCCACGGAGGCCGCGCTGCTCGCGGCGCGGCACGGCGCTCCCGCACCACGTGAGGTGTCGGCGACCGACATCGCCGCCGCCCAGGTCTCCGCCGACCAGTCGCTCACCGAGGCTCTGCCGGACGTCCTCAACGCCCCGGCCGCCGACACCTCCGCGCAGGCGGTGTGCCTGCGCGAGACGGCCCAGGGCACCCGGCTGAAGGCCACCGTGGCGGTCGAGGGCGGTGCCGCGGCGACCGGCAGCCGGCAGGTGCTGGTGCCGCCGTCGCACGGGGTGTACGCGGTCGACCAGCAGCAGGTGGCGGCACGGGCGACGCACCCGCTGACCTACCTCGTCACCGACCGGGGCATCGCCTATCCGCTGGGCGACTCCGCCGCCGCGCAGGACCTCGGCATCGGCGGCGCCAGTGCGGTGCCCCTGCCGGAGACCCTGCTGGCCGTACTGCCGCGCGGGCCGGAGCTGGGCCGCACGGTGGCGGCGCTGACCGTGAACGCGGCGGCGCAGGAAGGAAGTTCGGCGGACTCGCCGTCGTCCACGAGCGGTCTCGGCGGGGCGCAGGGAACGTCGGCGAAGGGATCGTCGGCGAAGGGCGCCGAACCCGCTGCGGGCACCGCTCCTGTTCCCTCGGTGAGCACGGACCCGTCACCCACCGGCCACTCGGCCCGGGTGGGGTGAGCGGATGCGTATCCGAGTGGGCGCCGTGCGGGCGGCAGGGACAGCTCTGCAGTGCCGCGCCGTGGGCCACGCGCTGCTGATCCATCCCAAGGGCGAACCCGACCCGCAGGCCGCCGCGTTCGCCGCGGGGCTGGCGCCGGATCCCCAGCACACCGTGGCCGTGGTGGACCTGCCGTTCGGCACGCTGGAGGACTCGGCGGACGCGGTGGCACGCCTGCTGGCCCAGCGTGGCCACAGCCTGCGCCTGGTCTTCGGCCGCGCCACATCGCAGGAGTCGCGGCGCACCGCCCAGCGGATCGCGGACCGGCTGGACCGGCCGGTGCTGGCCCCGGACGGCGAGGTGCTGCCGACCGACGGCGGCGGCCTGTTCATCCCCAGTGAGCACGGTGCGGGCTGGCTGAGCTTCCGTCCGGGCCGCCCGGCGAAACGCGACTCCCGGCGCTTCCCCAAACCCCGCTGGGAGTTCTCGACCTTCGACCGGCCCTGGGCGACCAGCGGCCATGGTCTGGTCGAACCCGTCCCCAGCGGCGTGTGGGTGCGCAGCCCGCACCTCCCCGACTCCCCGGAGAGCGGCCAGCGGCTGGTCGACCGCCTGCCGAGTCACCCCGAGATCCTCACCGTGGTCCTCGGCAGCCCCGGCGGACCTCCCGTCACGCTGTCGGACGTGGCCCGGCTGTGGGACACCGTCCTGCCGTCCGCCCGCTCCTGGGTGCGTTTTCTGCACCTCGGGCCGGTCGCGCTGCCCGAGGGCGCCGAAGCGCTGGGCCAGGAACTCGCCGACGCCCTCGGCCAGCAGGTGGTGCTGTACACCGGCGTACCCGTCTCGGCGCGCGTCGGTCTCGACTCCCCCGAGGTGGCCTCGCTGCGGCCGGACGGCACGCTCGGCCACCGGCCGTTCGTCAGCGAGCTGATGTACTTCCCGCGGACGGGCGACACCCCCGCCCCGCCCGCCCTCTTCGGCCTGCGCCGGCCGCTCGTCGAGGTGCCGGAGATCTCCACCGGCGTCTACGAGTACGCCCACGACGCGGTGCTGGAGGTCGTGCAGAGCGGACTGTGGATGCGCCCGTCCGTCGAACCCGTGGGCAGTGACGCGGTACGGCGGATACCGGCGGCGCCCGGCTATGCGGCCATCCTCTACGACCGCAGCACCCCCGGCGCGGAAGACCGCATGCGCGCGCTCGCCGAGGACATGCTGTGGAAGCTCGACCCGGACCGTCGCGTGGGCTTCACCGTCGTACCCGCCGACGCGCCGGGCGTGGCGGCCGGTGTGCCGGACGACGCCTATCTGTGGTCGCCGCAGGACCCCGCGGCCTACGGCCCGCAGCGGGTCGCGCCGCCCCTCACCAGGCAGCGCCGCCCGGTCGATGTCGCGCCCTGGGCCCCGGCGTCCACGGGCCGGCCGCAGGAGGGCCGGGAGCGTGCCGCTGTCCCGGCCGGCGCCCCCGGCCGGGCGTCCGCGCTGAACCAGCTCGACGAGTCACCGGCCGTTCACGTCGCCGGCAGGAACGACACTGCCTCGGCGGTCGCACCCGCCCCGGCGCCCCAGGCCGCCCGTACCGAATCCGACGTACCGTCGGCCGCCCTGCCCCGCACGGAGTCCGACGCCGGCCGGTCCGCGGCGGACGGGGACGAGACGAGCGGTGCGGCCGCCCGCGTGGCGACGGTGGCCGCGGAGGCCACGGGGACCGGGAGCATCGCACTCCGCCCGCGCCCGGACGCCCCGCACGAGCCGCCGCCCACCGGCAAGCCGCTCCCGATGCCCCCACCGGCGCCGGACGCCGTGCGGGGTCCGGTACCGCCCGCGCCTGCCCCGAACGGTCCCGTCACACCGGCCCGCCCCAAGCTGCCCAAGCTGACCGCCCTGACCACCGTGTCCGAGCCGGCACCCGCGGGTGAGCCGCTCCCGGTGCCCCCGCCCGTGCGGGGTGCGGTACCGCCCGCGCCTGCGCCCGCCCCGAACGGTCCTGTCACACCGGCCGGCCCCGAGCTGCCCGCGGTACCCGCGGTGCCCGAGCCGACGCCCGCAGGTGAGGCGGAGGCTCCGGTCGAGCCGCCGCGGACCGCCCCGCGCCCCGCCGCCGCACCCGATCGTGCCGACACCGGCGGTTCCGGCGGCCCCGGCGAGCAGCCGATGCCTGCCCTCCCGCCGGAGCCGCCTGTTCCCGCCCCGGAGTCCGGCCGGGAGTCCGGCCCGGCTTCCGTACCCGCGCTCACCCCGGAGACCGCACCGGACGCCCCGGACGCCGAGCCGGGTGTCCCTCAGGCACCGGACGCACCCGACACACAGGCACAGCAGGCCCAGCAGGCTCCGTCGTCGGCGCCGGACGGGCCGGAAGCCGCCGTGCCGCAGGACCCGGAAGCGCCGCGGACGCCGCCCTTGGATCCTCAGGGCCCTCAGGATCCTCAGGCCTCCGAAGCGCCCGTGCCCGCCGCGCCCAAGCCGGCGGCCCGGGCCGTCCCGGCCCCGGCGCGGATGATCCGGCTGGAGTCCGACGCCCCGGCCGCCGCTCCCGCACCGCCTGCCGGTCCCGGTCCCGCGCCGGTGCCCGACGGCTCCGGCGGTCCGGTCACGCCTGCCCTCGCACCGGCCGCCTCCGACGGCCCCACGAGCGCCGTGCCGCCCGCCGCCCCGGCGGCCGGAGCGGGGGTACGGGTCCAGCCGGTGCCCAAGGGCTCGGCCTGCGCCGTGCTGCCGGAACGCGGCACGAGCAAGGAACGTGACTGGGTGCGGCGCACCTTCAGCACGCAGTACAACGCGGTCGCGGGCACGGTCTCACGGGTGATGTCGGAGTCCCCGGGGCTGCGCGGCGGCAGCCGGAGCGAGGCGGCCGACGCCCTCACCGATCTGGTCGCCGTACGGCTCTACCTGTCCGGCGACAGCCGGCAGGTGGACGACGCGGTGCGGTCCGCGCAGGTCGGCCCGCACGTCCCCCTGGCGCGCTGTGTGGCGGCGGGACTGCGCAGGCTGCCGTCCTACCGTGGCGCGGCGCTGTTGCGGGCCCCCGCCACGGCCATGGAGCGCGGGTGGTACCGGGAGGGCCGGCTGGCGACCGAATGGGCGTTCTGCACCGCGTACAGCGCGCCGCACCCCGGTCCCGAGAACGGCACCGACTTCCTCATCTGGTCGATGACGGCCCGCCGTACCAGCCTGATCGACCCGTCCGAGCCGTACCGGGTGGTGTTCCTGCCCGGCACCACGTTCAAGGTGCTGCGCCCCTCGGACGGTGAAGGGCCGGTCCTCATGCGGGAGTTGTCGCCTTCGGAGATCGCCTCCGACGGCAAGGTGGACGTCCAGCGCGTCCCGCTGGACGAGATCGCCCTCGACGGTCTCGAGCGTGCGGCGGGCGCGTTGAGCGCCAACGACGCGGGCGCCTCCGCGGCGGCCGCAGACGGCGAGCAGGGCGGTACCCGGCCGGAGGAACGCTTCGGCGCGCCCCCGGGCCTGATCGGTGCGGCGCAGCCGCGGCGTCCGCACGGCACCGGCGGCGACTTGAGTGCGTCTGACAAGGGAGCGAAGCTGTGACCCGGCCCGTGCTACTGGTGTCCCCGGACCGTCCCGGTGCCTACCGCGCCATCGCCGAAGCCCTGGCGGACGCCACCGACGGCGCGCTCATCACCGTCTCCCCCGGGCGGTACGAGGAGACGCTCTACATCACCCGCGCGGTGACACTGGCCGCCGAGGGCACGGGCGGCACGGTGGAGATCTCCTCGGCCTCGGGCAGCACCGTGGTGCTGGAGGCGGAGGCCGTGCAGCTCACCGGTCTGAAGCTGTCCGGCACCGACCGGGAGGCACCGGTCCTCGACGTACGGCGCGGGCAGGCCGCGCTCGACGGGTGCCAGATCTCCGGCGAGGCGTGGGCGGCCGTGCTGGCCTGGCAGGACGGCGTGGTCGCCCTGCGCGACTGCCACATCACCAACGCCCAGGGCGCCGGCATCGTGATCACCTCCGGCGCCGGCAACGTCGTGGAGCGCTCGCGTATCCAGGAGGTCGGTTCGTCGGCGGTCGTGGTGGCCGAGCACGGCCGGCTGACGCTGCGTGAATGCCAGTTGGACCGGGCCCGCGGCAACGGCGTCTGTGTCAACGGACAGGCCACGGCGGTGGTGGAGGCCACCCGGATCTCCGGCTGCGGCAAGCCCGCGCTGGCCGTGGAGCAGAACGCCCGCGCCGACCTGACCGAGGTGGAGGTCACCGGGAGCGCGGCGCTGGACGCGTATCTGACGAGCACGGCCGAAGTGGTGCTCACCCGCTGCTCGTTCTCCGGTTCGGGGGGACAGTCGGTGCACGTCGGCGGCGGCAGCGCACCGGTGCTGCGCGACTGTGTGATCTCCGGTGCCGGGCGCGAAGGCGTCCATGTGGCACCCGGCGGGCGTCCCCGGCTGGAGGGCTGCCGTATCACCGGTACGCCGACCGGTCTGCTGGTGGAGGCCGACGGACGCGCCGAAGGCGCCGATCTGACCGTGCAGGGCGCCTCGACGGTCGCCGTGCACGCGCAGGGCGGTGAGGTGGTGCTGGAGCGGCTGAAGACCGAGGGCGGCAATGGCGCCGCGCTGCGTGCGGCGGGGCCCAGGGCCCGGCTGACCGTGCGGTCCGCCGAACTGGCCGTCGGCGGACCGGTCGCCGTCGAGCTGGAGGAGAGCGCGTCTGCGACGCTGTCGGCGGTACGGGTGCGCTCCGGCGGCGGTACGGGGCTCGCCCTCGCCTCGGGCGCGCGCGCCGAGGTGGACGGCTCGGCCTTCTCCGGCTGTACCACGGTCGTCGGCGCCGAGGCCGAACTCACCGTGCGCGAGAGCGAGTTCACCGGCTCCGACAGCGACGGCCTGCGGATCACCGGGGGTGGCGCGGTCACCGCGGTGGGCTGCCGGGTCAATGGCGCACGTGGCCATGGCGTCCATGTACAGGCGTCCTCACGGGCCGAGTTGACCAACTGTGCCGTCTTCGACAACGGCGGCGACGGGGTGCGCTGCAACACCGACGAGCCGGTCCGGGTGCACGACTGCGAGGTGCGCGACAACGGCGGTGTGCCGGTGCACCAGCTCAAGTCCGGCCAGGTGTCGGTGGAACGGGTGGACACCGGCGGTGCCCCGGCCGGCCGTACGGTCACCAGCGCGGACGCGCTCGGCGGTGCGAGCGGCCGGGAGAGCGGTCCGCAGCCGCAGGGGGCCCGTCACACCGGTACCGGTCCGCTGGCGGAACTGGAGGCGCTGGTCGGTCTGGAGAGCGTCAAGCGCGAGGTCACCGGCCTGATCAACCTCAACAAGATGACGCAGCGCCGCCAGGAGATGGGCCTGCCGATGCCGCCCATGAGCCGGCATCTGGTCTTCGCGGGGCCGCCCGGCACCGGCAAGACGACCGTGGCCCGTCTCTACGGTGCGGTCCTCGCGGAGCTGGGCATCCTCAGCCAGGGCCACATCGTGGAGGTGGCCCGCGCCGACCTGGTGGCGCAGATCATCGGCGGTACCGCCATCAAGACGACCGAGGTCTTCAACAAGGCGCTCGGCGGTGTGCTGTTCATCGACGAGGCGTACACGCTGACCAACCAGTCCCGTGGCACCGGCCCGGACTTCGGTCAGGAGGCCGTCGAGACGCTGATGAAGCTGATGGAGGACCACCGCGACGAGGTCGTCGTGATCGTCGCCGGGTACTCCGCCCAGATGGACCAGTTCCTCGCCTCGAACCCCGGTATGGCCTCCCGGTTCGCGCGCACCGTGGAGTTCCCCAACTACAGCCCCGAGGAACTGGTCACCATCGTCCGGGGGTTGTGCGCCAAGCACTACTACGAGCTGTCGGAATCGGCGCTGGACGCGCTCGACCGCTACTTCGAGGACGTACCGAAGAGCGACACCTTCGGCAACGGGCGGGTCGCCCGGCAGGTCTTCGAGGAGATGATCAGCAAGCAGGCGTCCCGTCTCGCCGCCGAACCGCCCCAGGACGACAATGAGTTGTCCCGGCTGACCGGCGCCGACGTGATCACGGTGCCCGCCGACCAGGCCGGTGCGAAGAGCGACGCGGGTGCCCCGTCCCCGCGTACCGGGGAGGCCGCCGCCCCGACGCGGCAGCCGGGCCCCGCCACCGGGGCGGCAGGCCCGTCCGCGGGGCTGCGGAAGCTGGCGGCGATGACCGGTCTGGACACGGCCAGGGCCGCGTTGCGCACCCGGCTGGAGGCGCTCGTCGAGGCGCAGGCACAGCCGGGCCGGCCGATCTCGGCACAGGCCAATGTGGTGCTGGAGGGCCCGCTGGGCAGCGGCCGACGGGCGCTCGCCCGGGTGTACGGGCGGTGCCTCACGGAGGCCGGTCTGCTGACCACGGGCACCGTCCACGAGGTGCGGCTGTCGGCCCTCCCGGCGCGCTGGCCGGAGCAGCCCGCCTACCGGCTGGCCACGGCCCTGGAGGAGGCGGAGGGCGGACTGCTGGTGCTGAACCTCGACGACGCCTTCGGCCGCCGCGCCCAGGCCGAGCGTACGGCGGTGCTCGACGGGCTGGCCCGGCTGGCCGCCACCCCGGGTGGCACGGTGCTGGCGCTGTGCGGATCGCCCGCCGGGCTGCGGGAGCTGACCCGCGAACGCGGCCAGATAGTGCACGAGTTCGCCGAGTACCTCCGGCTCGATCCCTACTCCGCCGACCAGGCCATCGCGTTGATGAGGCGTCAACTCCACGGTTTCGGGTTCAAGTTGTCCGACGAGGCGGCCAAGGTGCTGGCCGCCTCCTTCGAGGCCTCGCCGCCACGCGGGGGCGCCTGGGAGGCGCTCCGCCTGGCGGAGCGGCTCGCGGCGTCCGCCCGTACCCGTACCGTCTCCGCCTCGGATCTCCCCCAGCCTCCGGCGACGCCCGGCACGGCACCCGACGCGGCGCCCAACAGGGCACCCGGCACGGCACCCGACGCGGCGCCCGGCCAGGAGTCCGCCGCCCCGGCGCCGCCCGCCTCCGCCACCGAACAGCCCGCCTCCGCCGCGGAAGTGGCGAAGCAGACACCGGGCCAAGCGGAACCACCGCATCAGCAAACGGAGTCTCTGGTGCGGACATGAGAAACGTCCGCCACTGCCGGGTCGCGCGATCCTTCGACGCGATGCGGCGGCCGGCGGGTGAACCCCCCACCATCCGGCGCGGATGTGCCCCCGACCCGGGGGCGACATCGCTGTCATCGGCTCCGGCCGACGCCGTAGGACAAGAGAGGACGACACCATGGCACTGACGTCAGTCGAACTACAGGGAATGACCGCCGCCCAGGGCAGCTTCCAGACCGCCCTGGACGAAACCACCGGCTCCTACGCGCAGATGGACGGCCAGATCGAGGGTCTGCGGGCGAGCTGGAGCGGCGACGCCGCGAACGTCTACCACAACGCCATGCAGGAGTGGCTGAACGACTTCGACAAGGTGAACCAGGCGCTGCGCACCATGCTGGAGAAGCTGGCGCAGAACACCAACGTCTACGCCAACACCCACGAGAACACGCATCAGCAGGCGCAGCAGGTCGCGCAGCAGATGGCCTCCGGCAACATCGGCCTGCCGGGCTTCCCCTCCTGACACAGCGTCACCGACCGACATACCAGCCGCCCCCACGAAGGAGCCGGACAGATGGCCACGTACACCGTCCAGATGGAGCAGGTCGACTACATCGTCGGCGAGATGAACTCCATCACCCAGCGCATCAACCAGACCCTCGCCGACCTCGACAACCAGGCGAAGGTGCACCTGGGCGAGTGGACCAGCGACGCCCAGCAGACCTACGCGCAGGTGAAGGCGCAGTGGGACGCGGCCGCCGCGGACATGACCCAGAAGGCCGCCGCCGCCACCCAGATGCTGGGCACCATCAACGAGTACTACTCGAGCGGTGAGCGCCAGGGCGTTCAGCTCTGGGGGTGACCCGATATGACGGACGGCTATTCCGCCAACTCAAACTCCAACTCGAACTCCAGCTCCAACTCGTCCACTTCCACACCCCAGCACTACGACGGCGGCACGACGATCGCGACCGGGCACGGCAGCGTGCCCCCGGCCTCGACCTTCAACCCGCCGAACGTGCCCGGTGGTTCGGGCAACCCCGGCAGTGGTACCAGCGTGGACACGCCGTCGATGCTGTTGTTCGCCGACAACATCGACAAGCTGGTCCAGCCGACGCGGGACGCCGCTGGCGTCCTGCAGAAGGTGCAGGTCGAACCCGGCGCGTTCTACCACGCGAACCAGATCCGGACCAAGGTCAACGGACCGAACGCCGACGCCGGGCTGAAGGAGCAGTACATCAAGGTCTTCCAGGACCTCGCCCAGGGCCTGGGCGATCTGCGCGACGGCGTGAAGGCGCTGGCGCAGCAGTACACCACTCTGGAAGACGCCGGGCACATGAAGGCCACGGATCTGCAGAACGCCATGCAGACCACGACCAGTGACTTCACCAGCCTGGTGACCGACGCCGGCGGGTCCGGCGGCGGAGGAAGTTGACCGGCGGTCCTCCCGTCCCCCTGTGCCGTCGGGCACCGGGGGACGGCGGGGGCCCCTGACCGAGGCGTGAGCAGGAGACTGGGGAACACATGGGCAGCCCGGACTACAACACCGGCGGGTTCAACGACAGCGGCGACGGTGTCTTCGGCGATCCCGGAACCGATCCGGGCTCGATCAACGACTACAACTCGTGGGACTGGAAGCAGATCATGGCGGCCATCAACGGCATGTCCGCCGGAACCGGTTCCGCCTCGAACCAGGAGCGCGCGAAGGGCATCTCCGACCCCCAGTCCCTGATGGACGCGGCGGGCCACTTCCTGAACGCGCAGGTGGTGCTCTCCGGTATCGCCAAGGCCATCGTCGACCAGGCGAAGGCGCTGGCCGGGGAGAACGGCCCCTGGAAGGGCGACGCCGCGGACGCCTTCCTCGACATGATCAACACCTTCTCCCGCCAGGTGAAGGCGACGTCCGACGTGCTGTCCGGCGGTGAGGCGGGCAACTCCGTCCCCCAGCAGCTCGCGGACAACTCGGTCAACCTGTACAACGCCCAGGTCAAGATCGCCGACATCGACAACTGGTACGCCAACCAGGCCGTGCGCATGGGCGTCAAGCCGATGAGCAACGGTCTGATCCCGATCCACGAGAAGCCCGAGCTGGTCGAGATGATGACCAGCGACATGCGCGCGGTCCTCAAGAGTCTGGCGGGCGAGTACCAGGTCACCATCGACTCGGTGCACACCCCGCCGCCGGTCACCAGCCCCACGAACAACCCCGATGTGACGGACAACGTCCCGGACGTCAACACCCCCGATCTGACCGACTCCGGCAATCTGCCGAACGTCAATCCGCTGGACCCGCAGCAGTTCTCCGCCCCCGACACCTCGGGCACCGACGCACCCGGCCTGTCGGGACTGGACCCGACGGAGTCGCTCGCCACCCCCGCCCCGTTCACCGGCGGCACCGGAGTCGACGGCAACGCGCCCGGGCTGGACGGTCTCGGGGACGGCCTGGGCAACAGCACCCTCGATCCCAGCGCGCTGGACCAGGCGCTCAACCCGACCGCGTTCCCGGGCGGCAGCAGCCTCGACGGCGCTCCCAGCCTTGCGAACCTCGCGGCCACCCCCTTCCCGGGCGGCCTGAACACCGGCACGGGGAGCGAACTACCGCTGGGCAGCAACCTCTCCGAGGACCCCTCCAGCTGGGCCGACGGCACCTCTCCCGAGGGGTTCCCCGGAGACACGGGCGTCGGCGGCACCGGCGGACTGGGCGCGGGGGAGGGCCTCGACGCGGTCTCCCCCGAGGCGTTCCCCGGTGGCCTCGGCACGGAGTCGGGCCTGCCGGACGGGCTCAACGCGCCGTCGCTGAGCGACGCGTTGGAGTCGCCGAACCTCGCCGGATCCTCGGAGGGCCTCTCCGCCGGCGGCGCGGGCAACATGCCGATGATGCCCGGCATGGGCGCCGGCGGCATGCCCCAGGGCAACGGCACCGTCGATCCCAGCGACGCCAGCGGCCTCCTCGACGCCGAGGCCGAACCCTGGACCGGTGACCCCAGCCTGGCCGACGAGATCGGTGGCAAGGGCGCCGAAGCCGGCGGCGACGGACTCGGGCTGCCCCTCGACGAACAGGCCGAGGCGTTCCCCGGCGGCCTCGGCACCGACGAGGGCGTCGGAACGGGACTGGGCGCGGGCGGCATGCCGATGATGCCCGGCATGGGCGCCGGCGGCACGCCCCAGGGCAACGGCACCGTCGATCCCAGCGACGCCAGCGGCCTCCTCGACGCCGAGGCCGAACCCTGGACCGGCGACCCCGAGACCGCCGAGGAGATCGGCGGGCGCGGGGCACTGGCGGGCGGCGAGGGGCTGGGACTGCCTCTCGACGAGGAGGCCGAGGCGCTCCCCGGCGCACTGGGCGCCGCGGAGGGCGAGACCCTCGGCGCGGGCGGTATGCCGATGATGCCGGGCATGGCCGGGGGCAGCCCCGCCGCCGGCACGGGGACCGCCGACCCGAGCGACGCCTCCGGGCTGCTCGAACCCGACGCCGAGCCGTGGACCGGCGAGCCCGACGTCCCCGACGAGATCGACGGCGGTACCGAGGCGGGCGGCGAGGGCCTCGTGCTGCCGGGCGTGGTCGCGGCGCAGGCGATCCCCGAGAGCGTGATGATCGGCTCGGACGGGCTGCCCATCGCACCGCAGCCGGCGGCGGACCCGGTGACGCCCGCCGCTGCGGCCGAGGAGCCGGCCGCCCCCGTGGTGGGCGAACCCGCCGTGCCCGGCATGATGCCGGCCACGGCCGCCGCATCCCCCGGTCCGCAGGAGGAGCGGCCCGATGCCTCGGGCCTGCCCGCGCCCGACACGCTGCCCTGGTCGCCGGAGGCGGACCCCGACGGCGACCGTCCGGTCGTCGGCGCCCACGACGGTCTGGGCGAGAGCGCGTTGCCCGCCGCGCTGCTGGGCTCGGCGGCGGTGGCGGCGGCCGGCACCGCCGCCGTCGCGGGCTCGGCGGACTCCGGAGCGGCGCCCGCCGAGCGGCGACACCGGCACCGGGACGACGACGGGGCGGCCGTGATCCTGCTGCCGGTGGGCGGCGGCCGGGGCCGGGCGTCGTCCGCGTCCGCGGACTCCGGTCCCGAGGACCCGGCGGACGGCGACGGGGACGGGGAGACGACGGAGCCCGTGCCGCCGCGGCCGACGGGCGAGGACGGGAACGCGGAGAGGGGTCCGGTACCGCCGCAGCGGTTGGTCTCCGAGGACCCCAGCCGGCCGGAGCACCAGCAGGAGTACCAGCAGGAACTGCCGGACGGCCAGGTGGCGCCGGCACCGTCCGGCGACCCGGAGTCGGAGGACACCGAGGCGTGGGACAGCTCGGGGTCGTCGTTCGTACCGCTGCTGTGGTCGGTGCCGACCGAGGAGGAGAAGGAGGTCCAGGCGCCCGGCTACACCTCGGAGGACGAGCAGACCTGGACCGGCCGGGCGGCCGCCCCGCTGGAGGAGGAGGCGGACGGCCCCCGGCTGTCCACCTGGCGGCCCAACCGGTCGGCGGCCACCGCCCCCGCGGAGACCGTCATCCCCGCCGTGCCGCTGCGCTCGTTCTCCGGCGACCCCTCGGAACTCACCGCGGAACTGCCCGCGCACGAGCCGGTGGAGGACGAGCCGGAGACCGCGGAGGAGGAGCAGCCGAGCCGCGGCATCGCGGACCTGCTGGTCCAGGAGGGCGACACCTGGGGTTCGGCGGCCTCGGACGGGGCCGGAGCGGTCCTGTGACGCCGCCCGCCCCGTGGCACCCGTACGCCTGCGCACCATCGCCGCACCCAAGGAGACTCATATGACCAGCCCCTACGACGAGGAGATCGAGGACCTGCTGGCGCTGTACCGCAAACAGCGCACGGAGGCCGTCGAGGCCCGGCGCCGGATCAACGAGGTGACCGGCACGGCGACCGCCCCCCGGCAGACCGTCAAGGCGACCGTGAACGCACAGGGCGAGGTCACCGCGATCGAGTTCCCCACCGGCGCGTACCACCGCATGACGCCGAAGGAACTGTCCGAGGCGTTGCTGACGACCATCCGGCAGGCCCGCGCCAACGCCCTGGAGGCGGTCGCGGAGGTCAGCTCGCTCGGGCTGCCGGCCGGGGTGAAGATCACCGATCTGGTGGAGGGCAGGGTCGACCCCACGGCGCTGCTGGAGGACGAGCCGGGTATGCCCGAGTCGGTGCGCGAGTACATCGCGGGCGGGCGCCCGGACGGACGGCACGACGGCGCCCGGTGACCCCGGGCGCCGCACCCCGACACGACCACACGACCTCGGGAGGAACACATGGCTGACGGCGAGTTCTACGTCGACACCGACGGGCTGCGCAACCAGCTGCCGTATGTGCAGCAACTGGCGGCGCGGTTCCGTGACATCGGCAAGAGCCTGGAGGGCAGGCTCGGCGAACTGGGCGACTGCTGGGGCGACGACGCCTCCGGGCGGCAGTTCTACGAGCAGTACGCCACGCCCAGGAAGCAGATCATCGAGAGCACCGGGCAGATGGGCCAGCTGGTCGACAGCATGCACGACGGCATCCGGACGATGGCCGTCAACCTCGAACGCATGGAGGACCAGAACATCGAGGCGACCAAGCGCCTGGGAGCCACCGAGGTCCACCCTGCCGAGTCCCGGGTGAAGAACACCAAGTCATGAGCATCAACCTGCCCCCGGAGCTCGGCTGGGTCGCCAAGCTGGCCGTCGGCCAGGACTGGCCCAAGGGCGACGAGGACAAGCTGCGCAGCCTCGGCGAGGCGTGGGAGGACGCTGCCCGGCAGCTGACCGCCATCAGTCGCGAGATCGACCCCGCGACCAGTGGTGTGCTGCACAGCATCGGCGGACAGGTCGCCGACGAGTTCTCCAACTTCACGCAGCAGCTGAAGTCCAATCTCCCCGACATGGCCGATGCGGCCGGTCAAGTGGGCAAGCTGGGCAAGAACACCGGGCTGCAGGTTGAGTATGCGAAGTACATGATCCTGGCGCAGCTGATCTGGCTGGCGGTCGAGATCGCCGAACTCGCCTTCTGGGCGCCCGAGGTGATCCCGGCGCTGGTCACCGGCGTGCGGATGATCGTGAAGATGCTGCTGAAGCGGCTGCTGATCTCGATCGCCACCGGTGTCGGGTTCATGGTCGGCATGGACGCGGTGATCCAGGGGATCCAGTTCCTCAAGGGCGACCGCACCCAGTGGGACACCGCGGCCACGCTGCAGGCCGTGGAGGGCGGCGCGATCGGCGGCGCGATCGGCGGCATCTTCTCCGGTGCCGGCTCGGCGTTCGCACCGAAGTTCGCGGCCTCGCTGATCGGCAAGGGCGTCATCGGCGGCGTCTCCAGCGTCGTCACCACCGAGGTCATGGAGCAGATCTTCGGCGGCGAGAACGACATGGGCGCCGCCGTGACCTCGGGGATCATCGGCGCGATGGGCGGCGGCGGAGGCCGTCGCAGGTTCGGCGGCGACGAGCACACCGAGATCCACACCCCGGACGTCCATCTGCCGTCCACGGCCGACATCCACCTCCCGAAGCTCCCCTCCGAGGGCGGGTCCGGCTTCCCCGGGGCGGAGAACTTCGACACCGGCGGCCTGGGCAAGGGCGAGGGTCTCGGCACGACCGGCCTCGACAAGGGCCTGGGCACGGACGTGCCCCACAGTTCGGGCACGGGCGGTACACGAGGTACCGGGACCGGTGGCACGGGCGTGGTCGACACGGGTACCGGGGGTACGCGTACAGGAGGGGCCCGAGGAGACACCGGGACCGGTTCGGGCCGCGGCACCTCCGGGAGCAACGACACCTCGCGCGGGACCACCGGCACGAACTCCACCACCGGTGGCGACCGCAGCGGGACGACCGAACACGGGACCACCCGCCCGACGACCGAGTCGAAGGGCCCGAGCACGACCGAGAGCGCCACACGCGGCACGGGCGACACCGCCCCGCACCTCCCCACCGAGTCCGCGCCCGCGCCGCACACGTCCTCCGGTGTCCCGGAGCAGACAGGGCGCTCCGGCGGGCTGCCCGGCTTCGAGACCACGTCCAACGGCCACGGCGGAACCGACCACACCGTGACGTCCGTGCCGCACGAGAACACACCGACGTCCGGCACGGTGGCCCAAGGACACCAGGGCGCCAGCTCCGTGACGGATCATCAGCACATATCGAGCAGTAGCGACAGTGCGGTGACGGACCGTCAGCAACCTCCCGCCTCCGTGGTCGACCGGTCACAGCCCCAGAGCACCGTGTCCGAGCGTCCGCAGACCCCCGGCAACGCGACGGACACCCAGCGGACTCCCGGGCCCGTGTCCGCGCGGCCGGAGACGCCGACCACCGGAACCGACCGGCCGCAGACATCGACCACCGGCAGCACCCAGCCGCAGGCCCCGTCGACCGGGACGAACCGTCCGTCCACCGAGTCCGGGGGCACCCCGCGTCCCACCGTGAGCGTGGAGTCGTCGTCCGGCCCGCGCCCCGGCACGGAGTCCGCACCGCGCCAGGAGTCCACCGCGGCCCCACAGCCGCGTCCGTCCACCGCCACCAGCAACGGCACCAGCACCAGCCACTCCCCCGCCACGAACAACGGCACGCGCGGGGACGAAGTCGCGCCCCGGGCGCCCCGCCCGCGCGCGGACAGCGAGAGCGGGACGAACACCCCGCAGCACGAGCCGTCGACGCCTCCGGTGCGGCAGTCCACCGGCGACGGAAACCCGCCCGTCCTGCCGGACGTCCCGCAGCACGAGCCCGGTGCGACACCCCACCCGCAGGACCACCAGGACGGCACCCCCGGCGACCACTCCCCGGGCAGCACGGACGAGCAGCTCCGGCAGCTCGACACCCTCGTCGTGCCCACGCACGACCCGGACCCGCCGACCCCCTTGCACCAGGCCCCGTCCCCGCCGACGACCCGGCCCGTCTCGCCCGACGCCGGGATCAGGCAGCGCACCGCCGATCTCGACCGCGCCGCGCGTACCGCCGGAATGTCCAAGGACGACCGTGACACGTACACCCGCGCCATCCAGGAGGCCACCGCGTCCGGCGACTGGGACCGCGCCGGACAGCACCTCGCCGACTTCCGGGCCCATGTGGAGACGCGCACCACCAGCCAACGCTACGAGGCGTTCCACACGCACGCGCAGGGCGGCTTCGAGCGGCTGACCAACCTCACCGGCTCCAAGGAGGAGTGGCAGGGCAAGGTCGACTCGGTCGAGGCGGCGCGCCGCTCCGGAGACCCGGACCTGCTCGACAGCAGGCTCAACGAGTACTCCGCGTACGTCGAGAGCCACGTCCCCTCCGAGGCGCTGACCGGTCAGGACACGCCGCGCCCGTTCCACCAGGACGTCGAGGACGTTCGGCAGCGCCTCGCCATGACCACCGACGGCCCCACCGCCGACCGGCTCCGCTCTCAGCTGGACGACCTCAGCAGGGACGCCGAACTGCACGACCGGCTGGCCCGGTTGCGTTCCTCCGCCGAGTCCGATCCCGAGACCGCGGCGCTGCACGAGCGGCTGGACAACGCCAGGACACCGGACGAGGCCGACCGCGCGCTGCGGGACCTGCAGGAACACCGGGAACTGCAGGAGTTGCAGCAGCGCCTCGACCACCTCAAGTCGGACGAGCCGACGCCGGAACGCGCCCCGGAGCGGGGCAGCGAGGAGGACCTGCGCCGCCGTCTCGACGCCCTCGACGACGGTGCGGACGACCGCGAGCGCGAACTGCGCGTGCAGGTGGACCGGGCCGCCACCGCCGACGAGGCCGACCGCGCGCTGCGCGAGCTCCACGACCACCGCGAGGAGCAGCAGTTCCAGCAGCGGCTCGACCGGCTCAAGTCGGACACCTCCGAGGACCACCACCCCACCGAGCAGGAGCTGCGCGACCGCCTCGACGCACTCCACGACGGGGAGGGGGACCCCCGCGCCGCCGAGTTGCGCCGGCAGGCTCAGGAGGCGACCACCGAGCGGGAGGCCAGGGACGCCCTCGACAAGCTGGACCGGCACCTGGGCCGGCGCGAGCAGGACCGCCAGGACCAGGTGCGCGAACTGACGGACCGGCTGGAGCAGTTGCGGGATCAGCGCACCGAACAGCTCCTCGGGGGCGACTCCCGCGGTGCCGAGGACACCGGACGCCGGATCGACGAGGTGCGCGAGGAGTTGTCCGCGCACCAGACGTACGACGAACGCACCAGCACGCTACGGCAGGAGCTGGCGCAGAAGACCGGGAACCCCGAGGCCCAGGGCCACCTCGACCGCATCACCACCGGAACCGACCAGCACGGCGGCACCGACGAGCACACACCGACCGAGCAGCACATACCGACCGACGAACACGCACCGGCCGACGAACACACCACGCCCGCGCACCGCGGGACCTCCGCGGAGGGGAACGCGGTCAAGGTCCCCGCGGACCACTCCCCCACCCGCGACCAGCACTCCTCTGAAGGACAGGGGACGAAACCGGACACCGGCTCGCGGCCGCCGCACGAGGAACAGCCGCGCCGCCAGGACCAGGGGAACGAGCAACTCGTCGCCCACCGCCCCTCCGAGGACGGCTCGGAGTCCGGCTCGGAGTCCGGCCGGTCGGACGAGGACTCGACCGATCCCCGCCACCATCCGGTGCCCAGCACCGAGGGACTGGACGACCTGCGCAGTCCCGGCCCGCCGCCCCGGATGCGGCTGGACCGCACCCCGCGCTATGTGGTGCGGTCCGGTTTCGACCAGCGGCGGTTCACCGTCGGCGACACCCCGTACACCGATCTGACCGTGCGCGTGGCGCTGCGCGACGACGGCTCGGGCCTGCACAACGCCGACGACACCTGGAAGCGGGCGGAGCAGGGCGTCAAGCAGTACTTCAACGACCCGAAGTACACGCTGCCGGGCGGCGACCGGCTGCATGTCACCATCGAGCGCGTCGGCCCCGGCGACAAGCCGCACCTGACCGTCGACCTGGTGGGCGGCGACCACGGCATGGACCAGCGCAGCTGGACACCCGGGGCCAGGCCCGTCGAGTACGCGCACGAGATCTCCCACCAGCTGGGGCTGCGGGACGAGTACGCGGACGACACCGCACCGCAGCGCCCGCACATCCCGGGCAGCCTGCTGGGCGACATCCACCAGCGCCCCGAACACCAGGAACTCACCCACGGCGGCCTGCGCGACCGCCATCTCCAGCTCCTGGGCGCGCTCACCGCGGGCCACGACGACCTGCTCTCCCACCAGGGCCACACCGGCGACCACCGAACGGACCACCCGCAGGACCACACCGGCGAGTCGGTCGCGCCGAGGGGGCCGCAGCCGGGCACTCTGCACGACTACCTGCCCGAGAACGAGTGGTGGAAGTTCTACATCGACCCCAAGAACCACGCCGAGGCACAGACCGCCTTCCCACACGACCCGGGCTCGTACTACGACCACGACCGCTCTCCCGGCTTCCAGAAGGGCATGGTCGCGGCCTACACGAAGTTCCTCGGTGACTCCGAGACGGTCAAGACGCCGATGGACTCGTCGTCGTACCGGACGATGCACGGTCTGGCGACGAGTCACCTCGGCCGCGATCTCGACTGGTCCGGCGGCCGTCCGACGCACTTCCCGTTGCGCGGCGAGACGCTGGCCCCCGACATCTTCGACGAGAAGGTCGGGGACCGGGCCCTCGTCTACGACATGACCACGCACGACTGGTCCAAGGGCGTGCCCAAGCCGCAGCCGGCCACCATCCTCACGCGCTTCCTGCACAACAACCCGGCGCTGTCGACCAACTACCGCAAGGGCGAGGCGCCCGGTCTCGTCGACACGGTGTTCCACCAGCACTACGAGCGGGTCGCCGAGCCCGGCATCGACGACAGGACGAAGCTCGCCTCGATCGCCCGTACGGTCCGGTCACTGCATGTGATCCACCCCTTCGAGGACGGCAACCTCCGTTCCAACGTCCAGATCCTGCTGCCCAAGCTGCTGCTGGAGCAGGGCTACCGGCCGATCGTGCCGGACGACATGTACGGCCTGTTCCAGGGCGGCCGCTCGGTGGACGAGATGGTCGACTCCCTGGTGCGCAACGGCACGCTGGACACCGCCCGGCCGCATCTGTCCGGCGACCAGGGCTCCTCGGACCAGGTCGCGCCGAAGCTCCCCGGCCCCTCCACCGACGGCACCGGCGCGCACGACGGCACCCAGCACCTGCCTCCGCTGGTGTCCGACGACCAGGGCCACGGACAGCACCAGCAGCAGCACGACGATCCGGCGGACGACCCCGCCTGGCAGCACTCGCGCGACCAGGCCCCCGCGGTCCCACGGCAGCACACCTGGGTGGACCCGGTCTCCGACCCCACCCGGCAGCACGAACCGGCGACCACGTCGCACGAGGACCAGTCCACCCCGCACCAGGAACAGACGACGACACACGAGGAACAGACGACGTCCTCTTCGTCGAAGCCGGGCGAGGTCGACGCACACACGGCGCGTCAGACCTACGGCATGCCGGAGAAGAACTTCAAGGGCTTCCGCGACATCGCGCGGGACAAGGGCCTGGTCATCGACGTCCGCCCGACCAACCCCACCGCACCCAAATGGCTCGACGCCGGAGCCATGGCCAAGCCACAGGCCATCAAGGCCAAGACCATCAACGAGGCCGACGTCCACCTCGGCGCCGACCCCAAGAACATCGGACTCGTCGGCTACTTCAAGCCCAGGACGCCCGACCAGAGCACCGTCCCCCCGGGCGACTGGGACAAGGTCCTCTCCCGCCACAACCAGCGCTCCACCGAGTACCACGAACTCGCCGCGAAGATGGCGGCGTACGAGACGGACAACAAGTTCACCGTCAAGGACGGCGTGGTCTACGGCATCGACGAGGGCGGCACCCAGCGGCCCATCACCGGCGACCACGACCTGTTCGACATCTCCACCCCGGGCGGCACGCGGATCCCGTATCCCGAACACGACGCGCTGATCAAGGAGATGCAGACCAAGGACATCGCCGTCATGCACGGCGCCCACATGTTCTGGAACCCGCCCTCCCCCTTCAGCAAGACCGTCTTCGACAAGATCGTCGACTCCCACCAGGGCCCCGACGGCGAACCGCTGCTGCGCTTCCGCCCCGAGAACGACCACGCCGAACTCACCTGGACCGAACCGCTCAGGACCGGTGAGGTCAACTCGTACACCGCGCGCCAGACCTATGGCATCCCGGAGAAGAACTTCAAGGGCTTCCGCGACATCGCGCGGGACAAGGGCCTGGTCATCGACGTCCGCCCGACCAACCCCACCGCACCCAAATGGCTCGACGCCGGAGCCATGGCCAAACCGCAGGACATCAAGGCCAAGACCATCAACGAGGCCGACGTCCACCTCGGCGCCGACCCCAAGAACATCGGACTCGTCGGCTACTTCAAGCCCAGGACGCCCGACCAGGCCAGCGTTCCTCCCGGCGACTGGGACAAGGTCCTCTCCCGCCACAACCAGCGCTCCACCGAGTACCACGAACTCGCCGCCAAGATGGCGCTGCTGGACAAGAAGAACAAGTTCACCGTCGTGGACGGCGTGGTCCACGGCATCGGTGAGGACGGCATCCAGCGCCCCATCACCGGCGACCACGACCTGTTCGACATCTCCACCCCGGGCGGCACCCGCATCCCGCTGGAGGAGCATGACGCGCTGATCAAGGAGATGCAGACCAAGGACATCGCCGTCATGCACGGCGCCCATATGTTCTGGAGCCCGCCCTCCCCCTTCAGCAAGTCCATCTTCGACAAGATCGTCGGCTCCCACCACGGTCCCGACGGCGAACCGCTGCTGCGCTTCCGCCCCGAGAACGACCACGCCGAACTCACCTGGACCCGGCCTCCGGAGGAGTCGCGCAAGGACGACACCCCGCCGGACGACGGCACGGACAAGGACACCCGCGGCGGCCGGGACCAGCAGGACCCCAAGGACCACGAGGAACCCAAGGACCATCAGGAGCCCAAGGACCACGAGGAGCCCAAGGACTCCAAGGACTTCGAGGACTCCGAGGACCACGAGGGCCGGCAGGATCACGGCGACCACCAGGACCAGCACAAGGACCGGGGGGACCAGCACAAGGACGAGGAGCAGGGGCAGGCCCTCACCAAGGAAGAGCCCCGCGAGAAGCCGCAGCAGGAGCCCCTCGACCAGGAGCCGCCCAAGACGCACACCCTGGACAAGACCGAGGATCCGCCCAAGGACGAGGACGCCCCCAAGGTCGAGCCGGAGAAGGACCACACCCCGGCCAAGGACCACACTCCCGCCAAGGACGACAGCACCGCGGGCGACGAGCAGCAGGAGAAGCCGCCCGCGCCCCCGCAGAAGGACCCCGAGCCGGTCCTCGACGGACGGCACACGGAGTCCCTCGCCGGCAAGAAGATCACCGAGGACCCGGGTCCGGAGGGCGTGCGTACGCGGGTCGAGGCGCTGCTCGGCGGCCACGGCAAGGACACGTCCGTCGTACAGCGCCTGGACGCCGCCCTCGATCCCGCCGACTTCCGCAAGCAGCACGGCGCGATGGTCAACGGCGGCTGGCGCTTCACCGTCCACGTGGACGGCAGGCCCTACGAGGTCGAGGTGAAGGCCACCGCCTCCCCCTGGCACCTCGACACCACGACCGATGCCGCCAAGGACAACGACGGCGAGGGCTTCGGCGTACCGTCCGAGTCGACGCACGACTCCGACCCGCGCAAGACGGAGATGACCTCCTCCGAGGCGGGCCTGGAGTTCGGGCCGACCGTCATCCGTCCCGTGAACAGCGAACTGTCGGTCCTCGTCACCCCCTCCGGGAAGCTGGGCGGCGCCACGCACGGCCGTGAGACCACGGTCAAGTCGTCGTCCCAGACGGCGAACCAGATCGCCTTCACCGGCAAGACCGACAGCTACACATCCGACTTCACCTACCAGGTGAAGGTCACGGACCATCAGGGCACCCGGCTCGGCGCTGAGGGCACCCATGACGCCGTCACCGGCAAGGTCCGCGCCGACGTACCCCGGCCGGAGGACCTGGCCGACGGCCGGCCGCGCACCTGGCAGGGCTGGGACCCCGCCCGCACGGACCAGCCGAACACCGCCGCCGCACCGGCCTCCCGGACCCCCAGGCCCGCCACCGGCCACCCGGTGTCGATCACCGGTCTCGACACGGCACGGAACGCGGTCTACGAGGCGCTGCCCCGCGAGGCACGACCGGACGGCACCGCGCACCGGGACATCGAGGACTTCTTCCAGCCGTCCAATGTCATCAACGAGTTCGAGCACGCCTCGGGTTGGGGCCTGCTGTCGAAGCCGCTGACGCTCAGCGACGGCAGCAGGGCCCAGCTGCATCTGACGGTGGAGCCGGACGGCTCCCAGGCCCTGCACACCGTGGACGACAAGGCCACCCTGGGGTCGAAGTCGACGGGTGAGCACGGCCAGAACCGTACGGAGAACAGTTCCTGGTCACTGGGCCTGAGCGGCGGCGCCACCGGCCAGGTGTGGAAGGCGAAGGACAGCTCCGAGTCCACATGGCTGACCGGTACCGCCGGCTACACGGGTTCCAGCAACCTCACCCACGGCACCAAGGGCAAGAACGCCATAGGCACCGAGTCCAGCCATGAGCACACCGGCAAGGCCGACCTGGTCGCGACCGACGTACGTCTGCGGGTCCAGCTGATCCGGCACCAGTTGCGGCCGGGGCTCGACGGGCTGCACGGCACCAGCACCACGAAGATCGGGGACCACACCCCGCCGCCCTCCGAGCAGCGTCCGGAGGACACCGCCGGCCATATCGCCATCACCATCAACCCGCAGAACGGCGAGGTGCTGCGCGCCGTCCCGCACGAGGGGTCCACGCCCGCCACCACCGGCGACCATCCGCCGCTCGACGCCGGCCGGCTCACCGGCCCGGTCGCGGCCCAGCGCACCACGTTCCTGGACTTCCCCGGCTCCTCGGAGCTGGAGGACCACATCGTGCGCGAGATGTGGAAGAGCTCGCCCGGTGTGCTGCCGCCGCCCGAGGCGATCCACCCCGGCACCGCCACGGCACACGACGGTGCGAGCACCGCGAACCGTCCCCGGACCACCCCCGAGGCATGGGAGAACCTGCGTTCGCTGCGCCGACAACTCGCCCCCTCACGGCTGCGCGACTCCGGTCCGAAGCTGCTCGACGGCTCCTACCGGATCACGCTGAAGGGCTCGCATCTGCCGCTGCGCGAGGGCAGCACCCACGAGATCCTGATCAAGGCCGAGCCGTCCAAGGGCGACTACGTGCGCTCGGGCAAGTCGACCACGAAGGCCGTGACCACCCGGACGACCGGGGCCGACAAGACCGTCACGCGCAGCTCGAAGCACGTCGTCAACCTGGCAGGCAATGTACGCAGTTCGCTGGACCACCCGGATGTGACGCGCGGCTTCGCCATCGGCAGCCTCGACATCACCGCGCACAACCCCTCGCACGGTCTGACCACGGGTGCCGAGACCGAGGTCAAGCGGCAGTTCTCGCTGGAGGCGGACACCGACGTCTACGCCCACCCGGTGACGTACCACGTCATGGTCGGCGTCGAGAACCCGAAGCAGCCCACCACACACCTGTCCACCGACGCGCCCTCGCCCCATATGCAGCACACCAGGCAGGTGAAGCCGGACGGCCGGCTCACGGTCGAGGTCGCGCGGAAACCGGAGACCACCGGCACCGACACCGCGCCGCCGCGGACCATCCCCGAGCTTGACGTGCTGCCGCAGCGACACGCGATCCGCCATGTCACCGGCTCCGACGACTTCCGGGACACCGCGAAGCGGTCGCTGACCAGTGCCTTCGAGAGGAAGAACGAGGCGTCGACGCCCGACCTGAAGGAGGCGCTGGACGGCATCTCCGACGAGGACCACCTGAGGGCCATGGTCTCCGCCTCGCACGGCGGCTGGGCCAACAGCGGTGACGAGCAGGTCGGTTCGGGCCGCAATCGCGACACCGTCGGGCTGTCGGCCCGGACCCGCCTGAGCAACTTCAGGTTCCACGAGACGCTGCCCGGCGAGGGCAAGCTGGAGATCGAGACCAAGTCCAGCGGGTCCACCGCGGTGGCGGACAAGACCTCCCGGGCCTTCAAGGCGGGACTCGGCTTCGACGCCGGGCGCTTCCCGTCCAAGGACAGCCCCGACGCGTCCCTCCAGGTGCGCGGCGGTGTCAAGGGCAAGGGCGGCGCCGGCCACAACGTCAGCGAGAACGTCAAGCAGAAGACGACCACGTCGCGGAAGGCGGCGTACAAGGGCACCTGGCACGTCTACGAGGCGGACGCGGACGTCACCGTCCAGGGCCGCGTCACGGACGCGAAGGGCAACGTCACCCTCGGAGACCCGCAGACCAGCAAACACCGCGTCATCGTGCTGCTCTCCGACGACGACGTACGCAAGCTCGGCGACGACCGGACCGGCGACACCAGCACCCCGGCCCCCTCCGGCACACGTCAGGCGCCGCTGCTGACCTCCGGACTGCTCGGCGGGGCCACCGCCGACATACCGAAGTCCGACGAGATCCTCGGCGAGATCGACCGGCAGATCCGCCGGCTGGACACGCCCGCCGACATACCGGAGACGGCCCTGCCGTTCGCGGGGACGTTCTCGCCGGAGAACCTCTCGGCCAACTACGAGGACCTGGTGGGCCGGGGCATCCTCGACCACCATGTCCACGAGTCCCGCACCCAGCGCGTGATCACCGAGGTGCTGGTGCGCGGTGTCCCGCAGGACAAGTGGACCGACGAGGGCGACCACTCCACCGGCGACACCACCCGCAAGGTCACCATCGCGCAGACGGTCAAGGGCGGCGCGGGCCACAACTGGTCGCTGGGCGCCGACGGCAACTTCCGGGTGTCCTACGCGCCGGTGGTCAAGGCCAAGCCCGGCCAGGACGCGGCCGAGGTCAAGGCCGAGGAGAAGAAGTCCGGTCTGGGCAGCGTCGCGTGGGCCCCGTCCGGCGGCGGCGAGGGCAGCCGGACCAAGAGCGCGGACAGCGGTGTCACCACCAAGGTCGAGCACAAGACGTCGAAGTTCGGCGACACGGTGAAGTTCTCCAACCGTATGCGCTTCGAGGTCACCGTGACCCAGCGCACCGAGTACGGACGCTTCGTCAACCTCGCCAAGCCCCGGCCCGTCGACCCGTCGTGGCCGGTCCATGCCTACGTCCCCAAGTCACTCACCGAGACCGCCGAACAGGCCGCCGCACGCCGGCCGGAGCCGAACCCGCAGTCGCCGCAGCCGCCCCAGGTCCACGACGGCGGCAACACCGTGGAGATGCAGCCGGTCACCGCCTCGCAGGCCGACCGGGACCGCTGGCAGGCGTCGCTGGACTCCGCCCACGACCTCGTGGGCTTCGACAACCCCGACGCACTGCTCGACCACGCGCAGACGGTGCTCACCACGCCCCGTCCCTGGTCCGACAGCGCACTCGGCAAGGCCGGATCGGCCATTTCCTGGGGGCTGGGCACGGCCGCCTCGACGGTCGGCCGCTGGGCCGGGACCATGACCCCCGACGCCGCGCACAAGCTGGTCAGCTCCTTCATCTCCGACCCCCGGCTGGACGGCACCGGCAACCCCTTGGCCAGGGAGCAGCGCCTGCCGCTGGAGCAGCAGGTGTCGCTGCGCCAGGCACTGTCATCGTCCACCCTGCCCACGGTCTTCCACCAGCTCAAGGACACCGCGAACGGCTACCGCACGGTCCCGTTCGGCGCCGACGGCAGAACCGGCCTGGAAGTCCATCTGCAGCCCACCGGGGAGGCACAGGAGATCTCCACACGGGACAAGGGCAGCGACGAGATCACCGTCTCCACGGAGCACGAGGCGTCCACGACCGCGAGCAACGGCCTCAACGCGAGCCTGACGCCCCTGAACGTCCCCGTGATCACCAAGAACCCGGCCGTCGTCGTTCCCCTCCCGACGAACGCCATGAAGATCGACCGGGACCAGACGTTCGAGAGCAGCTCGCCGGTGACCCGCGCGCCCGGCGTCCCGACCCGCACCCTCACACCCCCGGACCTCCCGCACGGCAAGGAGGCCGCCGAACCCGGCAAGGCCACGCTCAAGGGCGCGCATGTGCTGATGCGGCAGCCGGTACGGCTGACCACCCGGAAGTACGACGAGAACGGCACGTACGGGAACACCTCGCAGACCGACGGCCACGTCTACTACTGGACGGCCAAGAAGACCGACGACACCACGCAGCAGGTGAAGGACGCGGACTCCACCTCACAGCAGGTGAAGGACACGGAGGACACCAGGCAGCAGGCCAAGACTTCGGGAGACGTCGAGTCACCGGCGAAGACCCCTCAAGACGTCAAGGAACCGGAGAAGACGCACGAGGCGGTCAAGCCCGCCGAGGAGACGCCGGACGTGGTCAAGCCTCCGGTGAAGGCACCGGAGGTGAAAGCCCCGGAGGTGAAGGCACCGGAAACCCCTGCACCGGTCGCCACGCACGATGCGACCACGACCAAGACCGCAACCGCAACCGCAACCGCAACCGCAACCACAAGCACCACCAGCAAGACCACGCCCACCACCACGCACCACGTCACCGCCGACGTCCAGCAGACGAAACCGAACGCGGCGGAGACCGCGGTCGTCCGGCAGCCGACGCCCCGCGTCCAGGTGCCGGGCGACGGCCGGTGTCTGCTGTACTCCGTGGTGGCGAGCACCCCGCCCGAGCACTGGCCCGCCGCACTGCGCCAAGGCTCCTCCGGGGACGCGCACACCCAGCACGAAGCGGTGCTGCGCCAGATCCGCACCCAGCGAGGCCCCGTCAGGTCCGACAGCCCCCTGGGCCGCGCCGCGGAAGCCCTCCGCCAGAACGTGCTGCGCTACGTACAGACGACGCGGACGGAGCATCTCCCGTTCGACGTGACCGAGTTGTACCGCCGCAGCCAGGAGAACCAGCTCCGGCAGCAACTGCGGACCCAGAACCTCGACGCCCTCCAGGCGCGGTTGCAGGCCAACGGGGTCGACCACGTCCTGTCCCCGGACTGGCTCCGTCCGGAGGCTCTGCGCAATCTCTACGTGGACGCGCGGACCGAGGAGCTGATGGGCGCACCGCACCACCTCCCCGCGCAGGAAGCGGCCGAGCGGGCGGCCAACGAGGTGCCGGAGACGACGGACCACCAGGGCAACTGGACCCTGGGAGACACCGCCCTGGCACCGCGCGCCCAGTTCGCCTACGTCACCGAGCGTTCCGGCCTCCCCCTGCCCCTGGACTACATCGACAGCCATGACCGTATGGTCGGCGCCGTCGTCGACTCGGCGCTGCACCGGCCGTTGACGCAGGCGGAGCAGCGGGCACTGCTCCGGGCCCTGGAGAACTGGGTGCCGGGCAACGACGCGTGGAACACCAACGAGGGCGAGATGTTCCCCGCGCTGGTGGCCCACGCCCTCGGCATCCAGCTGCGTACGTTCCAGTCGACCGGCGGCGGCACGGCCCACCTGCGCACGGTCGGACCGGAGAACACCGGCCGTTCGACCGATGTGTACTACAACGGCCGCAACCACTACGACGCCAGCCAGGCCCCGACGCCGCGCCCGCCCGCCATGACCGAGGAGGTCGCCCCCAAGGCCCCGAGGGGACCTCTGTCCGCCCCCGTCACTCCCACCACGAGCGCCACAAGCACCACACACGCCCCGGCCACCGACCGCACATCGCCCCGGCAGACCCATGACGGCGACCGCCACACCCCCACCACCGTCACACCCCGTCGCGCCCTGAACCACGCACCGCGCTTCGTGGTGCGATCCGCCTTCGACGCACGCACCTTCCGCGTGGGCGAGACCACCGTCACCGACCTGACCGTGCGCGTCGCCTTCCGGGACGGCTCGGGGCACGACACCGAGACCCCGTGGCAGCGGCTGCGACAGGGCGCCGAGGACTACTACAACCGGCCGGGGCACCGCCTCCCCGACGGCAGCCTGCTGCATGTGACGGTGGAACGCGTGGCCGTGGACGCCGATCCCCATCTGGTCGTCGATCTCGCCGGCCGCGACCGTCCCATGGACCAGCGCACCTGGTGGCCGGACGCGGATCCCGTCGCGTACGCCCATGAGCTGGGCCACCAGCTCGGTCTGCGCGACGAGTACCGCGAGGACGACGAGGAGCCGGGCCGCGCGCAGGTGCCGGGCAGCCTGCTGGGCGACTTCCACCGACCGGCGCCGTACGGTCTCGCCCAGGGCGGGCTGCGCGGCCGTCATCTCCAGCTGCTCGGCGCGCTCGTCGGGGACGTCCGGGGGCCCGGCACGGACCACGGTGCGGGCCACCCCGAGACCCAGGAGCCCCCGAGGGCTTCGTCGGACTCCGCCGACGACGTCCCCGCCCCGGACGCACGGCAGCACACGGACCGCACCCCGCTGTCGCAGGACCCCCGCTGGCACGACGCCCGCTCGGCCGCCCCGCCGGTGACCCGGCGCCATGCCTGGGTCGACCCGGTGACCGACCCGCACCGCGGCACAGCCTCGCAGCACGAGACCGAGGCCCACGACCCGCACATGCCACGGAGCGAGCACGACGCTCCGGGGACGTACCGGGACGAGGAGCAGGACTGGTCGCGGGTCCTGGAGGAGTACACGGAGGAACGGGCACGCGAGTACGAGTGGCTGGACCGCCTCTACGGCGACTCACTCGACCCGGAGGCGTACGACAGCGCCCACGGCGCCCTCCTCACGCTGCGGGCGATGGATCTGCCCGGTGCGACAGCGGACACGGCCGGCCGCACGCACCTGGAGTCGATGGCCCGCCAGGTGCTGCATCTGGACACCGAGCCGACCGAGGACGACTACCGGCACCTGCTGTCGCTCACCGCGAACGCCGGACCCGAGTCTGTCACGGACGCCTCCGCGCTCGCCGCGCACTTCCTGGTGACGGAACACGACGCGCTGGACGACCACACCGCGCTGGTCGACGGGTCGGGATACGCGGCCGGGCGCGACTGGACGGGTTCGAGGGCGAACCCGCCGGACCTGACGAAGTACACGGTGACCGGTCCGGACGGGCGGCCGACGGAGCATCCGGCACCGTGGCACGACCCGTATGTGGTCACCGCGCAGGGGACCCCGGACCACCTCGTCCTGATGGCGGGCGGCCGCGCGATCCATGTGACCGACCCGGAGGAGTTCGCCGCACTCGTCGCCCGTGACCCACTGCGCGGCGAGGGCCAGGACATCCTGCTGGTCGTCTCCGGGGGGCAGGACCACGGGCTCGCCCAGTCCATCGCGTCCCGGACCGGGACCGCCGTGTGGTCGACCGACTCGCATGTGAGTATCACGACCGACTGGGAGACCGGGGCCGAACATCTCGACCTGCTCGGGGGGAGCGGCGGCTGGGCGCTGCTCCTGGGCGGCGAGGGCGGCCTGTCGGACCTGTTCGACGGGCTCGGCCTCGGCCACGACTCCGCCGCGGAGGACCACGCCCCCGTGTCCCCGGACCACGCCCCGGTGACGCACCCCGTGGCACCGGGTCACGACCCCGGTGGCCCCGACTACGCGAGCAAGCTGCACCCGCTACGGGACGCCGGGGAGTCGGCCCTGTCCCCGACGGATCTGGTGGACCGCCTCCGGGCCCGGCCGCTGACGACCACCGACTACCGGGTGATCGGCACCACCCCCGACACCGTGCTGTTCGAAGAACCGACCGGCATGTACCACGCCGCCTTCGACTACCGTCGGACCAGCTCCGACAACGTCCCGCAGCTGACGGTGCCCGCGCAGGGCATGCGGCAGACACTGGTCGACGAGCACCCGCCGTTGCATGTCTCGGAAGACCTGTCGCTGGCCCACCGTCAGTACGGCTACGGCCAGCAGGTCTTCGCCACCGCCAAGGCCGTCGAAGCGGCCAACCGGCAGTTGTCGCTCGCGGGCAGCCTGGTGAGGCTCAAGGCGGACGGCCTGGCGCTGCACGTCGGCGACGGCAAGGGCGGCCATCGCGAACTGGTCCGTGTCACCCCGCAGTTCCTCACCCGCTCCGGAAAGTCGGAGGAGGAGGTCTGCCGTGACTTCGCCCAGATGGTGTCGGGCGGTGTCCCCGCGTCACACGTGGTCTTCCGGGATCCCGACGGCTCCGGGGTGGCCACGGGCCCGATCAACGCACTGGGACGCACCGAGGTCACCGGCATCCACTACCTCGCACAGGCTCTCGGCCAGGTGGCCGACGGCCGGGAGCCGACCGGGCCCGTGGATCCGTCGTGGGCCGCGCGCCAGGTGCTGCGGGACGACCGGCTCATCGCCGAGAGCGACGGTCCCACCCCGGGCGAGTCCTACGGCAGCGCCCTGAGCTACGAACCGCTGGACAACCCGCGACGCGATGTGCTCTCCGACGCGGCGCACGGGATCGGCATCAACGAGCACGCCTGGGCGAAGGTCGGCGAGACCTACCTCGTGCACTCGATCAACGCGCTGGACGAGAACGGCTTCCCGAGCCTGGCGCACAACTACGCCAAACCGAGCGCGCCGGAGGGCCGCCACTTCGGCTACCACTTCGCCGCCGTCGTGCTCGCCAGCGAGGACGGCAAGCACCAGATCACGCTGGAGAACTTCGCCCGGCGCGCCCAGATCGCCGGCACCATGCGGTCGGTCGTGGCGGAGAACCTCAACAGAACCTCGCCGAACGGCTTCCGGAGGCTGCACGCCGCCGTCGGCGACGAGCTGGACCGTCAGCGGGCGAGGGGTGCCGACGAGGCCACGCTCAAGAGGCTGGGCCGCCATCTGGACCTGGCCGACGCGCTCACCAAGGCGGCGGACGCGCGGCGAGCGGTCGGTACGACGGCTCCGGGGAGTCCGCAGGAAGCGGCCGCCAGGGCGGAGTACGAGCGTACGGTCAAGGTCGCCGAGGCGCGGATGAAGCAGGCGGCGGACCTGCCCAAGGGCAGCGAGCTCTGGCACTTCCGGATGTTCTCCCAGCGACCCGGTGAGACCATGCACGAGGTGAGCGCGGACCTGCTCAGCTCCACTCCGTCGGCCGAGGCGAACCCGCTGACCTCCGTGATCGTGCACGGTCACCGGCTCCCCCAGGTGGACATCGGGTTCGACCAGGGCTCCCGGCAGATCAACAAGGTCGAGGCCCGCAAACTGACCTACGTGGCCGAGCACGTGGTGCGCACCGGGCTGTGGAACCACCACAACGGACTGCCGCTGCCGCGGCTCACCGTGACCGGGCGCGGCACCAACCGCCGTCCCACGCTGGGCGGGGTCTTCCCCGACAGCGCCCAGGTCCGGGCCGACACCGTCCACCGGGAACTGCGGGACCGGCTGGACCGCCACCTCATCAACTACCAGCACGGTTCGGCACAACCGCATCTGACCGCGGCCGACTTCCCGGTCACGGTCACCACCGAGCACGGCAGCCGGACGACGGTGTCGGTGCACGATCCCCGGCAGGGCGACACCCCCGCGGCCCCGCCGACCCGCTCCCGCCGGGGGCCGGGCAACACGGACGTACAGCCCCGGGCGCCCCGGCCCCCGCAGGAGCCGCAGCACCCGGCGCAACCGCAACCACCGCATGCCGCGCCGCAGGAGGGCGTGCCACAACCGTCCTACCGCAACGAGCGGCTGACCATCGGAGGGGTCGAGTTCGCCGATGGATCGTCCGAGCTGGCGGGACCCCAGCGGGAGACGGTGCACCGGCTGGCCGCCGAGGTGGCGTGGGCCTCGCTGGCGAACGTCAGGGCGGGCTTCCCGCCGCCCCGCGTCGAGGTGGTCGGCCACGCCAACGGAATACGCGACGGTCTCCCGCACTTCGGCGAGGCGCTCCGGCGCGGGCAGGCACGCGCGGACAGCGTGGCCGGCATGTTCCGCTCGGCGCTGGCAGTCCATCTCACGCGCCTCCAGGCCGACTCGGAGACCGTCATGGCCCCCGAGGACATCGAGATCACAACGCGCTCCGAGGGCAACGCGCTGCCCGGCACCAGCACACCGAACCCAGATCCGACGAACACCCGACGCCACACCCACATCCTGATCGACCTGCCCCGCCCCCAGACCGACGAGGTCTCATAAACCCATCTCGAAAAGCCGCAACAATTGCCACGAAACCGAATGCCGACGCCCCGGCTCCGGGTCTCACAGCCGCGTCTGAAGTCGAGTTCGCGGGGCGAGCTCACGAACCGGTGACGCTCAATGACCGTCACGAACGTCCGGACCACCAACTACACACCGACAGACCGCACCACGGGGACTGTCCGAGCCACCGACCCGGGGAGAACATAAAGCGGGCACTGCCGTGGCCGAGGGGTCGCGGGTACCGCCGAGGAGCGGTCTCGCCCCACGGGCGCTCGGCTCTCAGCCCCCGGAGTCGTCCGCCTCGAAGCCGGCGATCACCGCCCTCGCGTGCCGTGCGGGGTGCCGCCCGACCAGGGCACGCTCAACCGTCAGGTCGTCGTCGGGCACCGGCCGACGCGGTCCTGGTCCCCGTCCTGGTACGCCGCGCCGGCGCAGGACCGACCGCAAGGGGCCTTGTCGGCTGGACAGAGGGGGATCGAAGGACGATCCGCACAGAGGGGTGGCGCTACATCGAGGTCTCCTCCGGTGACAGGTAGGAGCAGAAGACGCCGTCCGGGTCGTACCGCGTCCTCAGGCTCCCCAGGCGCTGCCAGTCGTCCGCGGTGAAGGAGCGACGGGCACGGGACGATGCCGCGGTGAGGTCCACCTCGGCGATGTAGTGCCCCGTCCCGAGGGGTTCCACCTTGTGCATCGCTTCCCGCAGCCAGCCGATGTTGGCGGCGTCCTGGCGGGGGTCGTCCCAGACGGCGTAGGGAACGACATAGCTCTCCCCGAGCACCGAGAAGGCCATGTCCGGCGACGGACGGCCGGCCGGCGAGAACGGTGCGAGGACCAGCGATCTGTTCGAGGGAGCCGAGTCGACGACATCCGCGAGCTCGCCGAGCAGCGCGGGGAAGCCGGCGTCCGACCACAGGGTGTCCGCCGCGTAGCGCAGTCGCGGAGGCCACATGGCAGCGGAGGAGTCGTACAGGGCCTCGAACGTCGTCGGCTCGTCGAGTCGGCGGGAGAGGGAGTTCCGGCGCAGGGGACACTGGCGCAGCGGCAGGAGGAACTCGCCGGCTTCCTGTCGCGACGCGGCGAAGGCGGTACCGGTGACAGCCACCACTTTGGGGCCCGGCTTCGTCCCGGGGCCCGCCGTTTCGAGGGAGAAGCCCAGCTCGACGTTCGGGGACAGCCCAGCGGCCAGTTCGGTGGCCCAGTGCGTCACCTCGGTGAGGTTCGCGAGGGGGAAGGTCCACCTGGTGCTCGTGATCGCGCCGGGGTGGGGATACAGCCTGAGGCGGAAAGCGGTGACCGCGGCGAAGAAGCCGGGACCCGCTCCCCTGGCCGCCCAGAACAGGTCCTTGTGCTCGCTCTCGCTGCAGGTGACCGGCTCCCCGGCCGCGGTCACGGCTTCTATCTGCTCGACACCGGCGCACGCCGGCCCGCGGGCACCGGAATTCCAGCCGAGCCCCCCGCTGAGAAGGTATCCGCCGACGGCGACGGACGGGCAGTGGCCTGTAGGGAAGGCGAGACCGTGACGGCGGAGTTCCGAGGTGAGCTGCAGGCCCGTGACGCCGGCCTGGACCGTTGCCGTCGCGGAGGCGGGGTCGACGGTGCAGCCGCGGAGCCGGGAAAGGTCGATGAGCATGCACCCGTCGCGCAGGGACGACCCGCACCAGCTGTGTCCCCCCGACCGTATGGCGACCCGGAGCCGCTGGGACCGGGCGAGGCGCACCGCTTCCACGACGTCATCGGCCGACGCCGCGCGGACGATGACGTCCGGGAACCGCGCCGGCGTGAGCGCGTTCCACACGACGGTCCTGCGGATGTCTTCGTAGCCGGCGTCGTTCCGCCGTACCGACAGTTCCCCGAGACCGCGCATCCGCGGGTAGCGGCTCATACGGCACTCCTTGCCCCGGCACCCGCGGCCCGCTGCACACCCCCGGGCAGCCAGGGCGGTTTGGACCCTTACAGCCTACCTCGCAGCCCTCAGACGGTGAGACCGAACACCACGAGGAGCGCTGCGTAACACACCACCACGACGGCCGCCCCCGCCAGGTCGGTGCGGCGCGAACGCGGTCGGCCGGGTGCCAGCCAGAAGGCCAGGGCGCGGTTGACGACCAGCGGCATCAGAAGCCAGGTCAGAATCGCGACACTCAGCACGTTCGAGATGAAAAGGCCGAGGCACCCGGCAACGCCGGCATGTGTGAGGACACGCCCTACGGTGAGGTCGAGCACCATGACGGTGGGGTAGAGCGCGAGAAGAACCGACATGGCCTGCTTCCAGTCGGGCGGGACACCCGCCTGTCCCCCTTCACCGAAGGGGAACCATCCGCTGAAGGCCGACGCGATCTTGCACACGTCGTAGCCGGCGAAGTAGTCACGCCCCTCGTCCAGCAGTTTCCTGCGGACGTCCGACTGCAGCCACTGGTCGAGGTGTTGACGGGTGTCGAACCGGAACACGACGACCCAGTGGTCCTGGATGTCCTCGACGGGTGCGAAGAGTTCGGAATTTTCCGTAATCGACCGGAACGCCTGAGCCGGTGCGGAGTGGAGGTCACCATGGGTCACAAGGAGTTCATGGCGGAAGCGGTACGGCCGGCCACGGAGTCGGTGGAGCATGACTGGGGCGGCCCGTTCGGCGCCGTGCTCACCCGGGACGGCGAGATCATCGCCCGCGGCCAGAACCGTGTCCTCCTGACCGGCGACCCGACGGCGCATGCCGAATTAGAGACCGGCTTCGACGACGCCTTCCAGTACGAGGACTTCCAGAAGCCCCTGGACCAGCGTCGGATCCACATCGAGCAGCTCCTCCCCGAGCTGGGCGCAAGCGCATACGAAGCCTGGGAGACAAAGCCCGACCGACACGCCTACGGAAAGGGCCCGCGCCGGAGCACATCACCGGCCCGGTCCTGGCCCAGCGCGAACAGGCCGTCTCCCACAGGGACCTGACGTTCCATCAGAACGAGTTCGGTTGAGCGTCAGGACCGCTGTGCGCCGCACCGGCGGAGATCGGGGCCCAACGCTCGTCGGCCTCCGCATCACGAGCCGGAACCGCACGTCAGGGATGTGCGGCCGGCCAGCGGCGTACTCCGCGTCGCGCGCCCGCGGAAACACGTCGACGCGCCTCCACCCGGCAGCAACGCATCTCCCGCCCGTCAATCGTCCGCAACCCGGCAACCATTCCGCGGCGGTCGGCCACTGCTCGTCGAGACAGCCGACCTGGACGATCCGGAGGAAGAGATGTTCCTGCCCAGCCGTCGTACCGCACGTCGTACCGCAGCCGCCGCAACAGCCGTCCTGGCCACGGCCGTTACCGCCCTGCTCGCCCCCGGCTTCTCGGCCGCCGGCGCGTCCGTGGCGTTCGACGGCGCGGTCGGCTACGGCGCCGGAGCCACCGGAGGCGCGGGTGGGACGACGTACCACGTGACGAACCTCGACGACTCCGGCAGCGGGTCCTTCCGCGACGCGGTGAGTGCCGCGCACCGCACCGTCGTGTTCGACGTGGGCGGCTACATCACGCTCTCGTCGGCCGTGTCCGTGGCCTCCGACATCACCATCGAGGGCGACACCGCGCCCGGCCAGGGCATCGGTCTGCGCGGCCGCGAGGTGTCGTTCTCCAACTCCTCGAACGACATCGTGCGTTACGTGCGGTTCCGGGAGGGCACCCTCGACCCTGCGAGTGGCAAGGCGAGTGTCGCGCTGGCCGAGGCGAGCGACATGATCTTCGATCATGTGTCGGTGGAGTTCGCGAAGTGGGACGACATCGACGCCGTCGGCGCCACGGACATCACCGTGCAGAACTCGGTCGTCGCCGACCCGATCGGGCAGAGGTTCGCGGCGCACACCGAGGGCGGGCCGTTCACCTGGTACCACGACGTCTTCGCCAACGCGCACAACCGCAACCCGCTGGCCAAGGCCGACACCCAGTTCGTCGGCAACGTCGTCTACGACTACCAGGGCGGGTACACGGCCGGGAACTCCGGCGGGACCTTCCTGCACGACGTGGCCGACAACGCCTTCGTGGCCGGGCCGGTCACGGGTACGCCGTCCAACGCGTACTACCAGATGGCCCACCAGTCGGTCTGGAACAGCGGCAACCTCCTGGACCGTGACGCCGACGGCAGTCTCGGCGGTTCGGCGCTCGGCGTCGGCGCGGGCGCCACGAGCCTCGACTCGCCCTGGTCGCCCACCACTCCGTCGCTGACGGCCGCCGCGGGCAGCGCGCAGGCCGCCTACGCCTACGACATCGCCCAGGCCGGCGACCTGCCCCGGGACGACGTCGACTCCCAGGTGATCGCCGATGTCACCTCGCTCGGCGGCAGCGGTCACCTGTGGTCGTCACAGACCGAGACGGGATTGGACAACGACGGGTACGGGACCATCACCGGCCAGGGCCCGTCGCCGACCCTGGGTGTGAGGTGACCGGTCCTCAGCCCCGAGGGATGAGTTCGCGGGCGACCAGATCCGCCTGCACCTGTTCGAGGTGCGAGATCTCGTGCTCCGCGGGGTTGGTGCCCGTCGAGGTCGGGGCGGTCACGCCGGCGAGTGGGTCGTCCGTCCTCGGCGTGCTGCGGGTGAGTACCGTGCCGATGCCGGGGGCGGCGGCATCGCGGGCGGTGAGCGGGGGCAGGTTCCAGCGCTGCTGGACCGTCCTGAGGACCGAGGTGTGATCCAGCGGGGTAGCGCCTTCGGGCACACGGAAGACCGTGCCCGGCTCTATGAGCGGGGAGACCAGGACGGTGGGCACCCGCACACCGAAGCGGGTGAAGCCGAAGCCGAACTCCCCGGCCGAACTGTCCGGCGGCACCGCCCCGTCGGGGGGCGGCACATGGTCGTAGCAGCCGCCGTGCTCGTCGTAGGTGATGATCAGCAGGGTGCTCGCCCAGGCCGGGCCGTCGCGCAGGGCCCGGTAGACGTCGAGGATGAGCTGTTCGCCCAGGGCGACGTCGTAGTTGGGGTGCTGGCTGTTGCCGGTGGAGCTCCAGCCGGGCTCCAGGAAGGTGAACGCGGGCAGGGTGCCGCCCGCGGCGGCGGTCCGGAAGCCGGGGAACAGGCCGAAGTGCGAGTCCGGCGCCTGCGCCGTGTCGGGGAAGTTGCCGCGGGTCAGGGGCTGCTTGTCGTAGCCGTACACCGCCCAGTCGAGGCCGTGGTCGGAGAGCCGGCCGAAGATGCTGGGGACGGTGAAGGTGTGGGTGGCGTCGTCCATGTGGCCCTGGCTGGTGCCCGCGCACGCCAGCGCCCGGTTCGGCAGGGTCTCGGTCGGCGCCGACGCGAACCAGTGGTCGGCCACCGCGAACCCCCGCGCCAGACCGGCCAGTACCGGCAGCGCCTGCGGGGTGAAGCAGCCCATGATGTCCGCGGAGGTCGTCCCCGGGTAGATCGGCCGGTGCTGCCGGGCGCGCAGGACCAGGGTGTCGGCGTAGTCGGTGACGAAACCGTCGTTCGTCGGCGCCGAGCCGCCGGGCGTCGCGGTGCCGAACAGCTGCCTGTTGGTGGGCTCGTAGCCCTCGCCCGGGTCCGCGCCGGGCATGAAGTAGGCGCCCGCCGCGGTGCCGTCGACGCGGAACACCGTGACGCTCTTGCCGTTCTCGTCCGGGTTGGACTCGGTGCCGGTGAGCCCCTCGTACGGCTGCTTCGACGGCGACACGTTCCCCTCGTCGGTGTAGAGCCAGCCAAGCATGTGGTCGAACGAGCGGTTCTCCAGCATCAGCACCACGATGTGCTCGACGGCCGCCAACTGTCCCGTGTCTTCCGGCATTTCACGCCTCCCCGGAGCGCCGCACCGTCGCGGCGGCGTGCTGATTCCCCCATTGCGGCGATCCGCAAACCGGCCTTGCCTCGTCTTTTCACTCCTGTGAACCGAAGTTGGCCGAAGGGCATCGGGCGTTTCGGCACCCTTGCCCCCTGACGCAAGTGGAATCGGCGTCAACCGGCCACCCGGACAAGCGTGTCGGGTGACCCGAGGTCGAGTGGAGCGGTCACCATCCGCCACCACACCCCTGGTCACAGGCCCGTGGTCGGCCTCCGGCGCCACGGTGGGCGTACGCCGGACAGGCGGCCGGAAAGCCGCCTTGTGGCCGCGGGCGGCACGTCGCAATACTCGTCGACGTTCTGATCCTGGCATGATCACGCCAGCAAATCAGGCTGGTTCCCATGCCCTCCCCGACCCCTCCGGCCCCGCCTGCCGAGCAGACGGGGCACCCCCCTCAGGAGGCTCCACACGTGACGAACCGTCCGACATCCACCGCCCGCCTCACCCTCGCGGGCACGGCCGCGGCGGCCCTCGCCGCCACCGCCGTCCTGCTGCCCGGCGCCGGAGCGGCCACCGCCGCGCCCGCCCAGGTGGCCCACCAGGCCAGGGTCGCGGCGACCCTCGCCGCCCAGCTCGGGAACCGCGCCGCCGGCTCCTACTACGACGCCGCGTCCCGGCGGCTCGTGGTCGACATCACCGACGCCTCGGCGGCCCCGCAGGTCCGCGCCACCGGCGCCGTACCGAAGGTCGTGCGCTACTCCACCCCCCAACTGCGCACAGCCATAGCGGACTTGACGAAGCAGGCCCGGATCGCCGGCACCGCGTGGGCGATCGACCCCCGGCAGGACAAGGTCGTGGTCACCGCGGACCCCACGGTCACCGGGGCGAAGCGCACCCGGCTCGACGCCGCGGTCGAGGCGCTCGGCGGCAGAGCCGTCCTGCGCCACACGGCCTCGCCCTTCAAGCTGAAGATCGCCGGAGGGGACGCCATCTGGGGCAGCTCGGTGCGCTGCTCCCTCGGCTTCAACGTCACCGTGAACGGTGCGCCCTACTTCCTCACCGCCGGCCACTGCGGCAACGCCTCCTCGACCTGGTCCGACAGCCAGGACGGCTCCGAGGTCGGCCAGACCGTCGACTCCCAGTTCCCGGGCACCGACTACGCCCTCGTGCAGTACGACGACTCCGGTTCGTCCCCCGCCAGCGAGGTCGACCTGTACGACGGCAGCACCCAGCAGATCACCGGGGCCGCCGACGCCTACGTGGGCGAGTCGGTCCAGCGCAGCGGCAGCACCAGCGGCCTGCACAGCGGCTCGGTCACCGGCCTCGACGCCACCGTGAACTACTCGGAGGGCTCGGTCTCCGGCCTGATCGACACGAGCGTGTGCGCCGAGGCCGGCGACAGCGGCGGCGCCCTCTTCGACGGCGGCTTGGCGATCGGACTGACCTCGGGCGGCAGCGGTGACTGCAGTTCGGGCGGCGAGACGTTCTTCCAGCCGGTGACGGCGGCGCTGAGCGCGGAGGGGGCGACGATCCCGTAGGCCACCGGAACCGCCAAGGGCGGTCGCTCACTTCGGTGAGCGGCTGCCCCTGCCTTTCGGAGGCTACGACAGGCACAGCCGACGGCAGACGCCCGGTACGCCGTCTCCGCCGAGCGGTCCCCGGCAGCCTCCCTTCAACTGCCGCTTCAGCGCAGGGATTCAGGGTGCCGACGACAACTTGTTACCCGGGCGTAGCGGATGTCCATCCGCCCCCTCTAGGCTCTGCGCGACCACCGAGCACCATGAAGGGATCTGGCATGCTCATGATCCGCCGAAGAATTCGGGCCGCACTTCTGACGGCCTCGGCCCTCCTGCTCGGTGCGGTGGCGATGCCCGCCGCACACGCCGACGACGTCGGCGGGCAGACGCTGGCCGGGGTCTCCGGCACGGGCATCCACAACACGTACGACGACGGGTCCACGTACACCTACCTGGCCAACGCCCTGGACACCGGCACCTCCCTGGTCGAACTCGACACCTGGCACAACGTGTTCACGGGCAAGTGGAACGTGAGTCACAGCAACCCGCTCGGCAGCAGCAACAACTGCGTGCAGGCGAGCACGGCCGCCGACCTCTACACCGGCGACCGCAACCAGAACCTCGACAGCTGCCTCGACGACATCCGGATCTGGCTCCAGGCCCACCCCACGAGCCACCCGCTGATGGTCAAGATCGAGATGAAGAACGGGTTCTACAGCACCCTCGGCATGACGCCGACCACGTTCGACACCTACGTCAAGGCGCACCTCGGCAGCGTCCTCTACACGCCCGCCGACCTGCTCACCAAGAGCGACGGCTCGCGGTACGCGGATCTCGACACCGCCGCGAAGGCCAACAACTGGGCGAACTACGGCTCGCTCGCCGGCCACGCGATCGTGGAGATCATCCCCGGCACCTTCGAGCAGGCCGTCAGCTCCGCCTCCTCGTGGTCGGACGTGGTCTACGCCCAGCACCTCAAGGACCTCGCCGCCGCGGGGAACATCAGCCAGGCGGCGGTCTTCCCGAGCGTCCTCGGCGCCCAGGCCGTCGACCCGCGCACCCGCTACAGCGACACCACGCTGCGCCCCTGGTTCGTGGTGTTCGACGCGGACGCGGCCGCCTGGGTCGGCGACGGCAACACCGAGTGGTACAACACCAACCACTATCTGACGGTCGTCACCGACGCCTACGACGTCTCGCCCGCGCTGAGCTCCTCCGCGCCCTCACTGGCCGACGCCCAGGCCCGGGTCGCCCTGCTCGCCGCCGACGGGGCCTCGTACATCTCCTCGGACTGGATCACCGCCCCGGCCAACGGCGTCCTCAGCGACGTACTGCTCCGTGGCTGACGCCCGGCGCCCGCACGCGCTCCTGCGTGTCCTGACCACGGGTGCCGCGGCCCTCGCGCTCGCCGTGTCCGGCCAACTGGTTGGCGCGGCGGGGGCGGTGGCCGCGACCGACCCCGTGCCGCTGGTCAACCCGTACATCGGCACCGGCGGCAACGGCGACTTCAGCGCCGGGAACACCTTCCCGGGCGCGGACGTGCCGCACGGCATGCTGCAGTGGTCGCCCGACACCTCGTCACGCCCCAAGGGCGGCGGCTACAACTACGCCGACTCGGCCGTCTCGGGCTTCAGCCTCACCCATGTCTCCGGGGTCGGCTGCGACGCGGCCGGGGACCTGCCGATCCTGCCCGTGGTCGGCTCGCTCGGCTCGGACCCCGCCTCGACCACCGAGTCCTTCGCGCACTCCGCCGAGACGGCCTCGCCCGGCTCCTACTCCGTCGGCCTGGGCAACAGCACCGGCGTCGCGCTGACCACCAGCACGCATGCCGGCATCGGCCAGTTCACCTTCCCGTCCTCCACCCAGGCGAGCCTGCTTCTCAAGGTGCAGGACACCCAGACGCCGTACGCCTCCTCGACGCTCGGCCTGTCCGGCGGCAACACGGTGACCGGGTCGATCACCAGCACCGGCTTCTGCGAGGACACCACCCCGATCACGCTCTACTACGCGGTCACCTTCGACCACCCCTTCACCGCCACCGGCACCTTCACCGGCGGCGAGTACCTGACGTTCGACACCACGAGCAGCAGGACGGTGGAGGCCCGCGTCGGCATCTCCTACACCTCGGTGGCGGAGGCCGCGGCCAACCGGGACGCCGAGGTGACCGGCAAGACCTTCGCGGCCGTCAAGTCGGCGGCGGCGTCGGCATGGAGCGCCGAGCTGTCGAAGATCGCCGTCACCGGCGGCACCTCGGACCAGCAGAACGTCTTCTACACCGCGCTCTACCACGCCTCGCTCTTCCCGTCGGTCATCAGCGACGCGGACGGCTCGTACCGGGGCTTCGACGGCGCGGTGCACACGGTGGGCAGCGGCCACTCGGCGAAGTACGCCGACTTCTCCACCTGGGACACCTACCGCTCACAGGCCCAGCTCACGGCGCTGCTCGACCCGTCGGCCGCGTCCGACATGGCGCAGTCAGTGGTCGACGACTACCAGCAGGGCGGCACGCTCACCAAGTGGGGCATGGAGACCGCCGAGACGCACATCATGGTGGGCGACTCCGCCGTACCGCTGCTGGCCGCCTACTACGCCTTCGGTGCCCGGAACTTCGACACGTCGACGGCCCTGACCGCCATGGTCAAGGAGCAGACGACGAACACCGACGTCACCCCCGGCGTGACCTACCTGGACTCCTTCGGCTACCTGCCCACCAACTCGCTCTACGGCTGCTGCCACGAGTACGCCACGACGTCCACCCAACTGGAGTACGACACCGACGACTTCGCGCTCTCGGTGTTCGCGGGCGCGCTCGGCGACACCGCCACGCAGAAGAAGTTCCAGGACCGGGCACAGGACTGGGAGAACATCTACAACCCCTCCTCCGGCTACATCCAGCCCCAGCACTCCAACGGCCGCTGGATGGACGGCTTCAACGCCAAGCTGATCACCGGAACCTCGGCCAACGACTTCGCCGAGGGCGACGCGTTCACCTACACGCCGATGATCCCCTTCAACCTCGCCAAGCTGGCGTCGCTGGAGGGCGGCACCTCGTCCCTGGCGTCGTACCTGGACAGCGTGCTCGGCGGCTACCAGGGCCTGGGCAGTGTCATCGGCACCCAGTCCAACATGGGCAACGAGCCCAGTATCGGGCTCCCTTGGGAGTACGACTGGGTCGGACAGCCGTACAAGGCACAGTCCACCGTACGGGCCGTCCAGGACCAGCTCTGGACGAACACCGCCGGCGGCCTGCCCGGCAACGACGACCTCGGCGAGATGAGCGCCTGGTACGTGTGGTCCGCCCTCGGCCTCTACCCGGAGATCCCGGGCACCGCCGACCTGGCCCTCGGCAGCCCGATGTTCACCTCGGCGGTCGTCACGACGGGCAGCGGACACACGCTCACCGTCAACGCCCCGGCGGCGGCGGACGGTTCGCCGTACGTCCAGTCGCTGAGCCTCAACGGCGGCTCCTGGAACAAGGCGTACGTACCGGCCTCGTACCTCAGCGGCTCCGCGGAGCTGGACTTCACCCTCTCCTCGTCCGCCAACACCTCGTGGGCCGCCGCCGCTTCCGCTGCGCCGCCGTCCTACGACGGCACCCCGGGCACCGGAGTGGCACAGCCCAGCGGCACGCTCACCGAGACCGCCACCGGCAAGTGCGCCGACGACGCCGGCTCGGGCACCTCGAACGGCACCGCCATCCAGATCTACACCTGCAACGGCACCACCGCGCAGACCTGGAAGGTCGTCCCGGACGGCACCCTCCAGGTGCTGAACGACTGCCTGGACGTGACGGGTGGCGCGACCACCTCCGGCACGAAGGTCCAATTGCACACCTGCAACGGCACCCAGGCCGAGCAGTGGCAGGCGAACTCGTCCGGCGAGATCGTCAACCCGGTCTCCGGCCTCTGCCTCACCGATACGAGCAACGGTGCCACCGACAAGACCCAACTGACCATCGCCACCTGTACGGGCGGCGTCGGCCAGCGCTGGACGGTTCCGTCGTCCGGCTGACGCACGGTGAAGAAGCGCCAATGGAACACCAGGTGTGGTGTCAGTGGTTCCGGCGTTGTGCCGCGATGGCCGACCCCGGAACCGCTGCCGCGCGGGCCGATTCAAATCCCACCCCCGCCACCGGCTCCGGCTCCCGGTGACATTTCGTCACCGGGAGCCGGAGCCGTTCGGCAGCAGGGCTCCAAGTCGTACGCCGTCGCCATACGCATCCGGGTGCCTTCGCACGTCAACGGCGTCGGCGTCGACCAGCCCCAAGATGTCCCACCGGGCGGTAGGTAGCGAGGTCGGCGTCAGGAACGAGGGGCGGGCCTGCCGGTGAGTGTGCGCGGCAGCGAGGTGAAGCGAGAGATCACGGCTTCAGCGCCACGGCTCCCAGCTGGGGTACGACCGTGGGCTCTTCGCCGGGCTGCGGCCGCCACAGCGAGCAGGACACGAGCCCGGGCTCCAGGAGCGTGAGCCCGTCGAAGTACTGGGCGACCTCCTCGCTGCTGCGGGCGGTGACCGGCGGTTTGGCGTTGGCGTTCCAGAACTCCATCGCCTCCAGCTGGAGGTCGCCGCCGAGTTCGGGCTCCGTGGTGGGATGCGTCAGTACGAGGAAGCTGCCGGGGGGCAGCGCCTCCACGAGCCGACGTGCGATGGCCCGCGCCTCGTCAGCGTCAAGGACGAAGTTGAGGATGCCGAGCAGCATGAGCGCGGTGGGCTTGGTGAAGTCGAGTGTCCGTCCGGAGATGCGCAGAATGGTGTCCGGGTCGTGCACATCGGCGTCGATGTAGTCGGTGGCGCCTTCCGGGGCACTGGTCAGCAGGGCGCGGGCGTGCGCGAGCACGATGGGGTCATTGTCGACGTACACGATCCGCGACTCGGGGGCGATCCGCTGGGCGATCTCGTGGGTGTTCTCCAAGGCCGGCAGGCCGGTGCCGATGTCGAGGAACTGACGGATGCCGTGTTCCTCTGCCAGACAGCGCACGGCGCGGCCAAGGAACTGCCGGTCGGCGCGCGCGATGTCGCGGATGACGGGGATCATGCCGGCAACGTGATCGCCTACCTGCTGGTCGACCTCGTAGTTGTCCTTGCCGCCCTGCCAGTAGTTCCACACGCGAGCGTTGTGCGCCGTCCCGGTGTCGAGTCGCTGCACTCCGGCGGTGGCGCTCTGGTTCTCGCTCACGTCTTCCTCTCCTCGCACGCCCAAGGACCGCGTGAAACAGGGCACTTGCGGTCACGGCTGCGCTCTGGCACATCGGTGGGCGTCATTCTGCCGTACACCGCCACCGTCGCGCCCCGGAACAGGTAGGGCGGAGGACGATGAGATCCACCAGGCGTCCTCATGATCCGCTCCCGGCCGACCGGCTGATGCGGAACTCGGCTCACCCTGGGGAAGGTCGTGCACCCTTCCGGGGGAAGAGCGGGCCCGCGAGCCGGCAGCCAACGGCGACCTGGCACCGAAGGCTGAGCCGCCCGGCGGTGAACCCTCGTCAAGTGGCCGGACTGGCTGGCCCAGAAGGTCTGGGCGCGCCGACAAAGGGACCTGACGCTCTCTGGAGCTGCCCGATACAGCCCTCACCTGCTCAGGAGTTGGGTGTAGGCCCTGCCGGTTCGCGACCGGGGACTTCGCGGAGAAGCGGAGATCCGGGTTCGAGGCCCGGCGGTCACTTGTGGCTGTAGCTCAGCTCAACTGGTAGTGCCCCTTTTTTCCTTACAGTGGTGGGGGGGGGGGGGGGGGCGGGCGCGCGCCCCCCACCCCCCCAAACACAACCCCCCCCCCCCACCCGCCCACCCAGAACACGCAACCCCACACCAAAACCAACCCCCCCCCCCCAGACCCCCCGG